>NZ_JBHTIU010000039.1:18345-325206 GCF_042677205.1 Paenibacillus residui
GCCGTTCCATCCCCTTGCCGGGCGGCTTCGAACAGATGCTTGGCGCTGATCGGTATTCCTTCTTGAGCGGCCAAATTCGTCATCAGCGACGCTTCCCGTGCCGACGCTTCCTCGGCGATCCGGGCAATGGACGTACCGGAGGCGTAGGCTTCCCAGCAGCCGGGCCGGCCGCAGCTGCAGACCGGGCCGTCCACTCCGATCATCGTATGGCCGAGCTCGGCGGCAATCCCGTTGCTGCCGAGCAGCAGCTTGCCGTCCAGCACGATTCCGGAGCCGATGCCGGTGCTGATCGTAATATAAACCATCGTCTTCGAGCCTTGGCCGGCACCGGCATAATATTCGCCCCATGCCGCCGCGTTCGCGTCGTTGACGACTTGAACGGGAATACCCAGCCTCCGCTTCATTTCCTCACGCAGCGGAATTCCGGCCCAGCCCGGCAGGTTGGTTCCGTTCAGAATGATTCCCCGTTCCGTATCCACCGCACCCGGAGAAGCTACTCCGACGCCCGCAACAGGCAGATCGCCGCGTACTTCTTCAACGGAACGGACGAGACAATCGATCACTTCCTCCGCCGTCTTCAGCTCGGCGGTTTGGAACCGTGTCCGCCGCAGCACTTGGCCGCTTTGATCCAACAGCGCCGTCGCTATTTTGGTGCCGCCGAGATCGACCCCGACAACATACTGCGTATTTTGCTCCATTTCCTATTCCTCATTATCTTCTGATCTATTCGCTCAGTTGCTTAAGATCTCTTATTATGGTTTCTATAACCCCGGGATCTATCGGGTGAGCAAAGCTTCGGTTAACGCGGGCCGCGGAGCCGAAATGAACCTCCGTCACACCCGTCGCAGGTACCAGAGTCTTCAACGATTCCGGAGTCATCCCGTAACCCGCCATGATATTTACCGAAGTATTCTTCGACCGGTCCACCAGCTTCTTCAACTGCTCCGCCGATTGCGGCGCCGGAGCCTGTCCGCCGGCGGTCAGAATGCGCCGGATTTGCGGAAACTGCGCGATCGTCTCCAGAGCCTCCAGTTGTTCTTCTACCTCTATATCGTCGAAAGCACGGTGGAAAGTGACATCCAGACCTTCCGCTTCTTCCAACAGATAAGAGATTGCTTCCGTATCCACTTTCCTCTCCTCGGTAAGCGCCCCGATGACGATTCCTGCCGCACCTGCTTTCTTGATGTGGCGGATATCTGCGGCCATTACGGCCAGGTCGTGCTTATCATAATGAAAGGAGCGGCTGTGGGGGCGGACAATGACGTTGACCGGAATTTGCACCGCGCCGACGACCGCTTCAATCAGCCCGAGGCTCGGGGTCAGTCCCGTTTCGGTCATGGCTGAACACAGCTCAAGACGGTTAGCTCCACTGCGCTCGGCAGTGACGGCATCTTCCAGGCTGGTACTAATGATTTCCAGAAGCATTCTAGACTCCTCCTAGTAAGAATCATTTTCATAATGATGGTTAAAAGCAGATACTGCGATAAATCAAGCCTTCGGCTGCCTGGCTGCCTCCACCCGGGAGGCAACGAAATCGGCCAGCAGGCGGGCGCCATATCCGGTAGCCCCTGCAGTATAATAGCCATTGGCCGACGCGACCTGTACGGTGTTCGCCATATCGATGTGCACCCAACGGGAGGCTTTATCCACGAAGCGACGCAGGAATAAGGCGGCTACGATAGCCCCTCCGTACGGGGAATGGCTGATATTGTTCATATCTGCATAATCGCTGTGAAGCTGTTCTTCGTATTCGTCGATCAGCGGCATCGGCCAGATGCGGTCGCCGTTCTTCTCGCCAATGGCGGCAAGAGTCTCGATGAACGGCCGGTCGCCCCAGGCTCCCGCCATTTTCAAGCCGAGCGCTTGGCCGACATTGCCGGTGAGCGTGGCGATGTCCACGATCTCCCTGGCGCCGAGCCGGTCGGCATGGAGCAAAGCGTCCGCCAGTACAAGCCGACCTTCCGCATCCGTGTTCCCGACCTGCACCGTGATTCCGTTAGGATAGGTGATCACGGTCGACGGAACGAATGCGCGGGCATCCGGCATATTATCGGCGGTCGCAATCAAGGCGGTCACGTTCGCCTGAATCCCGGAGCGGCTGATCATGTCCATCGCCCCCAGGACCGCGCAGGCGCCGCCCATATCGAAGCGGGCGTCACTGAGGTCCCGTCCGGACTTGATATTCATGCCGCCCATGTCGAACGTGATGCCTTTGCCGACGAGCGCGATCAAGGGCAGCTGCGGATCGGTCGCGTAGGACAGCTCAATCAGCGCCGGCTTATAGCGGCTTCCCAGCCCTACGGTCAACAGGCCGTTCATCTGCAGCCGCTCCAGCTCTTCGTCGCGGTAAATGCGCACTCCTACCGGAAGCTCCGCAAAATGCTCCATAACCCGCTCCACGAGCGATTCCGGGTGGAGTACATTCGGCGGCTCGTTGCATAGGTCGCGGGCCAGCATCGTTCCTTCCGCACGGATGGAGGCCTGCTTCAGAGCCGGCTCCAGATCCTGAGCGGTGCAGGCTCCTGCAGGAAGGATGAGATGCAGATGCTCCACCGAGCGGGACGACTTGTTGGATTTATACAGATCAAACGTGTAAGAGCCCAGCCGCCATCCTTCAGCCCAAGCAGCGACTAAATCTTCCACAGTCATGCTCCATGCCGCGCTGGTCGACACAGCGGGGATGGAACCTTCCGTCCCGTTGGCCGACCCAGTCTCAGCGGAGTTCAACTCTGCCGAACCGCCTGCCTGCCCAGCAGGCGCCGAGAAGGCGGAGAACCGCTCCGCCAGACGATCCAGCCGGACAGCGACCGTCTTGAAGCCTTCCTTGCTGATCGCTCTCACCGCATTGCCCGCCGCTTCCCGAATCCGCTCGGCGGAGATTCCTTCATCCGGACCCAGACCGATGATCAAATCATGAGGCTGTTGATCCCGGCTGTACAGCCAGGTGACCGCTCCGCGCTTTCTGGCATGCGGTCTGAGCTTCACTCCAGGGACCGGATCCCCGTCCGATTCCCGGCACAGATGAACGATTACTTCCGCGGACTGCTCGTTTCCGACCGTTATTTTCATCATTCGTTCCCCTTTTCATATAAGTGGCAGGCCACATAATGATTGGGTGCCACTTCCTTGAATTCAGGCACTTTCGTTTTGCACATTTCCATACAGGAAGGACAGCGCGTATGGAACCGGCAGCCGGATGGCGGATCGACCGGACTGGGCAGATCGCCCTTCAGCACGATCCTTTCCCGCTTCAGGCGGGGATCGGGTACCGGCACTGACGAAAACAACGCCTGAGTATAAGGATGTAGAGGCTTATCGTATAAAGTCTCCTTATCCGCCACCTCCACCATGGAACCGAGATACATGACGCCGATCCGGTCGCTAATATGCTCGACTACACTCAGGTCGTGAGAGATGAACAAATAAGTCAGCGCGAATTCTTCCTGCAAATCTTGCAGCAGGTTAAGCACCTGCGATTGAATCGAGACGTCCAAGGCGGACACCGGCTCATCCGCTACAATCAGGCTCGGCTTAACCGCGAGCGCCCGGGCGATTCCCACCCGCTGACGCTGCCCTCCGCTGAATTCGTGCGGGTAGCGCTCCCCGTGGAAAGAGTTGAGTCCGACCACCTCCAGCAGCTTGTGGACTTCCTTCTCACGTTCCGCCGCGGACATCGATTCATGGATTAGCAGTGGTTCCCCGACGATATCCTTGATTTTCATTCGCGGATTAAGCGATGCATACGGATCCTGAAAAACCATCTGCATTTGCTTGCGCAGCGGTCTCATCTGATTCGCGTTCAGCTTGCTGATTTCCTGCCCGTTGAACCAAATTTCGCCTTCACTTGGGGTCAGCAGATTAGTTATCAAGCGTCCGGTGGTCGATTTCCCGCAGCCGCTTTCGCCGACGATGCTGAACGTTTCTCCTTTTTGTATGGTAAAAGAGACGTCATTAACGGCGCGCAAATAAGCTTTTTTCCCGAACAAGCCTCTCTTAACCGGAAAAACTTTGTGTAAATGCTTCACTTCCACCAAAGGCTTCGACACTTTATTTCTCCCCCTTCGCCGCGTCATCATAAAGCCAGCATCTGCAGCTTCGCCCTTCGTTCACTAACAGCTCCGGCTCTTTCTCGTGACAAATCGCCATCGCTTCCGCACAGCGGGGAGCAAATTTACAGCCCCTGGGCATATTCGTCAGGTCCGGCACATTGCCGGGAATCGACTCGAGCCGTTTAACCGGCTGACGCAGCTTCGGTACGGAGCGGATCAGTCCTTTGGTATAGGGATGCTGAGGATGATCGAAAATATCCAGCACATCGCCTTCCTCCACCACTCTTCCGGCGTACATGACGACAACGCGATCGCACATTTCGGCAACGACCCCCAGATCATGGGTGATCAGCAGAATGGACATGTTGTTGTCGGCCTTCAGCTTTTTCATAAGCTCGAGAATCTGCGCCTGGATGGTCACATCGAGCGCTGTCGTCGGCTCGTCTGCGATCAGAAGCTGCGGATGGCAGGACATCGCCATAGCTATCATAACACGCTGGCGCATACCGCCGGACAATTGATGCGGATATTCGTGTATAATTTCAGCAGCCCTCGGAATTCCTACCAGATCCAGCATATGAATGGCGTGCTGGCGAGCTTGTTTTTTATCATATTTAAGGTGAAGCATGATCGCTTCTTCCAATTGCCTGCCGATTTTCAATACCGGATTCAGCGAGGTCATAGGCTCCTGGAAAATCATCGCTATGTCCTTGCCGCGGATTTTGCGCATCTCATTCTCTGGCAAATTGACCAGATCCCGATCACCGAAATGAACGGTCCCCCCGACGATCTTGCCGGGAGTGTTCTTGAGCAGCCTCATTATCGACAAGGAGGTGACGCTTTTGCCGCAGCCGGATTCGCCCACAAGACCGAGAACTTCACCCTTGTTCACATGGAGATCTACCCCGTCAACGGCATTGACTTTCCCTTGTTCTCTCGTAAACTGTGTCCGGAGACCTTTCACATCTAGCAATTTTTGAGCCATGCGCGTTACTCCTATCTAATTCTTAATCTTAGGATCCAAGGCGTCTCTCAAGCCGTCTCCTAATATATTAAAGGCCAATACGGTCAAAAAGATGGCGGCTCCCGGAAAATAAACTACATGAGGAGCAATTCCCAAATAATCGCGGCCCATGCTCAGCATAGCGCCCCAATCCGGATCGGACGGCTTGGCCCCGAGTCCTAGGAAGCTCAGACCGGATGCGGCCAGTATCGTGGTTCCGATTCTCATGGTGAAATAAACAATGAGACTTGGAACCGTCTCCGGGAAAATATGCCTCGCGATAATTCGCCGGTCCTTCGCCCCAATCGATTTGGCCGCCTCAACGAACAACGTCGACTTCGTCTCCAGCGTTGCGCTGCGAATGATTCTGGCGAACGAGGGGACCCCGAAGATGGCAACGGCAATAACAACGTTAATCAAGCCCGGGCCGATAATCGCGACAATCCCGATAGCCAGCAGCAAATCCGGGAACGAGAACATGACATCGCTCCCCCGCATAATGAGCCTGTCCAGCCAGCCGCCGTAATAGCCGCTGATCAGTCCAAGCACCGTGCCGATGACCGCGCCGATGAGCACCGCACTGATCCCTACGGAAAGGGACAATCGGGTTCCGGCCAGAATCCGGCTGAAAATATCCCGGCCGTATTCATCCGTCCCGGCCCAATGCTCCCATGACGGGCCGGACAAAATGTTCTCGTAGTCAGGCTCGGCCGGATCATACGGAGCGATATGTGGTCCAATAATAGCTATGACAATAAGCAAAATAATAAAAACGCCGGCCGCGAAAGCAAGACGCTGCCTTTTCATTTTGTTCCAGAAATCACGGATTGGTCCGCTTTTCGCAACGGGAGCGGCTTCACCGGCCGGCTGCATGGTTACTTCATTTGAATTCACGGTGACCCTCCTCAACTCTGATCCGACAGACGAATTTTGGGATTAAGAACGCCATAGAGCACATCCACGAGCAAGTTGACAAGGATGAACTGGACTGCGAACAGAAGAAGCTCCGCCTGAATAACCGTGTAATCGCGGAAGGAGATCGAATCGATCAGCAGCCGGCCGAGGCCAGGGATACTGAATACGGTCTCGACAATGACCGATCCGCCCAATAAGAAACCGAACTGCAATCCCGCTATGGTCACCACGGGAATCATTGAATTTTTGATGGCATGATCCTTGATAATCGTGCTTTCCTTCAACCCTTTGGCACGCCCTGTCCGGATGTAATCCTGTTTAAGCGATTCCAGCATGGACGCTCTGGTGAATCTCGCAAGCATAGACATAATCCCCGCTCCCAAAGTAATAGAAGGGAGAACATAGCTGGACCAGGATTCCGTTCCTCCGGTCGGGAACCATCCCAATTGAACGGAGAAGATCTGAATCAACAGCAGCCCCAGCCAAAAAGGAGGAATCGAAATGCCCGATACCGCCGTCAGCATGCTTAAATAATCCGGCCATTTGTTACGATTGACCGCCGATATAATTCCAATGATCAGTCCAATGATCAAAGCCCAGGCCATACTGAACAAAGTAAGCCAGACGGTGGGCATCAGCCGCGACAGAATGATTTCGGTCACGGGTTGTCCCGTTTTCAGCGAGGTGCCTAGATCCCCCTGAAACAGCTTGGTCATATAAATAACGTATTCCTCCCAAAGCGGCTTATCCAGGCCAAGCTCGGCACGGATCATATTGATTTCGTCCAGAGTGGCTTCCTTGCCGGCAACCATTCGTGCAGGATCACCGGGAATCAAGTGAATAAAGAAAAATACCAGCACAGAAACGATCAATAGGATCGGAATCACGCCAAGCAACCGTTTCAACACAAATTTGGCCAAAACCTTCCAAACCTCCCAGCATTATGTCCGGTCCTAAGTCCTTGCCTCAGCCGTGGCCAAAGCATATCGAGCGCTGGGATTCCCAGATGCTCCGCACCGAACGTTAAGTTCCTGTCATTTAGTAACGATGCTGTGTTAAGCTCGGGTGACGGCTCAACACAGCATCATGTAGGTCATTACTTCTTGATTTCGGCATCCCGGACATTGATGGAACCGTCAGGGTATACGTGGATGCCTTCGATATAGTTTTTCTTACCGGAGACCGTATCGTCCACGACGAGGAAGATCCACGGTACATCCTTGAAGATTTGAGCTTGAATATCGGAATAGTACTTCTTCTGCTCTTCCGGATCGGACAGCTGGTTCGCCGTAGCGATCATCTCGTCCACTTGGTCGTTTTTGTAATAGGCGGTGTTAGCTCCGTTCGGAGGGAACATTTCACTCGCGAACAAAGGACGGATAGCAGCATCCGCATCCGCCGAAGACGGAGACCAGCTTACATACCACATTTGAACCTTGGCTTCTTCCGGAGAATTCGCGGAATTGATTTCTTGAGACAGCGTGCCTTCCTCCATCGGCTTCACATCGAGCTCGATGCCGATAGCGGCCAATTGCTGTTGAATAAACTGCATTCCTTTAATCGTTTCGGAATCGGTGTTGCCCCAGATTTCGGCTTTGAAACCGTCAGCGTAGCCCGCTTCTTTCAGAAGCTCCTTAGCTTTTTCCAGATTGAAATCATATACACCTTGCTGGGCATAGTGTTGGGTTTTCTGGGCCATAGCCGAATCCAGCTTCTCGGCAAATCCTTGCTTGACTACTTTAATGAAAGCATCTTTGTTGATTGCATAGTTCATTGCTTGACGAACACGAACATCGTCGAAAGGCTTCTTCGTCGTGTTGATGGAAATGTAGCGGGCGATCGTCGAAGGATTCTTCTCTACGACAATGCCGTCCTTGCCGTCAATGTGCTCAACTTGTTCCGTAGGCAGCGGATAGACGAAATCGGCTTCTCCTGTTTTCAGCATGGCCACGCGGGAACCGTTCTCCGGCACTGGCTTGAACGTAATGCTGTCCACCTTCGGCAGACCTTCTTCCCAGTAATCCGGATTTTTCTCGATGGTCAGATGATTCCCCTGCATCCATTCCTTGAATTTGAAAGGACCGGTTCCGACTGGATTCTGTCCGATATCTTTACCATACTTCTCTAGAGCATCGGGGCTGATAATCATCAGCATCGCCAGTTTGTTCAACATGGCGGAATAAGGCTTGGTCAATGTAAGCTTGACCGTTTTCTCATCAACAACTTCGGTATGATCCACTACGGCAAAGCTTTTGGACATCCGCAAATTGCTGTCTTTCAGGCGGTCCAGATTGATTTTGACCGCTTCGGCGTTGAATGGTGTGCCATCATGGAACTTGATATTCTCTTTCAGCTTGAACACATACTCTTTACCGTCTTCGCTTACTTCATAGCTTTCGGCCAATACCGGCACGACCTTCATATCCTGGTCAAAGCCTAGCAGACCTTGGTACATGGTACGGTATCCGCTAATCGAAAGAGTATCTGCGGCATTATGCGGATCCAGTGTAATGAAGTTGGCGTTAACCGCTATCGTTACGCTATTGCCTTCTTTCTTGGCTAACGGTTGGTTTTCGCCGCCTCCCTGGTGGGTTTCCTGAGGCTTGCTGGAACAGCCGGCAAATATAAATACAGCCATAACAACAGCCATTAAGCTTAGGAAATATTTCCTCATTTCTGTGTTCCTCTCCCTTTTTAAAATATATACTTCTCGCCATCGGTTAATGGCTGGATGAAGTCGCTGACGCGGTCTTTCTCTATTAAGAAAATGCGGCAATCACATGCTGTTGGACACCCAACTTAGCCTGAGCCCGGCCGTTATTTTCCCTCCAGAGTAAAGACGGCCTTTCTCTCACCGACAATGACTTGATTGTCGTTCTTGATCTGTTTGGGCGACAGGGCGTATAAACGCTCGATCGTCTCCCGGTTGTCATAACCGATTTGCTCCAGAATCGAAGCAACGATGTTCGGCCATACAAGCTCGGACCCATCCAGTACTTTCAGAGCGAAGCTCATGCGCTCCTTCTTGAGGCCGAAGCCGTAGACTCCTTTGGCTCCCCCTTTGGCCACGATGTTAGGATCCGCCAGAAGGACGGAGCAAATAAAGTCATGGCTCGCGACCATTTCCGGATGAGCATTCATGTATCCGGCGATTTTCACGGCCGCTTCCCTTGTCCCCGGATTTTCGATCAAATCCGGACAGGCGAGCTTCAGATATGCTCTCGCGATATGCTGAAGCGGCAGCGCGTAAACCGGGAAGCCGCATCCATCCACCCCGATTTGAATATCTTCCTTGGGGTAGTCGGCCATTTCGGCCATCGCGGCCAGGCTTAGCTGCTGCACCGGGTGATCCGGCTCCCAATAGCGGTCCATATCATGTCCGAGCAGCTTGGCCAGGGCGAGGAAGCCGCTATGCTTGCCCGAGCAATTGTGATAGAGCTTGCGCTTCTCCCCGTGCTCCCTGTGGTACGCGGCTTTCGGTTCCTCATTCAGCGGGTAGGTCGGGCAGCACAGAATTTGCTCTTCGGCGACGCCTGTTTTTCGCAGAATGGATTCCAGCGCTTCAATATGATACTTCTCCCCCCGCTGGGAGGCGGCAAAAAGCGCCGCTTCCTTAGGCGTCAAGCCAAATTTCTCCACAACCCCGTGTTGAATGACCGGGATGGCCTGGAAAGGCTTCGCGGCCGAGCGCATGAAGGTGATATGATTCTCGTTGCCTACCGAATAGACGACCTTTCCTTCTTCATTGATCCCGCACAGGACGCCCATATGGACATTTTCCAGAATACCTCCGCGGTATTCCTCGACCAATACTTCGTAGTTCATCGTCTTCCCTCCAGATTAATATTCTAGAGGCGCGGTGAATGTTGGAACACCTCGTTCCCAGCCACCGGAGCCCTAGCACTCAATGCTTAAAAACTTCTCCTGAGCCAGCAGGCTCGACCCTATAACGACTCCCTCGCTGCCAAGTGCGGAATATACGACCTGATACGTATCCCGAAGTGGCTCCCAAACATACTGCTGCAGTTGATCATTTTCGAAGAAAGAACGGACCTCGTCGTATTTTTCCACCAGATCCCCGCTGACAATGACCGTGTCGGGATTGTACAGGCAGATGACATTGGCAATTGTAATTCCGATAAATGTAATGGCACGGTCCAGTATGTTGGCCGCCCAAAACTGCCCTTTACGGCGTTCTTCAAACAATTCATTCAGCGTGGAGATCGGTTTAATCTTATTCGACTCGGTTATTAGCGAGCTCTCCGCTATGTAGGTTTGAAGGCAGCCTATTTTGCCGCACTCGCACATGACTCCGTTAGGATCGACAATCGTATGGCCAATCTCTCCTGCACTATTGGTTTCACCGCGATAGATTTCCCCGTTAATGATTAGCGCGGAGCCGACTCCGGTACCGAAGCCGATCAGGGCCGTTCGCTTCGAGCCTTTGGCCGCACCGTAACAATATTCTGCCAGCGCTTTCACCTTAAGCTCGTTATCGACAGCCACCTCGTAACCGGTAATCGTTTTTAACGTTTCAGCCACGCGAACGTTTCTCCAGCCAAGCTGGGCCGATAATATAACTTCCCCGCTTTGCTCGTCTACAATTCCGGGCATCCCGATGCCAAGACCGATAATTTTGCCGGGGTCCATCCCCTCTTGCTCAATCATCGACTGCAATTCGAGGCCGATCCGGTTCAGCGTCTGTTCCGCCGTTTCGGAGACTTCCCGGTTCACCTCGCGCAAACTGATAATGCGCCCGTCGAAATCGACCATTCCGATCCTGAATTTCGACTTATCCAGCTCTACTCCGGCGGTCAGTACCGAAGTACGGTCCAATTCCAGCATAGTCGCCTTTCTTCCTAAACCGGTCGTTACCTGCTCCTCCGTTTCCTTAACGAAACCCTGCTCATAGAGCTCGGCAACAATTCGCCCCACCGTAGTTGGACTCATCCCGGTTTTCTTGGCTATACTGGCTCGGGATATAGGAGAGCTGGACTTGATCAGTTGGAAGACGGTGGCCTTGTTTTTCTTTTTGATATAGTCCTGATCGTGTTTTTGCACGAGGACCGTCACCTGCCCCCTTAATTATTTTCTTCGAGGGAATAATAAAACTAAATATTCGCCGTTTTCCCTGTTATTTCTTCATTCAAGTCCTTTGTTAGAGGCTACTATGCAAAAACAACCCTTTATATTCTCCAATGGTATTAATAATAGCAGACTGTTTTTTTAAGTGTCAATAATAATGTAAAGGTTCCATAAAGGATATTTAAGGAAGGCGGGCAGAGATTATGGCAGATTCAGTAGCAGATCGCTTAATTATTCCATCCGTGAAATTAATTCAGTTAGCTGGTCTGCTTCTTCATAATAGGTAGGAGATGTTGAGAAGGTAGGTAACGGACATCGTAGGTAACAGACATCGCTGCCGTTATTGGGCTGATTTTCTCCTATTAGCCTTGCCAACGAACACGCCAGCCGTTATTGAACGCGATGAGATACGTTGATTACTAAATAACGCCTTCTCAATCCGTAACACGGGAAAAACGCCCTTTTTGCCGCAAATAACGATTCCGATGAGACTGCCGATTAATGGTGTGCAACTAAGATCATGTGGGAAACCTGCACGGTTTGGTTATAACGGACCCAAGGGACCTTAATCTCTTCGGAAGGGCCTTTCGGTAACTTTAACGGACTGAGACGACCTTATTCCCAAGAAACGCACGCGAAAGTAGGAGAATTCTATAAAATAAGCGCATCTGTGTCCGTTTATTCTAAAAAAACCGCCTAATTTGACGAAATAGAGTCTCTCAGGTCCGTTACATTTTCGCTGTTATCCATTGCCAGTTTCATTGATGCTGCACCAATTCGCTTTTCACTTGTACAATCATCCTGTTACCTATTCTACATTAAATCGACAGCCCCCCGTTGTTCGTTTGGTGTAATTCAGTTCCCCTCTAATCAGAAAACCCACATTGCTTCATCGGGCCTTCGACTGCTATCCCCTTCAATCAGAAACCAACAGTGCTTCAGTAGACCCTTCGACCACTATCCCCTTCAATCAGAAACCAACAGTGCTTCAACAGGCCTTCGACTGCTATCCCCTTCAATCAGGAACCTATCGCTTCAAAATTTTCTCTCTCTCTCCACCATAAGAATTTATCCAGCCCTCATTCACTTTTGCAGAGCAACTACAACTAAAAATAGACCCATCCTTTGACGACTGGGGCCAAATAGAATCTAAACCCATTCCATTCCTTCTAACCTTATTCCTTGCCTATCCAGTATGGAATCCTATTTTCCAAATTCATGGCGTATACGAGCTTCCTGAGTCAAAGGGATACTAGTCAAAAGGGAGAGAAAATGGAAACCTGCACACGAAATTCTGCACAAGACGGAATCGCATTTAACGACTAGTGCACAATAAATGCTACTTTGGGGTTTACAGAAACGGGAAGTTATTTTCGTGCACAAAAAAACACCAGACTGCGAAACTGCAGTCTGGTCGACTCATTCTGGACGAAGCGAATGTGAAGGGGCGGCATGTGCTCGACTACCGTCATGCGACGCCAAAACCGCGTGCTGGGAGTCGTGGGCGGTTTATTGGGATTTCTTCACCAATTTCAACCGGATCCACTTGCTGTTAGGCCAAATTCAGAAGATGAACGAGACCAAAACCCAATGCCGACAGCAGGACCGAACCGATAAGACCGGCAGCGAACGACTTCATACCGAGACGCCGGAACGTAACCAGATCCACATTTAACCCTAGACCGGCCATCGCCATGGCGATCAACATGTAGGCCACCGTCACTATTACGCCGGCTACATCCGACGATACGATGTTGAGAGAATTAATTCCGCTGACGATCAGGAAGCCCACTATAAACCACGGAATCGGAATGGACTTCCAGGAGGTTCCACTACTGCCTTTACTATGTTCCGACCGGCTGGCCCATATCCCGATTAGAATGGCTACCGGGACTAACAAAGCGACCCTCGTCAGTTTGACAATTACAGCCATATCTACGGCTTCGCTGCCTACCGGATCGGATGCGGCAATGACGTGAGCTATTTCATGCAAGGTTCCCCCTGAGAAAATACCGTACCCCAGATCCGATAACCCGATAACCGGATACATAAATGTATAAATTAATGTAAAAAGCGTCCCCAGAATCGCGACCATGGCTGCTCCTATGGCCGTTTCCTCGTCCTTTGCTTTAATTTGCGGAGCAATGGCCACCACGGCCGCCGCACCGCAGATGGCGGTACCGCAAGCCGTCAGTATGCCTAGCCGTTTCTCCACTTTGAACAAACGGGCAAGCCCGTATACGACCGTTAGCGCAAAGCAGATGACAATGATCGCCATCAGGAATACTTTGGGGCCGGCATGCACGATATCCATTAAATTAAGCCGCATCCCCAGCAAAATGATCCCGAGGCGAAGCAGTTTTTTGCTAGAAAAGTTGGTACCGGCTATGAGCCTGTCCGGCACCCCTATCGTCGCCCTCCAAAAAATCCCGATCAAGATGGCGATGACAAGCTGCCCCATGATACTGAGGAAAGGAAACCCGGCCAAATATTTGGCGACGAGTGCAATAATCAGCGTTAGTCCGATGCCGAGCGCAAAACCGGCGGTTTGTCTTTTTTTATTTTGTCGAGTTAACGGTTCCCCCATACTTTCTCCCACCTCTGCTGCTTGTCATTATTTGAACATGCTTATTCCTTACGCTATTCACTATAAAGCGGGGAAAGCAAAATGTGAAATACCGATATGCTATTCTGAGCATTAGTTTTTCTAATGATTGCTGCGTAATCGCGGGGAAGCCTTAATGCCGTAAGGGCGTTTTTTGTGTATCACTAATGAATTTCAGACTGGCAGGCCATATTAAGAAAAAGCTCCTAACGGAGCCTTTTCGAAGACGAATAACCCGGTTTTAAAGGTAGCTTTTTATGCCAATTAGAAAGTTGTTCCATTTTAATGCTTTAATGAACATGAACTTTCTAATGTGATAAGAAAAAGCTTCTAGCTTTTCATGCCGATAGGGATCCTTTGTACTAACGCCAAGCGAAAGGATATATATGTTCATGAAAAAAATCATTCTGATTTTATTAATCAATGCAGCGTTGTTGGCCGGTTGTCAGACAAGGCCGCCGAACATGCACCAGCTGCACACTCAATCGGAGCGGACTCCATCATCGAAGCCCGTTATTTTGCTTATGGCGGATTCCATCATGGATAAGCCCCTACAGGAGGCGATCCGGAACGGGCAGGCTCCTGCTTTCGAATTTCTAATCACCCATGGACGTTACTATCCCGATGTGGTGAGCTCTTTTCCTACCATGTCGGTAACGGTCGACAGCACTTTATTAACCGGAACCCATCCCGATCAGCATCGTATTCCCGGTCTCGTTTGGTTCAATGCCGGCGAGCAGCGGGTCATTAATTACGGCACCGGTCTGCGGGAAGTTATCAAGCAAGGGCCCAATCAGGTTCTTACAGACAGTCTCCTTCATTTGAACAATAGACATTTAAACCCGGACATCCGGACGATTCATGAACAGTTGGCAGACCACGGGAAAGAATCGGCATCCATAAATGCATTGATTTATAGTGGAAATACAAAGCATAAGCTTGTCCTGCCGGATTCGGTCGCATCCCTATCTCCTTTACCCTCTGAATTAGAAACCCAAGGTCCCAAGCTACTTTCTCTTGGCGTATTGTCACAGCATAATCCGGCTAATCAGTGGAATACGTTTGTATGGCAAAGCTACGGCATCAATAACAAATTTTCGGCTGAAGAGCTGAAAATGATGATTAAGGAAAACCGGCTGACGGATTTAAATGTAGTTTACTTCCCGGATAACGACTTGATCGTCCATCGGAAAGGACCGGAAACGCTGAAAGGGATTAGAGAGATGGATCAACAGCTTCAGGAAATTTTGAATGCATACGGATCTTGGGAAGAATCGCTTAAGCAAGCGATATGGATAGTGATGGGAGACAGCGGACAAGCGGTGATCGGCGCCGACCGCAATAAATCCGTCATTCCTCTCAAGGAGAGGCTCGGAGCGTACCGGATTGCCGATCAGAATCCACCTGCTGCCGGTCAAGATCAGATGGTCCTCTGTGTGAATGAACGGATGGCCTACGTCTATTTGTTAACGCCCGATCTGAGCTTCGAAGACGTAGCCGAACAATTGCGTCAGGATGACAGAATGGATGTAATCGCGTGGAAAGAAAATGACGGGGTCAGGGTTCGGGCGGGAGGCAGCGAGAAAACCTTGCATTACAACGTTAACGGAACTTACGTGGATACCTACAATCAGAAATGGTCTCTCCAAGGTGATCATGATCTGCTGGATATTACGGTAAGCGAAGGGGACAATAAAATCCAATACGGCTCCTATCCTGATGCACTCCAAAGGCTGTACAGCTCGTTAAATTCCCACGAGGGCCGATATCTGGTCATTACTGCGAAACCCGGATATGAATTCATCGGAGATGGCTCTCCCACTCATGTAGGCGGAGGAGGACATGGCTCACTGCATAAAGACGATTCCCTGGTCCCGCTTATCGTAACGGGAACCGATTTGCTGCCACATTCTCTGCGATTAGTAGACATGAAACCATGGCTTCTCCAGTTATTAAATGTAAAAAACGATTAATCACGAATAAAGCTTCAAACCTCAGCCGTTAGCTGAGGTTTGAAGGCTGTCATTGTCCGGCGATTCTTCTGTTTCTGAATGGCTGAAGGACTCGCTGAACAACATTGGCCCCTCGGCCTCTGGCTAAACCGACGGCTGTCGCCCCCACTGCAAGCGCCAATGCCGACATCATCCACGGTCTGCGCCATTTAACGGCATTCCGCCGATTTCGGCCTCTGAACCAGGACATCATCCACTGCATCTTTTTCACCGCCTGATATGGGATTATGGTTCGCATGTTCATTGACTGAACGCTATTAGTTTGCGGCGAAACCGGGGCGGACATGTTGATGAAGTTATTCCATATCTGCTACTCGATAACCAAGACGTGAACGTTACCCGAATAAAGTATTATCGACCTTCTCCAGAGTATAACGGCTGTCCGGTCCGGGGGACCGCTTAATCCATTTTCCCTTGGTAAAATCGGGAATGTTCATCGGGGCGCTTCCCAGTTGGATAGATTGCTCCGAAAGAACGGTAATCGCCATCCAGACCGCCGTATCGTATACATCGATCGGTGTATCCGTTCCATACTTGATGCTTTCCGCGAAAGCCCGTAGGACCAAATAATCGATGCCGCCATGCCCTTCCCGGACTCCATCCTTCAAATAATGCTTCCAGATTGGATGCTCATACTGCTCCCGATACGAATCGAACGATTCCCATCGATGAGCCGGACTGCGGCCCTCTATATGTATGGAATTATTATCCTCCATCCATAAGCCTTTCGTTCCCTGCACTCTCCCGGCCCGTGAATAGGGACGCGGCAGGGTAGTATCATGGATGAGCTGTATCGTCTCTCCCCGTGCGCACTTGATCATCGTCGTCACGATATCGCCCTGGGCAAACTCCAGCTTGGCCAGAGGATGCTCCTCGCCCAGATTCTCGTTGACCCAATGGCGGATGCCGCGTGCCTTGGAGGACATAGATGTCAGGGAAAGCAAACGATTCCCCCGGTTGATATCCAAACATTTGGATATCGGGCCCAAGCCGTGAATCGGATACAGCTCACCGTTGCGGTGCAAATAATTGTGGAACCGGTTATGGCGGTTCTCTTCTCCCATGGCGACTTCATCCCGCAAATCATGCTGATACCCGCATTGGCAATGGATCAATTCGCCGAAGAGGCCCTGCTTGACCATATTCAGCACGGCAAGCTCATCACGGCCATAGCAGCAGTTCTCCAGCAGCATACAGGGCAAGCCGGTTTCTTCGGAAGTGCGTACAAGCTCCCAGCATTCCTCCAGGGAAGCTGCTCCTCCAACTTCGATACCGGCATACTTGCCGGCCTTCATCGCGGCAATGGCAATTTCCGCATGAGTATTCCATGTAGTTGCAATGATAACCCCCTGCAAGTCATCGCGCTCCAGCATGGCTTTATAATCGCTATAGCCCTCCGCGGGACTTCCCGCTTGTTTCGCGATGGTCAATCCCATCTGCAGCCTGTCGTCATAAACGTCACAAACTGCCGTTACGGAGACATCATCCATGGCCAACAATTCTTTCAATAAACTTCTTCCCCGCCCGCCTAATCCGATCACGCCGAGCTGGATAACCGATTTCCCTGAATGGATCACTCTATCTCCTCCTAGAATTGTTGTTCTAACCTATTCCGCAGGATGGCAAAAAAGAAGCGCTTCCACAAGCGCTCCTAATTGTTTGTTAAAAACGGCCACGCTCCCCCGCATGGTTTAATTATATCAATGGAACGGTCTTAACCGAAAGGGTGCGGGGGAACGAATTTATGTCCATAAATGCCGCCGGTTAGTGTGCTGGGAAAAAGACCATTTGCAGTGCAAAAATGACACCTAATGCATACAATAGCGGATGGACCTCCCGCCCCTTGCCGCTGAACAGCTTCATCAGCGGATAAGTAATGAAGCCGATCGCTATTCCCGTCGCAATGCTCGAAGTGAGAGGCATGCTGATCATGATCGCGAACGCCGGGAAAGCTTCATCGAATTGTTTCCATTGGATACGCGCCAGCCCCTCCATCATAAAGCAGCCTACAATAATAAGCACGGGCGCCGTAATGGCCGGAAGGGAGGAAATTCCTTCGATGATCGGCGAGAAAAAGATCGACAGGAAGAACAGTCCGGCGACTACGACCGAAGTCAACCCGGTACGCCCCCCGGCCGCCACCCCCGCCGTCGATTCCACGTAGGCGCTGGATGGAGTGGTTCCCATCAAGGAGCCCGCTGTTGTAGCCAAAGCGTCCGCCACCAGGGCCTGCTTCGCCCGGGGGAACGTATTTCCTTTCATTAATCCTGCCTGCTCAGCGACACCGATCATCGTTCCCGTCGTATCGAAGATGGTGACGAGCAAGAAGGCGAAGACAACCGTGTACAGCCCGTGGGAGAATACACCCGGAATGTCCAGATCAAATAACACCGGTGCCGTAGGGAGGGCCACAACGCCCTTAAACTCCATCATTCCCATGATATATCCGATAATCGCCGTTACGGCCATGCCGATAAACAGAGCTCCATGGACCTTGCGCGCCATTAAAATTAAGGTAAGAAATAGCCCGACGAGAGTCAAAACGGTTACCGGCTGATGCAGGTCGCCAAAGGCTACCATGGTGGATTCGTTGGCAACCACGATCCCCGACGATTTTAAACCGATGAAGGCGATGAACAGTCCGATTCCCGCAGTTATGCCGAACTTTAGCGGCGACGGAATCGATGCAATCAGTGTCTCACGCAGTTTGGTGAAAGTGAGCAGCAGGAAAAGAACACCTGCCAGAAAGACCGTACCGAAGACCACCTGGTAGCTCACCCCATGAGAGGCAACGACCGAGGTGAAATAAACGTTCATTCCCATTCCCGGCGCCACCGCTATCGGATAGTTGGCTGCCAGGGCCATCGTCAGTGTTCCGATGATGGCGGCAATAACCGTTGCCGTAAACACCTGTTGAAAAGGCACACCCGCCCCCGAAAGAATAGCCGGGTTAACTACTACGATATAAACCATAGTCAGGAACGTAGTCACGCCCGCCGTCAATTCTGTATGGACATTGGTGCCGTTTTCCTTTAACTTGAACCATCTTTCCATGTCAAAAAAAGCTCCTTCCCGTATCTCATGCAAAACAACACTTCCGTATCCTAGTCCAAACCGGTTCCTTTGTCAACTGTAGAAAAATCCCCGATCTTTATTTAAATTATTACCGAAAAATTACAATCTCCCGAACCGAGCTTCCAATGCTTTACCTTTACTTTTTGTTAAAAGAGAGAGAAATAATCGTTTGACAAGAGTTCAATGAACGAAATCCTTTCCTTGGGCGTACTATCTTCAGATTCGTCATCATATAAGGAGGTCATTCGATTGAAAATAACATGGGGGAGAAAAAAATGCCTCGCTTTATCCGCAGCTTTAGCAGTTTCCGCTTCTGTTCTTCCTGCCGCTTACGGGACGGGCTTACCCGGTTCCGCGCAAGAAAAAGAGATGGAGCAAGAGAGCAGACCTATGGCAGCAGCCCGTCCTTCCGCCGAGGCTGGGACAACCGCTTTGCTGAACGCCGACGATATTGAATCGTTTGCGGACCAATTCTTTGCCCGGGACGACGTGCAGGCGATGGACATTCCGGGAGCCGTACTGATCGTCATCAAAGACGGAGAGATCATTCTGTCCAAAGGCTACGGTTATGCAGACAGGGAGCGCAAAATTCCGATGGATCCGGATACTACCGTCCTTAGAGTCGGCTCCGTATCCAAAGTATTTACCGCGACGGCGGTCATGCAGCTGCTGGAGCAAGGCAAGCTCGATCTTACATCGGATATCCAAACCTATATGGGGGATATTCAGCTAAACAATCCTTCAGGAACTCCATTGACCCTGAAGCATCTGCTGACGCATACGACCGGCTTCGATTTTCCCGATCTTAAGCGCACCGACATACATATGGATCTGGGACTCTTCACTCCAATGGAAGATTATATTAAAGAGCACATGCCTACCGTCGTCCGCCAACCCGGAACTACATTTACTTATGACAATTTCGCTTCCATGCTGCAAGGATACATTGTACAGAACTTATCGGGGATGCCATTCAATGAATATGTGGATCAACATATTTTTCAGCCGCTGAACATGAACAGCAGCAGCTTCTTGCTTAAAGACTCCATTCGCGACAAGCTGGCAACCGGGTACAGCTCCTTGGGACAGCCTGTACCGCTATATACTCTCAAACCAACCGATATGCCGCAGGGCAGCCTGTTTGCCACAGCTTCGGACATTACCAGATTTATGCTGATGCAATTGAATGGAGGAGCCCTGGATAATGCCCGCGTCCTGGAGGAAGAAAGCGTACTACAGATGCAGCAAATCCATAATGCCATTCATCCCGAGGTGCCGCATATGGGCTATGGCTTCGAAACGGCTTACCACAATCACCATAATGGGCATTCCGTCATTGGTAAAGGAGGAAATATCCCGGGATTTTCATCGTGGATGTGGCTGCTTCCCGAGCATAACACCGGTGCCTTTATTGCCTATAATAAAGATGACACTTTGACGGCCGAATTGAGAAAAGAATGGTTCAATGCCTTCATGGACCGGTATTTTCCGGAATCGGAGCCGAAGGAGTATATAACGTCCACGCGGGAGGAACTTCTGCGTTTTGAGGGAACTTACCGGGATTTGCGGCAGAAGTTTCTGGTCAGCCGCGTTTCCGTAACGCCGGAAGGCCAATTAGAGGTTCAGTCCGGCAAAACGTCGAAAATATTGCGCCAGCGGGATGCCCTCCTGTTTGAAGATGAAGACGGGCAGCCTCTTGCCTTCAAAGAACGGGAAGATGGAAGCATCCTTTACCTGTTCTACAATAATCCGGTTTCCTGGGCGGAGAAAATGGCCGAACCGGACGGATTTATCGATGTTCCCGATCATCATCCTTATGCCTCTTATATCCGGGAGCTGGCTGAATTGGAAATCATTCGCCCTGAGCCGGACGGTTCGTTCGGGCCGGAGATCCCGATGACAAGAGCCCAGTTTGCCTCGCAAATCGTAACTGCACTCGGGCTGGAGCCATCGAAGGTCCCGGTGATGTTTGCCGATGCCGCGCAGCATCCGGAAGCCGCCCTGCTGCAAACCGCACTGGAATCGGGAATCGTCCGGGGAACGGCTCCCGGCATCTTCGAGCCGGATAAGCCGGTTACCCGTCAGGAAGCTGCCGTCATGCTGTGGAACCTGATGAAGACGTTCGGGACTCAGCCTGGGGAAGCCATCCTCGCTGATGAAACGGATGAATGGGCCCGTGAAGCGGTTCAAGGCCTGGTGGCCAACCGGATGTTCGGGCCGGAAGTAATTGTTTCGGCCAACGGCTCCGTCCAGTTCCGTTCCAAAGACGTTCTGCTTCGGCAGGAAGCCGCCGCTCTGCTCTATTTCATGCTGCGCCAGATTTATTGATCCTGAGAAGTAGGTATTTAATTAACAATTGCCCGTTATCGGAGTTCCGGGGTGACGGGCAATTGTTTGAATATGCGTCTTGAATATTCCTTAAAGTCATGCTATAGTTCAGGTATCTCTTTAAATCTTGAGGAGGATTATTAAATAATGGTGTACTATATCAGACTGCGACTCCCTTCTTTGAACAAGTAATTGAATATGTTCAAAGGCTCTGTTTGTCTTAAAACAGAGTAAACGGGATCAGTCTGCCCATTTTTAATAATCTTCATTACGCAATAAATTAATGAAGAAAGGCGGGTTAATCTGCCTTTCTTTTATTTAAATATAAGAAAGTATAAGTTTTTATCTATACCTGTTCTTATATTTCATCGGTAAACGCGCCCGTCCTATGGACGGCGATAGCCGTTTATCCTTGTATGCAGATGATTACCTTCTCTTTGTATTAAGGGGAAGGTTTATTGGGCTACGACTATTTTCATATAATAAACCTTACCTGTAAGGTCTTCTTCCCATTTACTCTGAATCACGGGCAAATAGCCTGTGATTTTTTTATTTTGGTAAGAAAGGGAGAGACAGAATGAACAAGTTAAACAACAGCGCAAAAATAGCGAAGACATTTGAAACGATCTTCAAATGCCCCCACTGCAGCGGTTCGATGAAGGTAACGGAACTAAAAAGCATGAGGTGCCTTAATAAGCATACATTTGATTTTGCCAAAACCGGCTATCTGAATTTACTGACCCGTCCCGCTAACAGTCATTACAAAAAAGAATTATTTGAAGCAAGACACAAAATGATTGCCGAAAGTGAATTATATACTCCTTTGCATGAAGCCATCGTAAGATGTATACAAGGGCATGCGGCTGCCTCCGCATCTCCTTTAATGGTTGTAGATTTAGGCTGCGGAGAAGGCTCTCATCTGCAGAAAATTTTGAATGAGCGGATACACCCAGCCATGACCGGATTCGGCCTGGATATATCGAAGGAGGCTATTAACCTGGCTTCCAAAAGATACGAAAACCACATTTGGCTTGTTAGCGATTTAGCCAAGCTGCCGTTCAGAGATGATTCGTTCCATGTCATATTGAATATTTTGTCTCCCTCGAATTATAAGGAATTCAAGAGGGTTTTGGTTCCTGACGGGTTGATCATTAAAGTCGTGCCTCGGCCCGATTATTTATTGGAGCTGCGAAAAGCCTTCTTTGAAAACAATGAAAAAGAGCATTATAAAAATGATGAATCCGCGGAGCTTTTTAAAAAACACTTCGATTTACTGAATGTCACCCATATCAGCTACGTGAAAAACTTAAACCAGGAGGAAATGGATCATTTGACGCAAATGACCCCTCTCGCCTGGTCGTCAGACAAAATGCACATGGATATGTTCAAAAATCAAGACTCCGCGCAGATCACAATAGATTTGGATATTTTAGTCGGGGTAAACAAGAAAATGATATAAGGGTTGCAACAACAAAAGAAGCTCGTCATTTCAACTTAAGCAAAACAAGCGATCCCTGGAGATTATAGTTTAACCGTCTCCTCAAGGATCGCTTGTTTTTTCAGTGAACACGTTAATTATCGAGGAAATCGAAGATTTATCCTCCCGCACTCTGATATCTTTTAATTCCATAAAACCACATCAAAAGCGAAAGCAAGAAACAAGCTACGGCAACTAGAGGGGCAATTAAACCTAACCAAGTCGGGAATATTCCCCCATCCTTGGAAAGGATGACGACGGATGGGTAATAATTAATAAACGCAAACGGAATACCGAAGGTTAGCAGCGTTTGCACGAAGAAACCATAAATGGATATGGGATAAGATATAAAGTCACGCAACGCGCCATACAAAGTAAATAAAAACTGAGAGCTTGTAAAGATAAATGCCCAGCTCCCCAAGAAAATGAATGCGGCAGCATGCATCAACCCGCCGCTGACTAATACGACACCAAGAAAAAATATGGTGGCAATGGACCAATCGGTCTCCAATTGCACTAACGACAAAATTAAAAACGAACCGGCAACGATGAAATGCGCAATATACCCTATATTGAATTGATTTGCGCTAAGGTGGGTAAGCGGATGAAGAGGTGAAGTCAAATAGCGGTCGAATCCCCCGCTTATAACCAATGAATCGAAACCCGTCATATGGTAAAAAAATGATGCGCCAAGCGCGTAAGTAAATACATTAAGACTAACGAGCAGTGCAATCTCGGACCAATTCCATCCGTTAATCGTTTGAAATTTTTGCACCAACAGCCATAGCACAACAAAGTCTGCAACATATCCTAACCCCTGCCCCCAGATCCCGATTAGGAATGCCCCACGATATTCCATCTGTGATTTAAATTTATATAGAACGAAACGCAAAAATAGTGACAAGCCCATAGGATCCCTTCTTTTTCTACATAATCTGTTAACCGCCTTGTATTGCCAGACGCCGTAGTGCCTTCCACCATAATAACGATACCAAACCGTACAGAATAGCGATCCAAATCAAGCCGACAATGATATTTTGATAGATTTCGTTTGATGTCATTTTCCCTAAATAAACTGCAGCAGGAACAAATCCCAGAAACTTGAAAGGCAGCATATTGGCAACATCCTGCCAGACCGGAGGGAAGAACCATAGCGGGATAAATGAACCTGAAAAAATTTTAATAAGTCCTCCCACCGTCCACCTTAGAGCAAAGGTTGTCATAAACCAAAAGGCGACCAGGGCAATAAGATAGCCAATCCCAAAAGAAATCAACAAGGCGATCATAACAGTAGCCACAAAGGGAATGAGATCATGAGATGCAGAGATCGGCTGCAGTCCGAAGAGCAGCGCGGCAATAAGCAAAGTCGGTATCAACTGAAACACAATCTTATACATGTTTTTCCCCGCTTCATCGGCAAACAAAAAGAAAGGATAGCGAAGCGGTTTTACAAGATGCATCATTATTCCGCCCGTCTTCAAACTCTCATCAACCTGGTTATGTACATGTGTCATCAGTATGATAGATAAGCTCGTATTCAATATGGAATAGCTCACCATTTCTTTAAGTCCTACACCACTCGTAATGGAATCTCCAAGCAGGGCTTTCCATATCGATATTTGAATGAGAAGAAAAAGGATGTTGCCGCCAATTTGTAGCCATACTTCAGCCCGATAGGCCATACTTCTTGAGAACGATTTCATGGCTTGGGAGAAATAAGCCATCATGTGCCGGCCACCTTCTTCTCCACGAAATTGGACAATCCTTGCATACTTTTATCGCTTTCAGAACCTTCACCCTCCAGGTGTTGGTATAAAGACCTTATGACGTCCTCAATATCGTTCTCCCGCATCGTCACGTCGATAACAGGATGCTGTGCTGCTATTTTGCTGATTTGTTCAAAAACAGAAGCATTATTCCGGGAAAACTGATAATGCTTGCGCTTTCCTTCATCTTGAATCAATTGGACACCGGGAATAGATATAGGATGGATTGGATCGGCAAATTCAATCGTCACCTTCTGCCCCCCGCCTAACTGCTCCTTCAATTGCTTGACCTCGCCGTCATAAACCAACTTCCCTTTGTTCACAACCAGCAATCGGGGACAAATCTCATCGATATCTTTCATATCATGGGTTGTCAGAATGATAGTTACTTTTTTCTCCTGATTTACGGTTCGCAGAAACTCCCGTATCCGGTCCTTTGCCATAATATCCAACCCGATCGTAGGCTCATCCAGAAATAAAATGTCGGGCTCATGCAAGAGGGAGATCGCAATTTCTGCGCGCATCCGCTGCCCCAAACTTAATTGACGTACAGGCTGTGTGATGAATGAATGCATGCCCAGCAATTCAATGTATTTATTATAATTTTCCTTGTATGATTTAAGGGGTATTTTATAAATATGCCTGTGCAAATCAAACGAATCGGCGACAGGAAGATCCCACCACAACTGACTCCTCTGTCCAAATACAACTCCGATATGCCGATTATTTTCTCTTCTCTTTTTATGCGGATTGTTTCCGCGAACAAGAACATGGCCCGAAGTGGGGACAAGAATGCCTGTCAGCATTTTAATAATTGTTGATTTGCCTGCACCATTTTGCCCAAGCAGTCCAACGGCCTCTCCCTTGGCTATTGAAAAAGAGATCTCTTCTACTGCTCGATTAATAGAATATTCCTGAGTGACCAAATTGCGAAATGACCCCCAGAACCCTTTATATCGCTTATATTGCTTATATTCCTTTACTACATCATGTAAAGAAATGATAGCCATCATTACACTCCTCTATTTTCTAATAGTTGGAAATTCAAAAGGATTATAACAAAGAAAAAAAGTTTCTTCAATAATGAATACTATTGGCAATATCATTCAGCATTTTATTCGTTGAACAAAAAAAAGCCCGCACCCTAAAGGTACGAGTCGATGACATCTCATAAATTATTCCTTACGAAAAGAAACGATTCCCACGTCCTACTTCGACTGCAATTCCAATGGTACCCAGTCTTGCTGACGAAACTTTTTTACTCTATAAAATACATTTTGCCATCCACTTCGAGGGATACCGAAGACTGTGCCAAATCTTCCTTCAGTTGCTTCGCGTAAGCCACCACTTGATCGATCAATTTTTTATCGAGCTTTTCAGCGAAAGCGTACACAATCGTGACGTTTTCCTTAATCAATGTCTTGTCTTTATCGACCCAAGCTCCTTCCCCGTCCACAGCGGTAGCGCCTCCAAACCATTCCGAGAAATTCGTAAGCGCCTCATCAACGAATCTTTGCTGTGCTTCCTCGGTAATCGGGATGTTGCCCTTTACCGTAGACGGTACGTAGATTTTGATCACGTGACTAAGATGAAACTTGCCATCAAGCGCACTGCCTGTAATTCCGACTGTCTCAGAGCCCTCCGCACTGTAAGACTGCTGGACAGGTAAGAATACGAGAGTCAAAAGTACAACAAATGCCGCCGCAATCATCCAACTCTTTTTCTTCATTATCGATGTCTCCTTTACTATTTTCTCACCGAGAGATTGCTTACGAAAAACTTTTCACTCCGTCTTCATACCAACCAGTCGGTATTTAGGGATCATTATACATTTCAAAATATGTTATAATCAATGGGTCTTCAGAATTATAAAAGGAGATTTGGTAATGGGAAATCAGGAGCAATCACAGAAAACAATCGATAGATTAATTAAGTCCGGAGTAGAGCTGTTCTCCCGCCAAGGCTATTCAAATACAAGCATCGAGCAAATCGTAAAACACGCAGGTTATTCAAAAGGCGGCTTTTATGCTCATTTCACTAGTAAAGAGGAATTCTTGCTTACCATCATCAAGGAAGGAATCGACTTTTATTTTGATGAATTAAAAGCGGCATTGGCACGGAAGGATCAGAATATGCTGAGCAATTTCAAGGAATTTTCTCTACGGTTAATCAGAGAATCTTATGAGCAAGGTTCCTCGTTATTACTGATTCATGGATGCATGAACTCGAATGAGCTTCCCCTGGTCAAGGAAAGGCTTATTGAACAAATGGAAGAATGGCGACAATTCCTCACGCATTTTTTTCAAGTGATGAAGGACGAAGGCCTTATTGGAAGTCCCCTGGACGCGAGGATTCTTGCTACAGCATCCATGGCCTTATTTAATGGAATTAATCTGCAGCACTTTGTTGACGAAAAAATTAAACTGGAGGAAATGCTGCACGTAATCTTCGAGCTGCTTCAAATCCGAGAACAATAGCTATCTTCGAAACGTCAAATTTGGATGCTGAATTTAGCACAGGATTGGTTGATGAACGACAGCGGGGCGAGGAATATCGGCCGAATAACCCCTCATGACGGTCTGCAGCTGCATCTTTTATCTGCTTCCCGTTCATGAGGGTATCCTCTTCGGCCAACTCTTTTTAGAGGTCCAAAATATATTGAGCAGAGTTCACAGTCTTGGAAATAATGACTTCATCCACCCGCCGAATGTCTTTGGAAACATATTCGTCCGCGAATTGCGGTTCTTTAAGCCTGACGGTAATTTCATAAGGGCCCGGGAAGTAGAACGGTTTCCGATCCTTGAACTGCAGCGCCCGTTCCACGTCGGCCCTAATTTGTCTTGCCGATTGTTCCGGGTGAAGACTTCTAACCTTGCCGTTGGGATGCCCCCATTTGACAACCGTATTAGGCAGATCCGGTCCCAACAACTGTCTCGCCTCCTGGACAGCGGCAAGATCACCGCTAATATAAGCCACAGGAACGCCATAATCGCCGGCTATAAGGGCCATTTGGCCAATTTCACCGTAGACCTGTCCGCAAATTTCATAAGACTTCCATTTCACATGACTTTGAGTATGCGGCATTACCGCAAGAGGTGTTCCTTCCATAGCGTGGTAACCAACAAGAAGCAGCGCATGGAAAGATTCGTCCAACGAAGTTAATATATTTGTAGAAGAACCGGGTTTTTCGAGGATTGCAGACGAATGGAGCTTCTCCCAGAGCAAGTTGTAATCCGAACCGCCCCCATGCCCGTCATTTACAATAACTGTACTTGCGCCGGCGGCCAGTGCTCCCTCAACCGCCGCGTTAACTTCGTTCGTCAGTATGTTCTGATAGTTCCGATAATAAGGCGTCCCTTCCTTAACATGATCCCAATGATAAGCCAGACTGATGCCTTCCATATCTGTAAGTATATAAACCTTCATTCGTCGCCCCTCCATTTCCATGAAATATTAAGAGCAAGCTTTAACGCTAAAAAATAAGGGATGCATCGACATCGTCCATAACAATTCCTGCGCACAAACCCTCGAAATTACGTATTTCATCATAATAATACCACTGTTTCAAATTATAGGGTATTTCTTTTGGTTTGCTCATTTTTGCACATGTGACATGGAATATTCGAGCTTGTATTGCTGTGTTCTCCTGCCCGTTACTTCAACGGGCAACGGCAGCCAATCTTGGATTGACTGCCGTCGTTATTCATCAGCCGGCATCTCGAAGGGCTTGCCAGTCATGGATGGGCCGATTCATGATTCCCTTCTTCATCCGGATCAGAACGTAGGCTTGACGATCATAAGAAGGATAATGGCTATCGCGATGAGGTTTGCGACCCGATCGCGAACTTGCTTTTTCTGAAGCAACGCCGCATGCTCGCGGGGGATGTCGCTGTCCTCCGTTTGCCCCGCAATTCTGTTCATTTGCTTCAAAATCGGCTCTACCGCCGTGATGGCATATACGCCGGATACGAAAAATAAGACCAAGGATGCGATATACCATTCCAACCGAAACAACCAAGGATTTATCCACCCCATCGACAACCCGGAGAGAAGGATCAAGCCGAAGGAAGCGTTGGCGTTCCGATTCAATCTGCTCACGATCCGGTGAGCATAGCGAAGCTGCTCCGCCGTCTTCGCTTTCCGCAAAATCATATTAAGGAGAAAGACGGGTCCGACACCCAAGATAGCCGACAAGATATGAATCACCAATAATGCGGTATAAAGATAATGCATCGTATTCCTCCTTTTACTTACTGCCCGTCACATATACGACCGCTCGACAATATAAGGCGGATTCCGCCGCATCCATTAGGACGGAGGCGAGGCGTCTCGTAAGAGCGGTCATTCGATGGCCCCGTCGGACTCGTTGAGCCGATAGCGGCAATCTTCATAGGCACTTCCCTCCCACGAAAATAGTTATTGATCGTTCTGACGAACTTTCCTATGGAAGTTGGTTAATATGACTTTTAACAAATCCATAAATTCCTTATAGCCCGACTCGTCAAGATCAATACCGGCCAATCCCGTTTCCATTACCTCAGCTAACGCTTCTTCGATTTTCGGCACGATGGCCTTACCGTCATCGGTCAAATAAAGGTTTTGGTTTCGGAAATCGACGGGATCGATTTCCCTTCGGACATAACCTTCTTTCTCGAGCTTCCGGATTGCTTTGGCCGTAGTCGTCTTGTCGACCAGCAGAAGCTCGCTTAACGTTTTCTGATTTAATCCCTCCTTCTTCGCTAGCATGAGCAGAAACATATGCTGTCCGAATCCGACCCGCAGTGGGGCGAGCCTGGCGGAGACAAGAATCTGCAGATGGCGGTAAATGGCAGCGATTTCTTTCCCATACGCTCCATGCTGGAACAGATCACGATTCATCATAACCTCGACTCCATTAGTTTATTTTCCAACTTTATGCATAATACTTGAATTTATAATGCATTGTCAACTAATTTTGCAAATAAAAACCACTGTGATATCGGCACACATGCATAAAATGCAATCAGCCTGTATATCACAGTGGTTTCTCTTATTTATGAACAAACTTTCTCATTACTTCGATCATTTTTCCATTACATTTGACCGACTACATCCATTCACACCGCTACAACTACTTAATCAACTGCACTTGCTGTATCCGCAGTTAGAGCAGGTTTTGCAGCCCTCCACGTTCAGCAAGGCGACGGAGCCGCAGGATGGGCAGATGTCCTTCGAGCTGACGCCGGGCATCGGGATTTCGAGAGAAGCGGTGACGGGTGCTTCCTCATTGACCTGTGCCGACGTTGTAGCCATCTCCTGCTCGGCGGTGGAACCGATATGCGTCTCCAGTGCTTTGGCCACCGCATCGGCGATCGATTCTACCCGATTGACGCCAAAGCCGATGGCTCCGGAACCGCCGATTCCCTTCAGGTGCTTGATCAGCAGGCTGACCTTGTTTCCGTGGTCCCCGTAACGGAGGAACAGCGAGCAGACGCGCCCCAACGCTTCCGACATGGCGAAGACATCCGATCCCGCTTTGCCCACGTTCAGGAAAATTTCGCTCGGAATACCGTCCAAATCGTTAATCGTAATGTAGGCCATACCGAACGGCGTGTTGATTTTGTACGTGGCTCCGCGCAGCACCTGCGGACGGCTCTTGTACTGCTTGTCGAACACTTTCGGTTCCACGGCGGCCGCAGTAACGGACAGCGATGGCAGCACAGCCGCATCATTCCCGCCTGCCGCCGTTTGGGCAGCAGCCGATGCCCCGGCTTCGGAGCTTGCTGTGGAGTCGGCTTTCGCTTTGTCCTCCTTCTTGTCCGTGGACAGCACCTGCACGTCGCGGCTTCCGTCCCGATAGATCGTTACGCCTTTGCAGCCGAGATCAAATGCAAGCTCGTACAGTTCCTTCGTCTCCTCGACGGTGAAATCCGCCGGACAGTTGGCCGTCTTCGAAATCGAGCTGTCCACCCAGCGCTGGATAGCTGCCTGCACACGGATATGGTCCTCCGCCGACAGGTCCATCGCGGTTACGAAATAATCCGGGAGCTCTTCATTCGGATGACTGTCCTTCCATTCCTGGGCAATCGGCACGTATTGCTTGTCGTAACCGAGCCGGCTTTGGCGGAAGTATTCGAAGGCGAAGTACGGCTCGATCCCTGTCGATGTGCCCACCATCGTTCCCGTGCTTCCTGTCGGTGCTTGCGTAATAACTGTGACGTTGCGCATTCCTTTATTTCGAATAGCCTCTTCCACTTCGGGATAAACGGCTATCATGTTTTTCATAAACCCGCTTTGCAGGAATTTATCGGCTATGAACTGCGGGAAAGCACCTTTCTCTTCGGCAATTTCGGCCGATGCGAGATAGGCTTCCTTGGCCATAAATCCATACAATTTATCCAGGAATTCCATCGATTCCGGGCTGCCGTAACGGATTTTCAGCTTGATCATCAGCTCCGCCAATCCCATGGAACCGAGCCCTATGCGGCGTTCCCCCTTCTGATTGCGTTCGTTCTCCGGGAAGTGATAAGGAGTCTTGTCGATGACATTATCCAGAAACCGGGTGGAGTAACGGACAACCTTGCCAAGTTCTTCCCATGCCACGTCATCATTGGCCTCATCATAGAATTTCGACAGATTGATCGCAGACAGATTGCACACTCCCCAAGCCGGAAGCCCCTGCTCCCCGCATGGATTGGTACAGATAATCGGGTTGAAATACCAACTGTTGGACATTTCATTATAGTATTCAATAAAGACGACACCCGGCTCCGCCGATTTCCAGGCGGATTCAATGATCGTATGCCATACTTCTCTCGCACGAACGGTACGGTATTCCTTGACCTGCTTGCCGGCTTCCTTCCACTTCTTCAAATCGCCGTCCCATACATCGTTATAGTCCGGATCGTTCGTATCGGGGAACACAAGCGGCCATTCCAAATCTTCCTTGACAGCCTTCATGAAATCGTTGCTTACACAAACCGACAGGTTGGCATTTGTGATCTGCCCCATCGTCTGCTTAACGGTAATGAAGTCAAGAAGGTCCGGATGCCAGTCGTTGATCATCAGCATAAGTGCCCCGCGCCGGCTTCCGCCCTGTTCAATTAGACCAGTCGTATAGCTGAACAAGCCGCCCCATGATACCGCACCGCTGGAGGAGCCGTTAACTCCCTTGACAACTGCCCGGCGCGGACGCAGCGAGGACAGGTTAATGCCGACTCCGCCGCCACGCGACATAATTTCGGTCATCTCGGACAAGGTATTCATAATTCCGCCGCGGCTGTCATGCGGTGACGGAATGACATAACAATTGAACAGAGTCAGTTCATCGCTCGCGTCAGCCCCCGCTGCAATCCGTCCTCCCGGAACAAGCTTCCAGTCATCAAGGATATATCTGAACTTTTCTTCCCATTCCCGCTGCTTCTCCGGAGTCGCTTCAACAGAGGCCATAGCTCCGGCCAGCCGGTCCCACATCTGATCGGGAGTGCTTTCCTTCGTCAGAGTGAGCTTCTCGATCGTCGATTCGACCACCTCTCCTCTGCGAAGCTTGACTGTCACGTTACGGCCTTCCCTGCTTATAATTTCCCCCACTTCCTTAGCCGGAAATTTGGGGTCATCCTTCGTCAGTACAAGAACAACATCCCCTACCTTGGCGTTGCTCGTATCCGCATCCTTCATTGCATAACGGTCCAGAAATATTTTTTCGCTTAATCCTTCCAGACGTGTCGTCTGTGCAGCTCCCATTTATACGACCTCCTATAAATAATCAAGCCCTGTCGTTATCGTCCCGTTCCTGCACTGTTTACACAGTGTCCGAAGGCAGAAAAAAGAGACTTAAGGCGTCGGGTATGAGCATCCAATCCCGCCTCATAGCCCCCAATGTCCATATATGACAAGGATAAACGGATATCGCCGTCCTTTGGACAGGCCCGTTTACCGATGAAATATAAGAACAAGTATAAGGTGAAACTTATACTTTCTTATATTTTGATAAAAGACGATAGTTCGGGCCCTTTACGCACCCTGTCTATATGTATAATATTACAACATATTGTGTGCGATATCCATTATACAACACTATATATAGTACTACTAATAACCAAACATCCAAAAAAATCATTTAGCCTGTCCGCAAATGATCTTTTCTTTTATTTTCTCTATTAAGCTCATTTTTTTAAATCAGGCACCTGAACGCAAGTCAAAAAATAGGCCTTGACAAGCCCCCTGTCATCGGCGGAAATTCCATTCGTCGGTGCCGTACTTCTCGCGGACCAGACGCTCCGCCAGCTCCTTCTCATAAAGAGTCAGTTCCGCTTCTTCCAACCGGATGTCCATTCCTTCCGCTATGCCGCGGACGAATGCCTGCTCCACTTCTTCCAGCTTGACGGGGTTCATCCCACGCTCCCTGCGAAGCTGATTGATGGCCACCGCTTTGGACTCGAAGCTTTGCTCAAGCCGCTCCTTCAAGGCTTCGCTGCGAAATTTCAAAAGCGAAAACAACTGCTTTACGTTCAGATCAAGCAAAATCGATCCGTGCTGGAGCACAACCTCCTTCTGCCGGACCTGCGCGCTGCCGGCCACCTTGCGCCCTTCGACAACCAGCTCGTACCAGGACGGGGAATCGAAGCAAGCGGCTGAGCCCATAGACTCATATTTCGCCTTCTCTTCTTCGGAAGCGAGAGTCACCATTTCCGCATCGAGCCCCAGGTTGATAAAGCCGTTAAGCAAGCCCTGACTCAACACACGGTAAGCCTCCGTAACCCTTCTGGGCAGCCCGGGATACGACTCGGCGACAATCATACTGTAGGTCAGCTCCCGGTCGTGAAGCACCGCCCGTCCTCCGGTCGCTCTGCGGACAAACCCGATTCCCTGCCGCTTAAGCTCCTCGAAATCTACTTCATTCCTCGCTCTCTGAAAATACCCGATACTGAGCGATGCCGGACTCCAGCCGTAAAACCGCAGCGTCGGAGGAGTCCGCCCTTCGCTGTGCGCTATGAGAATAGCTTCGTCCACCGCCATATTCATCGCCGGGGCTTCCGCCCCCGAACGGATCCATCTCCATTGATTCATTATGTATCCAGCCTCTTTTCCGTGTGCTAGTTGTTGCCTATTCTTTCATCATAGCGAAAATCCCCCCTGTTTTCCACCTCCAACTAATGGATGGTTTGCCGTCCGAAAGTTATGAAACCGGGGCATTATGTTCATACTAGACACAAGAATAAATGGCTTTTCAAGCGGGAGGAGACTATGACCAGATCGGATAAGACGGAACATGTTCGAAGCATCAACGACAGGCTGCAGCTATATTTCGACCGCGGCTGGATGGAAGACTGGCAATCCCGCATGGACAGGAACGGACCCTGGGACAGCTGGACGCTGTATCAATTGGCCGTAGAGGCCGAGAAGGCGGCTCTGATCTCCAGCTTCGACGAACTGCAGTGTCTGGCTCATACGACGCAATTGGAACCGATGCCCCACCAAATCGATACGGCCAAGAAAGTGCTGTACGAGATGAGAGGCCGGGCGATCCTGGCTGACGAAGTGGGGTTGGGTAAAACCATTGAAGCCGGGCTCATCCTGAAAGAATATATGGTCCGGGGACTCGTCCGCAAAGCTCTGATTCTAGTTCCGGCCTCTCTCGTGCTGCAGTGGGTCCGGGAATTGAACCAGAAATTCGGTATCCCCGCCGCTGCCCAGAAGAAAGCTTACATGTGGACCTCCTGCGACGTTATTGTCGCCTCGATGGATACGGCCAAACGGGATCCCCACCGCAGCATCGTTCTCCAGCAGGAATATGACATGCTGATCGTGGATGAAGCCCATAAGCTGAAGAACAAGAAGACCACCAACTACCAATTTGTCAAAGAACTCCGCAAAAAATATTGCCTGCTTCTCACGGCCACTCCGATTCAAAATGATATGAGCGAGCTGTACAACCTGATAACGCTCTTAAAGCCGGGACACCTCGGGGGACAGGGAAGCTTTGCGACCAATTTCGTCGTAGACAAGCGGATTCCGAAGAACGAGGACCAGCTTCAGCAGGAGCTGTCCAAGGTGATGATCCGCAACCGGCGGAGCGACGGAGGCATTTCGTTTACTAAACGACAGGTCAATAACCTGCTGCTGACGTTATCCCCGGAAGAACAGCGGCTTTATGAAGGGGTAACCGATTTTGTCAAGGGCAGATACAACGCGGCCGGGGGCAATCTGAGCAGCATCCTGTCCCTTGTGACGCTGCAGAGGGAAGTATGCAGCAGCAGGGATGCGGTGTTCGTTTCTCTGGTCAATTTATTCAAGAAAACGGCCGAAGACTCCCCCGACCGGGTGCGAATTTGGGAGCTCGTGGAGATGATCCGCGGCATTCAGGCGAATACCAAGGCGGAGAAAGCGTTGGAGATTTTGCAGAGCATCGGGGATAAAGCGATTATTTTCACCGAATATCGGGCGACACAGGAATATCTGCTCAAATTTCTCAAGGATCATGGCATAACGTCCGTTCCTTACCGGGGAGGAATGAACCGGGGCAAGAAGGATTGGATGATGGATCTGTTCCGCAACCGCGCCCAAGTGCTTGTCGCGACCGAGGCAGGGGGAGAAGGAATCAACCTGCAGTTCTGCAACCATATCATTAACTTCGACCTTCCCTGGAACCCGATGCGCGTGGAACAAAGAATAGGAAGAGTGCATCGTCTCGGCCAGTCCAAGGATGTTCACATCTTCAATCTCTCTACCAAAGGAACGATCGAGGAGCATATTCTATCGCTGCTTCACGAGAAGATCAATATGTTTGAGCTGGTCATTGGCGAGCTGGATGTCATTCTGGAGAGATTGGACAAAAAAAGCTCCATAGAAAGCGATCTGATGAAGCTTTTCCTGGAATCGCGGGATGACGAGGAATTACGCAGCAAAATGGATGAATGGGGCCAATCGATTCTTTCCATCCGTGACGAGGTTCAGAAAGAAATTGCCCCCATGCTTTCGGTATTGAACGGAATTAGCGGGCCGGCAGCGGACCAGGCGGGAGGGCGCAGATGAATACGAAACAAATTCAGAAATACGTCATGCGCTATCTCGAGGCGACCGAGTGCCAGATCATTGAAAAAGGCCGCTCCTACGTAACCGTCAAGCTGTCTCCCGAAGCGGACAAAGATTTGACCGGCCGGTCCTATTATTGGAGCTTCGTCGAGCGGACCGGTGCCGAGCCCGAGACGATGACCTTTCAATTCGTCTTCGATCCGGAAGGGCTGAAGAACGAAACGGATGCCGAATCCGCTTCTTCCCCACAGCCCTCGACGCCGCCTCAGGACAGCATTCTTGGCCGGTATTTCGGCCATGTCTCCGCCCAGACCGTAAGAAGGCTCCCCCAGGATATATTGACTTACGGCAGCCGCAGATTGGAGCAAATCTTCAACGTCGTCCGCGGCAAGGGAAAGTTCGTCCGGCTGTTCGAGGAAAACCGCGGGACCGCTAACCGGCGACCGCAAGCCGTCGGGTATACTTCGTGGTTCGGAGTCAATTTCAAGGTGGAATTCACTTGCGACCTAAAGAGAGACGAATATCATTCATTCGGCTTCAATCTGTGCAGCGGTGAATTCATGGAGCACTTTCACGAGCAGATGGAGAACGTGAAGCTGACCCCTCTGCTGCCGACCAACATCCACCTCCTCCCGACCCGGCATACCGTTGCCAAAGCCGTCAGCACGATGGAAAACCATCTGGAGAAAAAGATAAAGCGCTACGATCATTCTTGGGCGGACGAAGCATCGGAACGGCTGCAGGAAGAGCTGGACCGAATCAAACATTATTATGAGGAGCTTCTGCAAACTGCGGAACCGGAGAAGAAGCCGGAGATGGAACAGGAATATCGGGGCCGCCAGCAGGAATTGGAGTGGCAGTATAAGCCCCGGATCGTAGTTTCCGTCATGAACTGCGGATTATTTCATCTCAAGGACGGAAAGGCCCCACTATCTGACGAAAATCGCTAAAAGCTTGCAAGAAAAGAACTGAAAAAAAACAGGTCCGGCAACAGATTTAAACAAACTTTTTCATCGGGTTCCGATACACTGGAATACAGCTAGGAAAACAAAACTATTTGAACAAGGGGCGGGTGAAGGATGAATAAAATATGGATTTGGCTGCTGCTGCTCCTGCTTGGTTTCATTGGTTACGCGGTATTCCCGCAAGCTCTCTCCACCGCTGCTTCCATCGATAAGGTGAAGGCCGAAGGCATGGAGGACAAGCTGTCTGTCCGGCCGGAGGAAGGCTCCCTGCCGGTTGCCGGCAGCCCTGTCTCCAACAACGATTACCAGCTCAAGATGGAGGATGCTTCAAGTGAGGCAAGGGACGAAGAGCCCTCCAACTATATCAAAAATGAATATGCACAAGCGGGAATCTTCGCTCAGCCGGAGCTGGATCAGCAAATCGACAAATGGATTGCTTCCCTCTACGATCAGCCCGGATTCGATACATGGAAAGGGGCGAGCCGCGAGGTTCTCCCTCTCGGCCCCGGCCTGCACGGCTGGGTGGTGTTATTAAACCAAGGAGATCGCCAGGTCGGATACTTGATCGTGAACGCTGCAGAGGACGGCGGTTACCAGTTGACGGAATACGGAACGGGCAGCAAGCCTCTCTACAGTATGCAAACACTGTACCAGGGATTGGTACAGTCCGGAATTATCGATTCATCGGTTTCTTATGTTGATTTTGCCGCCGATCTCACAATTCGCAAAGAAGCCTGCTATTCCAACGGATTACAGGCACTGTGGAAAGTAACGATAGATGACAAGCTCCATTACTTCGATGCCAAATCGGGAGAAGAGCTGCCTGATCTGTCCGAATGGCTGTCTTCCCGCCCATCCGCGGAGACTATCTTTCAAAGGGAACCCGCCAAGCCAAAGGAGAAAGTACAATCCTTGGAAATGCCCGAATTCGACCCTTTCGAGCATGCCTATTGGCTAACGGGAAAACCTGTTGAGGACCTGAATGCAGAGAATGCCTTCTTCAAGCTGTCCTCCATGAATCAAGTTACTTATACCGTACGGTTGTTTGCCGGTAAGGTCTACAATCCTTATGCGGTAACCGGAGTTCACCTCTGGAATGACGGCTCGCTGTATGCGGCTCTGGATCAGGATGGCCCCCGTTATTTCATGTTTGAACAGCTTCAACAAACGGGTCAATGGTTTCAACAGCCGCAGGAATGAGAAAAAAAGCTCTGCCCGCGACAAGCGGTGCAGAGCTTTTTACTTTTTACGTTTGCGCTGATCATAATACATCCGTAGAGAAACAGGAATCAGCCCGAACCAGCGAACCGTCCACCCCTCCATAGATTTCGCCTGTTTCCTTTGCTGCTTCCTTTCCCGTCTGATTTCACGCGGGGTGTCGATATAAGTAACTACTTGCTGGGTAATATATTTAACCAATTCATCCGATTTCACCATGGCACTCCTTCTTTCCTCCAATGGATCGTCAGCTTGCCGTCCAGAGGGCAGCATCTCCCGCCCCTTTCAGTCACCAGCATTCCCCTTTTCTCTGCATCTTAATCAAAGAGAAGCCGAAAAGGAGCACTGCTATTTGCAGTCTCCTATAAATGATTCGATTCTACACTCCGGTATGCAGAGCGACGTATAACAACGAATAACGGGCAATTGATTTGGTCCACGCACTTACGTTGAGTGCGACGATAAGCGCAGTTAAGTATATTAAATCCGGTCAAGTGATTTCAATCCACGTACTCGCGTAGAGTGCGACCTCCAGCAGGGGAGCCGGAAAAGCCTAAGAAGGAGACCATTTCAATCCACGCACTCGCGTAGAGTGCGACATCCATTTAGGCTGCTGCTTCCTAAATCCGATTATTTCAATCCACGCACTCGCGTAGAGCGCGACTCAGATCCGCAACGGATTTCATAAATTCGATATTATTTCAATCCACGCACTCGCGTAGAGTGCGACACTTGGAAATTTAGGGGTTTGCTTAAGAATCACTCCAAATTTCAATCCACGCACTCGCGTAGAGTGCGACTTTCAACCGGTCGATCTCAAGACAAACTTCGTGTTGATTTCAATCCACGCACTCGCGTAGAGTGCGACCAATGGGACGGCCATAAATTATCACCTGCCTTTTTATTTCAATCCACGCACTCGCGTAGAGTGCGACTAGATGCCCCAAGATCGTTCCAAGCAATCCGAAATATTTCAATCCACGCACTCGCGTAGAGTGCGACCCTCCACTAGCAGTAGTGGTTGTACTACTGGGGCCAATTTCAATCCACGCACTCGCGTAGAGTGCGACTTTGCGCGGCGCCCCGGTTTGCTCCATTTATGTAGAATTTCAATCCACGCACTCGCGTAGAGTGCGACTCAACACTTTATCTTGTTGCAACTGTTCAACCCCAATTTCAATCCACGCACTCGCGTAGAGTGCGACCATTCGAGCATCGCGGAGTTATCCTTATACATTTCCATTTCAATCCACGCACTCGCGTAGAGTGCGACTGCAAGGTATGGCCAGACCTCGATAATACGACGATTTCAATCCACGCACTCGCGTAGAGTGCGACCATGATAAAACTAAAATATACATATCACAAGGAGATTTCAATCCACGCACTCGCGTAGAGTGCGACATGACAAGAGTGTTTATAAAAACAAAAGAATCCATATTTCAATCCACGCACTCGCGTAGAGTGCGACACGTCAAGGATAGCGCCTCACCTCCGTTACTTATCATTTCAATCCACGCACTCGCGTAGAGTGCGACGGTAATCGATAGTGACCGCCTTTTTCGCAAATTCTTCATTTCAATCCACGCACTCGCGTAGAGTGCGACGAGTAGAGGTGATTCTATGATTGTCATAACAACAATGATTTCAATCCACGCACTCGCGTAGAGTGCGACCGTGTATAGCGTGGATGAAATGGGAGCTAACAGATATATTTCAATCCACGCACTCGCGTAGAGTGCGACTGGAGCTATATCTGCGGACCAACTACCGCAAAAAATTTCAATCCACGCACTCGCGTAGAGTGCGACGTCTTTTTCGGAACAAGTACGAGGTAGTCATCACTGCATTTCAATCCACGCACTCGCGTAGAGTGCGACGCTATCTCGATAGAGATTGCTAATATAGACGATGATATTTCAATCCACGCACTCGCGTAGAGTGCGACGGATTGCCTGGCTGAGAGCCTTGTTCGGCTGGATCGGATTTCAATCCACGCACTCGCGTAGAGTGCGACAAAAACTAAATCCCAAAACGACCCTAATAACGAGCGATTTCAATCCACGCACTCGCGTAGAGTGCGACGGGTTAACTCGATGGACTTAATAGGGCTCATAGACATATTTCAATCCACGCACTCGCGTAGAGTGCGACTTACTACGCCGTTGGAATCAAACGTGAAAGTAATTATTTCAATCCACGCACTCGCGTAGAGTGCGACCTGGGGATATATTGGATCAACGAGACTTAGTAAAACGATTTCAATCCACGCACTCGCGTAGAGTGCGACCTTCGTTTTTTTCCGAACATTCCTTTGACCTGGCGAGCTATTTCAATCCACGCACTCGCGTAGAGTGCGACAATTTCCCTCATTACGTATAGCTTTGAAACTCCGAATTTCAATCCACGCACTCGCGTAGAGTGCGACTGGTTCGTTCAAACTCCGTAATATCCTCGCGAGTATTTCAATCCACGCACTCGCGTAGAGTGCGACGCGGTCATTTTCTTTTCCTCCGCCGGACCTACGTATTTCAATCCACGCACTCGCGTAGAGTGCGACCCTCCTTCTCCTTGGTTATGCTGCTAATGCACCAAAGATTTCAATCCACGCACTCGCGTAGAGTGCGACAGAGACTTAGTAAAACGGAAACTTGAGCTCATAGCCAATTTCAATCCACGCACTCGCGTAGAGTGCGACCGCAAAAGCCGTTGTTCCATACGTTCAAAGTTGGTTATTTCAATCCACGCACTCGCGTAGAGTGCGACATCCATAACATCATCCCCCTTTCCTGCAGCATGTTATTTCAATCCACGCACTCGCGTAGAGTGCGACATGAGTTCAAAAAGATGTGGGATGCGGCTGTAAGTGAGATTTCAATCCACGCACTCGCGTAGAGTGCGACCCTTCGTTGTGTGATGCGTTTAGCATGGCAGTTGCCATTTCAATCCACGCACTCGCGTAGAGTGCGACGACAAGCTACCGGCTTCGGAAATCCACATTGGCCTTATTTCAATCCACGCACTCGCGTAGAGTGCGACTCTCGATGTACTCGGCCCCTTTAATAATCCGGTCCAATTTCAATCCACGCACTCGCGTAGAGTGCGACTGCGGGGGATTTTACACAGCAATACAGCGCAGACGATTTCAATCCACGCACTCGCGTAGAGTGCGACGCATTACAAAAGATGAGCTAATGTCCATACTATGGGATATTTCAATCCACGCACTCGCGTAGAGTGCGACGACATCCGGCGTAAAGAGGCGGAACTGGACGAAATATTTCAATCCACGCACTCGCGTAGAGTGCGACTAAGGCGTTTTACTCGCCGGAAATATAAAACCATTAATTTCAATCCACGCACTCGCGTAGAGTGCGACTGTATGACAGCCAGTATTTTTCCATTCCTGGATCAAGATTTCAATCCACGCACTCGCGTAGAGTGCGACTGGGACAGCGTTGAATTTTGGGCAATTAAACGATAGGATTTCAATCCACGCACTCGCGTAGAGTGCGACTATATTGCAAACTTGGCTGCCTATACAAATGGTATTTCAATCCACGCACTCGCGTAGAGTGCGACTATATCAAATTCGGGGATATAGTAGTTACATTTTTTTATTTCAATCCACGCACTCGCGTAGAGTGCGACAGGGTGCTGCCAAATCCAGCATACCACAAGGGCTCAAACAGTTAAAAGTGCGAATCTCCATTTTGCGAGGTTCATACTGCCAACAAAATCTGCAAAAATGCCAAAAACCCGCGTCGTTACGTCGGTGCGAGTTTCCCGGGGTTTGCATGTGAGCTATAGGTTCGCACTTCTTAAAACTATATCTCATAACGGCACTACTCATTAAAATTCCGTAAAGTTACCAGATTTAATATTATCTCTTCTAAATAAAGTTTATTCAAAACTCGCTATCAACAGCAGACCGTACCTTTCCTAACTTTTTAGATTTAAAGGTCAATGAATGAGGACGAGGCGCTCAAGGACCTGCAAAAGTGCAGGTCTTCGGAACGATTTAAGCCAAAAACAGCAAAAGACGTGCAATTGTGCAGGTAAATTCAGCCATTTTGCGGATTTTCAGCGTTTTGCGGAAAAAGACCTGTACTTTTGCTCGTCTTTCCCGAGAATTACCGGAATTACGCAAAATGACCTGCATTTTTGCTCGTCTTTGGTGCCAGTAACGAAATCGGCCCCTAAATATTGTAAACATCTGGCATTTAAAAAACCGCCCAGAGGGCGGTCTAACAATTATCAGATTTTCTCAGGCGATTCCAAGCCGATCAGGGCCAGGCCGTTTTGAAGCGTAATCTGCACGCTCTTAACCAGTGCCAATCTTGCTTTGCGCTGCTCTTCATCATCCACAAGAATAGGGCAGTTATGGTAGAAGCGGTTGAAGCTCTGAGCCAAATCGACCAGATAACGGCTGATGATCGAAGGCTCCATCTTGACCATGGCCTGCTCTACCGTCTCCGTAAACAGTGCTATCTGCTTTGCTGCCGCATAAGCTTCCTCGTTCAGCAACAGCGAAGCATCGAACGATGCGCCTCCGTCCGGAAGCTCTGTCGATTGGCCATCGTTGGCTTTGCGCAGGACGCTGCAGCAGCGGGCTTGGGTATACTGCACATAAGGTCCGGTCTCCCCATCGAAATTGAGCGCTTCTTCCCAAGAGAAGACGATATCTTTAATCCGATTTGTGCTCAAATCGTTAAAGATAATGGCACCAACGCCAACCTGACGGGCCACCTCATCTTTATTTTCCATGTCCGGATTTTTACTTTCGATAATTTCCCGAATTTTGGCGATCGATTGTGTAAGCAGGTCCTCCAGCATGACAACGTTGCCTTTACGCGTGGAAAGCTTGGCTCCTTCCAGGCTTACCTTGCCGAAAGCGACATGCACCAGATCCTCTGCCCAATCGTAACCCATCAGTTCAATAACCTTAAACGTTTGCTTGAAATGAAGGCTCTGCCCCGCATCGACGACATAGATCGCCTTCTCGAAATCGTAGGTGTTCTTCCGGTACAGGGCCGCTGTAATATCCCTTGTATGGTACAGGGTGCCTCCGTCTTTCTTGATAATTAAAGCCGGGGGCATATTATAGTCGTCCAGACGTACAAGCATCGCTCCGTCGTCTTCTTCCAGAAGCTGCTTGTCTTTCAGCTCCTGAACGACCGCGGCCATCTTATCATTGTAGAAGCTTTCTCCCGCATAGGAATCGAAGCTGACCCCCAACAAATCATAAATCTTGTTGAATTCATTCAGGCTGATCTCGACAAACCATTTCCACAGCCGGGTCGCTTCTTCATCCCCCTGCTCCAGCTTGACAAACCAGCCGCGGGCTCTATCCTCCAGTTCAGGATGAGTTTCCGCTTCATCGTGAAATTTGACGTAAAGCCTCAGAAGCTCGCTGATTCCTTCCTGCTCGATGGTTTCCGCCTGGCCCCATTCCTTATAAGCGACAATCAGCTTGCCGAACTGGGTTCCCCAATCTCCGAGATGGTTGACCCGAACTACATTGTACCCGAGGAATGAGAAAATTTTATAAAGCGCATTGCCGATAATTGTCGTGCGCAGATGTCCGACGTGAAACGGCTTGGCGATATTGGGAGAGGAATAATCGATGACAATCGTCCGGCCCTGACCCAGGTTCTGGGAACCGAATTGCTGTCTCATGGAGAGTACGGAGGACAACTGATCTTGAACAAAACTATCTTTCTTCAAATATAAGTTGCAATATCCCGATACCGCTTCAACCTTCTCCAGCCAATCAGCCTGCTCCAGCTTGGCCTTAAGGTCTTCAGCAATCGCTTGAGGCGCCTTGCGCAGCACCTTGCTCAGCTTGAAGCATGGCAGCGACAAGTCTCCCATGTCCGGATTCGGCGGATATTCCAACATTCCGGCAATCGCAGCCTCCTCCATTCCTTCCAAAGAGGGAACGAGGTAGCCGGCTACCTTATGTTTATACTGAATCATGTTCGCTTTCGTCCTTTCGGGCTATGAATATAGGAAATCTATGCAATAAAGCACCCCAATTAGGGGTGCCCTCGTAGATTATGTAATGGTGCGGTCGAGAGGACTCGAACCTCCACGGGGGTAAGCCCACACGGACCTGAACCGTGCGCGTCTGCCAATTCCGCCACGACCGCGAATGGTGTCTGCCGGCTATCTGCTTCGTCTTAAGTAATTATTGCGGCGACAAGAAGTAATATACCATGACTGCTTATAGGTTGTCAAACCTTTTTTCGAAAAAAATTTAACCTACTATATATATTCAAATAAGTCCCAAAATTGACTTGCGTTTTACGATTTTTTCCATTACAATAAAAACAAATATACGAACGGAGGTTCGCTATTATGACGACAAATACATTAGTCCGCAAGCCGCAGCATATTACGATGGAAGAATCCGATTTGGTCAAGGAAGCTGTGTTACTGCCTGTTCTGTTGACCATGATCAGGCGGGATATGGACCGGATGCAGAATTCATCGGCTTCACCGCATAGGCTCTGCCTTCCGAACATTGTCGTCATGCAGAGGATGCTCGAGATGATTCAGATTGATCTCGTCCAGCTCAAGCAGCGGCTGAGATCAGCGGGCATCCGGATATATATCGAAGTGAAGGATGCCCAAGGCATACGCTGTAAATACATCTGCCGGGAGAACAGAGGCAGCCTGACCTTGTCCCGCAGCATGGTGAAGGCTGAGATCAGCATTCTTGCCGGGAACTATGTCCATTCCCGTATCTAGCAGCCTGAATCGGCCAATAGCGGCCGTTTCGTTATTGGCCGGCGTTTCTCTCCCGCCAATAATTCAAATTACGCTGGGCCGATGAATACGCAGCCTCATATACCGTACGGCCGATCATATGCCCGAGCAAGGTGGCCGTACCGGCATATTGGCACGTACGCCCCGTCTGGGTCGCCGCGATGATGATGGCATCCGTCGTCGTTCCGGTTGCCGTTCCTTCCCCGTCACCCGCTTGTACGCGCAAGTCCTGTAGGGCAGCCGTCTTGGCTTCTGTTGCCGTTATGACCGCATTGACCATGGCCGAATCGGTCATTGCGGCTTCCACTATGACAATCGTGTTAATCGTGCCGGGGAATAACGAATGCCTTTCCCGTCTGGAGCCTGCTCTTGCCGGATTGCTCAGCCCTGCGGTAACTATGGTGCTTACCCGGATTCCGGAGTCCTCCGCCTCGCAACGTCCCGCATCCGTTACCCGGGCCGCTGTCAGCATTCCGGCCGTCTCCGCGGGGGCAAGACCTGCGCCCTGCAGAAATTGCTCCATCTCCAATACTGGGTCGTCACAGCAGTAATTTTTGCTCACCTGCCGATTTATCAGATACCGGCATTCGGAGAATCCTCCTCTCCAGATGGAGGAATTTAAAGTATACAGCGATTTTTCCGATGTGATCAGAAGATATGGACTGCCATTCTGCTCGACGAATGCTTCATTTACTCCGCTAATGATCGTCATTCCGGCAGCTTCCGCTCCTCATTGTACGGTTGGTATATATAATTTCGGTCCAATTTGATGACTTTCCGGTTCATTTTGCGGATTAGTACCGTTTTATCGTCCCAGGCCATAACGAAGCCTCTTACATCGTTGGCAGGGTCCGCATCTCTGACCACCCTTACCCTCGTTCCTTCCAACCGATAACGATCCAGTTCTTCATCCGAGATCATATTTATCTCCTCCCGACTTAATTTATTGCTCCTGTTATCCATCTCTTTATGGTCCGTATTAATTCGTTGCCCCTTGATATAATACCAAATGCTCCCGATTTGTTTTCTATTCACGGCCTTTTGGCCAGGCCTCTTGATCTTCTTTATATCCATAGTAAGCTAATTCATGTAGTTATGGCCAACGGACATACATAACATGGTTTCTTCGGGGCACTATAGGATATAAGGTTGTTTTTATTGCTCTATATATACAAAGTAATTGACTGAGAGAAGCTCTGTAAAGATTCGGTTTATGGAAGGAGAGCGACACCCGTGGAGAAAAAAACATACTATGTAGCGGTCGCCCCCGGCGAGATTCTGCAGGATCAGCAAGCCTTGAATTACGAGTTCGTTATTCAGGCAACCGATGATGAATTGGACAAGCTGCAGGAATTATTCGAAGATACATCCGCTTCGGAAATCAGTACTGCCGCCAGAGCCGTCATCCCTTTCCGCGAATATTCCCATGATAAAGAAAATGAATGGTATGATGCCAACCTGCAGCAAATTTATCAAATGCTGCATCAGTTAGGAACTCCAGAAACAAGGAAGCATATCGAGAGCATGAACATTTTGCCTCATGAGCTTGATCCGCATGCTGCGGATAGTAATATAAAGACCTAAAAGCGAAGCCGCTTTTAGGTCGTATCCGATTCGTTATCCGAGGGCTGTCAACCGACATGCTCTTTCGACTCATACCAGCAATCCAACACTGTTCCGGACATCACTCTTGACTCAATGTAATTGATCTGTTGAGGAGTAAATTGCTCTTTCCAATTAACCTCGAGTTCACCGCACAGCTTAACGATCGTCAACAATTCCGACCAAGCTACATAGCGTTTGTACCAGAAGAATTGGGGATGCTCTATCATATAGGGATACAAGTCGTCGAATTCTGTATGCTTGCAGTCCAGGGCACGTTCAAAATGAACTTTGGCTTCCCTCAGCTTCGTCTTGAAATAGTCCACCGGCACGTTCTCTTTCCCCATAGAAATGCCTCCTCTCTCTATAGTCTGATTTAATTATAACGAAAAACAACAAGGTTGGGAAGGTAAAGAACGTCTGTCAAAATCCACCTGCCTAATCCCGCTCGGCAGATTCTTGCAAAATCAGGAATCGAAGTGAATGATCCCATCCGTTAATCCGGTTATGTTGACCAGAGATTCCAAGCGGATTCCCTGTTCCCTGATCGTTTGCGCCCCTTTCTGAAAGGACTTCTCTACAACAATCCCCATTCCTGCCAATTGGCTTTCGGCCCGCTCGATAATCCGAATCAAGCCTCGGGCTGCATCCCCATTTGCAATAATATCATCAATGAAGAGCAGCCGGTCTTGCGGAGACAGGAACGATTTGGATACCATTATATCCGTTACAATTCCTTTGGTGAAGGAAGGAACCCGTTCCATATAACAATCCTCATCGGTCGTCAGCGTCTTCTTGCGCTTGGCGAAAACCATGGGAACCCCAAGATGACAAGCCGTTGCGAAAGCAACCGGGATCCCGGAAGATTCCACTGTAATCACTTTCGTAATGTTATCCCCCTGAAATCTTCGTGCAAATTCTTGCCCCATTTCCATAATAAGAGAAGGCTCCACTTGGTGATTCAGCAAGGCATCCAGCTTAAGAACCTTATCCGATAAAATTTTTCCATGCTCGCGTATTTGTTGTTTTAACCGTTCCATAACAAAACTCAGCCTCCCCAACTTGACACAAAATGCTACTTCCCATTTAAGCCGACCTTCACTCCCATTACTGGCATAGTCATAACGGAAGAAGAAACAGCATCCTTTGCATATGGTTTGATTAAAAACTTATCACAGCCGGTCCGTCTTGATCAAGAGACAACTTTTTTTGTTTTTTTACAAAAAAAGTGAAACTTTCGACGCGTTTAAGTTGTCTATATAAGTATAGAAAAGAATGGAACGTACCTCATTACAGTACAATTGAAAGGACTAGAAAAATCATGTACCCCTTTATTAGAAGGGTCGCCCTGGTTGGACTGGCCTGTGCCGCTGCCGCCGCTCTCACTGCCTGCCAAAGCGGCGGCAAGGAAGCTCAACCGGCCCCGTCTCCTTCGTCAATGAACGACAAGCTGAATGAGTCCCAGCCCGCCCCTTCCCCTTTCGAATCCCGAGAGGGGGCACCGGTTAACGGCACTCCTGTCTTCGTACCACAGGAGGGCGAACCTCCTTCCGGAACGGCCCAATCGATGACGCCTGATCGGAACAAGCCCGAAATAGAAGCCTACAGCAGCGAAAGACCGTTGCTGATGGGACTGTCCATCTCGGATAGCAGGCAGACCGTCCTGGACAAGTTTGGAGAACCTGACAACGAATTTGTTATGGATGATCCGACCGACCCCATCACGGTGTTGGATTATTCGGATTTTACCGTAGGAATCAATCGTTCCGACAAGGTTGAATTTGTCAGCATTGATTCGATCGATATCGACCCGGGTCTGAACGGTTTGAAGCTCGGACAGAAAGCAGCCGATGCCATCAAGGCTCTGGGCGAGCCGGATACGACCACCAACTACGTCATGGCTTATTCTAACGAAGCTACCGTGCTCAGGCTCGACATCGATTCCAAAACAGGGAAAATCCAGTCGATCAAATTGTTCGATGATGCCCAGAAGCAATAGGCTGGCCGGAAACAAGAGATAGTTTGCAATCCAATAGTCATGCCCGCTCCCTCTTGGACATACCTTATATTAATGGTGTGGACAAGGGGGCTTTATTTTTATGCGCAGGACAGGGAAGATTATGCAGGTTGCCTTTACCTACATCGGAACCGTTGTCGGAGCCGGGTTTGCTACCGGACAGGAAATTTTGCAGTTCTATACCCGGTACGGTTCTGCTGCCGCATTCACCATCGGCCTCTCCTGTCTGTTCTTCACATGGATCGGGATTAAAATTATGCTGATGGCCCATAAATTGGAAGCACAGTCTTATGAGGATCTCAATCGGATATTGTTCGGGGAGCGAATCGGAAATTATGTCAGTCTGTTTACCATGATCGTACTCTTCGGTGTGACGACGATTATGCTGGCCGGAGCCGGTTCTCTGTTCAAGGAACAACTGAACATGTCCTATCAGGCGGGACTCCTTCTGACGATCATCTTCTCTTACCTGGTACTGACCCGGGGTATTCAGGGGATATTGGTCGTTAACTCTATCGTTGTTCCTGTTATGATGATCTTCTCGGTCATTGTCGTCTGGTCAACCCTGAGCTTGCCTAACGCCGGCCAATGGCTGCAGTTGTCCACCGACTCTTCCGCATGGAGGGTATGGTTCTCCCCTTTCCTATATAGCGCATTCAATTTAGCTATGGCGCAAGCGGTTCTGGTACCGCTTGGCTCAGCCATTCGGGACCGTTCGGTCCTGTTCTGGGGAGGGCTTATCGGAGGGATCGGCATCGGGGTAATGCTCTTGGCCGCTCATATTGCATTGGCCGCACGGATGCCGGATATAGCTCAGTTCGAAATTCCTATGGGACAAATTATCCGCCACCTGGGCCCCGTCATTCAATTGCTGTATGTTTTCGTTATTTTCGGAGAAATCTTCACCACTTTTATTGCGGATGCATACGGACTCACTCTCCAGTTAGAGCAGCGGACCCGAATCTCCCGGACTCAAGGGATCGTCCTTATTCTTGCTGTCAGCTATCTGGTCAGCCAAATCGGATTCAGCAAGCTGCTATCCGTTCTGTATCCCTTGTTCGGCGGGGTCAGTCTGCTCTGGCTGATCATGATGCTCTTCCCCCGTCGCAGAAGGACGTATACTCTGTAAGGTCAAGGCAAGACGAACGACCATGAACAGCGTGCCCAGAAAGCTGAACACAAAGCCCACCATCAGGTAAGCATGATGATGATACGGAAATCGGCCGGGATTGCGCATTACCGCCAATAAATCGACAAATAGAAACAGCAGGCCGGTTACGATCAACCCGAGCATTACATAATCAAGTACGGTCCATTGCAAAAAGTAGGAGCTTACTCTCGATTCCAGTGAGTGTCCGGGCGCAGGCTTTCCCTGACTATCCGCATCCTGCTGTGCCGCAAAATAGACATGCCACACTGTAAAAACGGCCGCTCCAGTCACTATCAATCCAACGACTCCGGCAAAAATCGCCCACGTAGTGTACATGCCGGTCACCCCTTCCCTATATGAATCAGCGAATGCACGAGCCAAATAATCATGGCAAAACTGACAGCAGGCAGTGCCCACAGCAGCACTTCAGCGGCCTTCAACGGAACGAAAGGCAGCCTTTTCCACAGCAAACCGGCTATTCCCGTTAAGGTAGGACGTTCTGCGGGATATGTGGCGATTCTGGCTCTGGAGCCCGGTTTCGAACCCGAATGTCCGTGGTCCTTGCTCCCCTTTCCCGCCGGATCATATTCAATCCTGCCTTTTCTCCATCCGATCTGATAGGTAATGGGCCTGTTCGGCCGGTTTCCTCTCGGTGAACCCATGTCCTGCCTCCTTTCGCAAGCCGACGAAATGTATCTTCCTACCGTCCATGATGCAAGTTCGGCTTGTGTTCAGCCCGAGCTGAATGATTGATACATCTTACGTTTCCTATTATCTTATGTACTAGTTCTATAGTATTCGAACCTTTATCGAAAAAGCAACGAACATTTCCATATTTCTCTAGCTTTCCGTATAATGAAATGACCCCACCAAGGATAAACGGCTATCGCCGTCCTTAGGACGGGTGCGTTTACCGATGAAATATAAAAAAAGCTCCTAACGGAGCCTCTTCGAAGACGAATAACCCGATTTTAAAGGATCGGCAAGCGGTTAAGGTGCATTTTATGTAGGTAGATTCAAGGGAATGGTAGAAAATGATTAACATAAATGGAGAAACTACATTTAGAATCGAAGCTTTTGGGTGAAATCGCCTTTTTTGCATAAACTAGCTGTTGTTTTTCCACTTAGTCCCCGACTTTCGCCCCAGTGGATCAAACTAGCTGAAGAAATCCAGCTAGACGCTACCTGCCGGAAAATCGGTACGGTACCGTCAAGCTGCAAGAAGGAGGGTCAATATGAACCGAGTGGTCATGATAACAGGAGGAGGACAAGGAATCGGAAGGGCCGTTGCCTGGAAATTTGCTTCCTGCGGATATTTGGTTTCCATAGCCGACATAGACAAAGAAGCCGGATTCGAAGTCATTCGGGAAATCCGGCAGATCGGCGGGCAGGCCATGTTCATGTGCGTCGATATCGCCGATGAAGAAGCGGTCAAGCGCTGGTTTCGCCTGACGATGGAAGAATACGGGCGAATTGACGTACTGGTGAATAACGCCGGAATCAGCCGCAATGCGCCGATGATGGAGCTGTCTGCCGACGATTTCGACCGCGTCATAGCCGTCAATTTGCGTGGTGCCTTCCTCTGTTCACAGCAAGCCGCACAGGTGATGAGAACACAGGGAGGAGGCAGCATTCTGCATATTGCGTCAACGAGGGCGCTCATGTCTGAGCCGGATACGGAAGCCTACTCCGCATCCAAGGGAGGACTGCTGGCTCTGACCCATTCCATGGCCGTCAGTCTGGGGCCGTATGGAATCCGGGTGAATGCCGTCAGCCCGGGTTGGATCGAAACATGCGACTGGCAGCTATCCTCGCGTGCCACCCTGCCACAGCATAGTGAGCGGGACAAGAAGCAGCATCCGGTAGGCCGAGTCGGCACCCCGGACGATATTGCCGAAGCCTGCCTTTATTTGACCGGGCCGCATTCCGGTTTTATTACCGGCCAGAACCTGATCATTGACGGGGGCATGACGATCCGAATGATTTACGAATAAGGAACGAGGGAATATCATCCCCCGTTCCTTCTCATTTTTATTTATTAAGCATTTCGAATACCTGCTCGACATCCTTGTCACCACGGCCGGACAAGTTGACGATCAATAATTGATCCTTATCCAGGGTCGGGGCCAATTTCAGGGCATAAGCAACCGCATGAGCACTTTCCAGGGCCGGTATAATTCCTTCGGTGCGGGAGAGCACCTGGAAAGCTTCAAGCACTTCCTCGTTGGTAACGGTATAGTATTCGGCGCGGCCGGATTCTTTCAAATAGCTGTGCTCCGGTCCAATTCCCGGATAATCCAGACCGGCGGCGATGGAGTAAGTTTTCCGCGGTTCGCCGTTCTCATCGAGCAGAACGAGACATTTAAATCCATGCAACATTCCCGGCACGCCTTGCGTCAGGGTCGGGGCTTGATCGGGCTCCACTCCGATTAACCGGACGGACGGCTCATCAATATAATGCGCGAACGAACCGATGCCGTTGCTTCCTCCTCCCATACAAGCGATGACCGCATTCGGCAAGCGGCCTTCTTTCTCCATAATCTGCCTCTTCGATTCCTCGCTGATAATCGATTGGAAATGCTTCACCATCGTTGGAAACGGATGAGGCCCTACGGCGGATCCGAGCAAATAGAACGTATTCTTGTAATTGGCCACCAGGTCTTCCAGAGCCTCATCAACCGCGTCCTTCAGCCTTCCCTGCCCTTTGTTGACCGGTACTACCTTGGCCCCCAGCAGCTCCATACGGAATACATTCAGCGCCTGACGGCGGGTGTCCTCGGCTCCCATATAAATAACGCATTCCATTCCGAACATGGCACAGACCGTGGCGGTAGCCACTCCATGCTGTCCCGCTCCTGTTTCGGCAATGACCCGTTTGGCCCCCATCCGCTTCGCCAGCAGGATTTGACCCAGCACGTTGTTGATTTTATGAGAACCGGTATGGTTTAAATCTTCCCTCTTCAAATAAATTTTGGCCCCGCCGAGCTTCTCGGTCAAATGCTTGGCATACGTGAGAGGGTTTTCCCGGCCGACATATTCCTTCAAATAATACTTGTACTCCTCAATAAACTCGGGGTCATTCTTATATTTCTCGAACTGCTCCGCCAAGTAATCCATGGCCTGCTGCAAATCCGGAGGAATAAAGCTGCCCCCGAATGAACCGAAATAACCCGCTTGCTGTTCCGCACTCATTCTTAAACCCTCCCGATAGACAATCAAATTTTTCAAAGTTTAGCGATTAAGGTTGGCTGCACTAAGCTGTCCACCTCATTTTACTAGAATCCCGTCCTTTTGTCATGAATACTAAATTCCGGAACTCTCCCGCTTTCAGGATGAGAGATGATGCTCCTTTGCCGGCAGAGCCAGCGCTTTTTTAACAGATCAATGCTGAAATGGGGGGGCCGGTTTTCTTCTCGCCGGTTCTCCGGCATAAAGATTCCCTCCTTGACGGAATTCGTGAGTCTGCCTATAGTGGTTAGAGTGACTTGGCACAGCCTGATAGAATGACAGAAAGGATCTGAGTAGTACAATGTGGCTTGTTTATGCTGGTTTAGCCTGTCTATGCTTTGGGCTAAGAGGAATTCTGTATCAATGGTCTTCCCAGAAGCCGTTGGATCGCAATTTGCTTTTATTCGCCGTTTATTTGTCCGGAACGCTCATTGGGGTCGGACTTAATTTCATCGTTCAGCCGGAATGGACTCCCGGAGTCTGGGTTGGACTCTTCATGGGGGTATTTTCCTTTACGGCCAATGCGGCCATGTATAAAGGTTTTGCGGTCGGCAAAGCCTCTTTAATTGCGATTATGGCCGGTCTTCCTCCGGTTGTCGTCGTTATTCTCGCTTACGGTTTGTGGGGGGAAGCACTTACGTGGGGGCAAGGGGCCGCTTTTCTTGTCATTATTTGCGGCATCATCTTGATCCGTTATTCCAGTGATCTCTCGTTCTCGAATTTGAAGGGGCTTCAGTGGGGAATCATTACTCTTATTTCTTTCGGGTTAACCGACGTCGCCTCCAAGCAGGCCGTATTATGGGGCGGTGAGACCATTCCCACACTAGTCATTATGTATGCGACAGGGATGGTTTTGTTCTTTATTTCTTGGCTATGGGGACGGAACAAAAGGAGCTCTGATGAAGCACAGAAGGAACCCGGTAATTCGCCCGACACTAAACCAAATTGGTCTTTCTCGAAAACTATTCTCTGGGGACTCGTCGTCGGAGTCAGCAACATATCCGGAATGCTGCTCCTGCTTCCCGCGTTCAAGCTTGGAGTCACCGGGCTCGTATCGGCGGTCGTAGCGATGAATGTCCTGATTATTCTGTTCTATGCCAGATTGTTTCTGAAGGAGAAATTCAACCGCCAGGAAACGGCGGGAATTATTTGCGCTTTCTGCGGTATGATTCTGCTTCGGCTGATCGGTTAACCGTAGACAATAGAGGCATTCGCACATTTCATGATGCCCTCGTGACCTCCCTTCTCGCGATCGCATAAAATAGGACCAGATGGAAGAGAAAGGGGGACTTGAACATGGGACATCCTGCAGGTGGACTCTGGACCAGCACCGGAGTTATTCTGGTTCTCTTCATACTCTTGGTCATCGTTTCTCGCGCCTGGATCTGATTTAAGTCCTTGCAGAGAAACCGGATATGTCTGATTACGGTCAGTGCCTTGTGAGGCGTTGGCCGTTTGTTTTATTCGGGAAAAAGCCGCTAAGCTGCAACCTTCGTAGCTCCTTCGCCCCCGGCTGAGACGGGGTCTAATTCTTCTGAACGCGGCCGAACTAGCGGGACCCACAAATATTCATGGCTGGTCGGTCGCCATCCCTTCGTTTGGTAAACATTTAGCTGTATTTTATGTAGGTAAATTCGAGCGAATGGTGGAAGGCTATTGAAATAAATGGAAAAACTACATTTAGAATCGAGGTTTTTTGCTGAAATCGCCTTTTTGCACAAACTAGCTGCATTTTGCAGCTAGACCCCCATGCCGCTGAACGCGACACCATCGATGATGAAAATGGATGGATTATCAAGGTAGAATAGAGTTGAATTGCTTCAATAGTGTGAAATTTGAAGACTAGATGGATTTCATACAGTTAGATTTCTATATTCGGAAGAAATATGGAAACTAACTGGAAAACCTACAGCTAGTTTGCGCCAAAACAGTCGTTTCACCCAAAGTTGCCCATTTTAACTGTAGTTTATCCAGTTAGTTTGATCATTTTCGCCCATTCGCTTGAATCTACCTGTACAAAATACAGTTAGACGTGCCGCTACGCTTGCAACGATGCCTGCAGACGGTAAAATAGACGGATTTTCAAGGTAGTTACCGTCTTTCGCTCTAGAAAAGCAAACTAGCTGTATAAATCCAGTTAGACGCGTCAGAGCAAACTCGCACAAGGATAAACGGCTATCGCCGTCCTTTGGACAGGCGCGTTCTACCGATGAAATATAAGAACAGGTAAAACACCCACAAATAAATCCACTAGATATCCGTGCCGGAAAAGAAAAAGCCGGGGTTTCCCCCGGCCAATGAGTTTAATTATTCTTAATCCATTCCGCCAAATCGTCTATGAGCTGCTTGGATACGTTACCCGGAACCGAATATTCCATTCCGGTAGACGGCTGGTCCACCTCGATCAGGAAGTGGTTCATCTTCGGATAAAGCTTGTAAGTCACATCGCTGCGTGCGGTTAGCGCTTCTTTCCAGCCATCCAGCTCTTTAGCAGGCACCTGGATATCGTTCTCCCCCTGCATAATGATCAGCGGAACCGATTGTTCCTTGGCGATTTCTCCGCCGTAGTAGTTGCTGAAGTCCTTCCACCAGGCAAAGTTTCCGAAGGAGAAATTATCCGGTTGGGTCTGCACCGCCGGATCCTTGATCGCCTTCAAATCCTCCTTAAACAATGCAATCTGCTGCTCCAGCTGCGCAATCTGTTCTGCAGGAGCCTGGGCTTTCTTGGCATTGTCCAATTGGTTCTCGAATTGCCACAGCAGGATATCCTCCAGAGGAGTAGAAGGTCCGGAAATAACGGCGGCGCCGGCAATATGGCCTTCTTCATCCGCCTCGATCATCCGGGGAACGAGCATGGCGCCTTGACTATGCCCGGCCAGATAAATCCGTTCGGAATCGATCTTGTCTTCCTTAAGCAGATACTTCACTGCTTCCAGAGCGTCATCGACCGTTTCCTCTTTAACGGTGAAATTCGGGATGGACATGGATTGGTAAGGATATTCCCGAGTCCGCTTCTCATATCGGAGCACGGCTACATCCTGCGCAGCCAGACCGACCGCAATATCACGGAAAGGCTTATAGGCTCCTACCGCTTCGTCACGATCGTTCTGACCCGAACCATGAACCAGTACAACAACCGGGAACGGGCCTTCGCCTGCAGGAAGCGTCAGGGTGCCCGGTAATTTAAACTGCCCTTCGCCAATAACTACCTCTTTCTCCGTGTAGGCGCTCGAATCGTCATAATCCGGCTTCTCATAACCGCCCGCCGACAAGTAAGGAATGTAAACATCATCCAGCTTCTGATTCTGATCGAATCGCAGCGTTATTTCAAGAGGAAGCTGTCTGTCCGTCATATAGGTCAATTTCACATTGTTGTGCACAGCATTATCTTCCCGCTGTACGCCGGCCAACTGTTCAATAGTGCCGTACATTGCAGTTAATTGCGCATTAATAGCCGCAATCAACTCCGGCTGCATGGCCTTCTGCAATGGGGCGCTCATGTAAGAGGGGATTTCGGAAATTTGCCCATTCTGGACAAGGCTCATGAGATAACCGCTAATAGAGATAAGATCATTGCTGTCAATCGTAAGGCCGGTTTCGTCATTCCATTCGAGCTCGGCCTGGAAAGCCTGACTAATGACATCCAGCGGAACCATCGTCGTTTCATTGACCAGTTCTGCCGCTTTGTCCATATGCACTTCCGCACCGTTCACGATTGCCTTCTGTTCGCCGATAGTCACCGTAAGCGACTGGGTTCCCCGGCGCACCTCCGCCTGATAAGTTTCCTGATTCCAAGATACTTGGGCACCGATCGATTCTGCAACGGCTCTGAGAGGCACCAAATCCGCAATGGCCGCCTCAACTGTCACACTAGCGACGGGAACCGGAGCCGCCATCACATTCACTGGAAGGCATAAGCTAATAGCAAGCACAGTACCGGCCGCAACCTTTTTCCATTTAACTTGTTTCATCGTTTTCATCAAGCCCCCTGCGTAATAGATCATTCAAGATTTTCAGTTGGGACGATTAAGGAGTTTCTGCCAACCGTCCTGCGAAGAAAAGAAGCGTTCCTTCCTTCTCCTTTCCGATCGCGTCTTCCCGCTTTCTCCGAAAATCTATTGAATTCTATTTAATTATCCTATATGCGGAAGACCCTGTCCAGAAACTATTTTCGATTGGCCCGGTACAAAGAGATGCAGCACTCTTCACAAGAATGCGAGACCAGTATCCGTATGCACAGTATCGAATGATGCTTCAATTACATAAAAACGATTGAATCCTATTGGGACAGAGCCTTGAATCCGTACTCGAGCAGATGGTTGGAATCCCGCCAGACTTCATCATTCGTAGATTTGAGCACGATAGCGATCAATCCGGCATTATAACGGGTAGCCGAGGAGACTAAACAATAACCTGCCTGATCCGTAAACCCGGTTTTAATGCCGTCCGCCCCTTCGAAATAGTAGCCGCTGTTTCTTTGAAGTAATTGATTGGTGTTGGTAAAGCTTAGCGTATCTGCATGGCTTCTACCCTTGCTGTATGCGGTATATTGCCCCGTATTGACAATTTTCCGGAACTGCTCGTTCTTAATCGCTTCACTGGCGATCATCATCAGATCGCGGGCGGTTGTATAGTGATTCTCATCATGCAAGCCGTGAGGATTGACAAAATGGGACTGCTTCGCCCCCGCTTGCTTCGCTCTTTTATTCATAAGCTGGGCGAAATAGTCTATTGCCTCGTCAGGCTCCATATCCTCGCGGCCGCTTACTTTGCCCGCAATATGAATGGCGATCGTCCTTGCCGCGTCATTGCCTGAAGGCAGCATGAGGGCATGGAGCAGATCGATCAGCTTGAACTGCTGCCCGGGCACAAGCCCCGCCCTGCTTTCCCCGGGGTGCGGAACCGCTTCTTCCCCAACCTGAACCATTTCGTCCAGGTCTCCCAGCTCGAGGGCAAGAAGTGCGGTCAATATTTTCGTCGTGCTGGCAGGATACATCCTTTCCTTGTCATTCTTATAGAAAAGAACCTTGCCTGTTCTCTGATCCATCAGAATGGCGGCTTCTCCCCGAATTTCATTCATTGCGAATTGGCGGTCGTTGGTCTGAACCTTGACATGTCCCCATACCCGGCTCCACTGATCTTTCCCTACCATATTAACCAGTAGTACTACTGCAACAATACATACAAAAAGTGCAAATTTTTGCTTCATGCTTCCGACCCTTTCCTCCGTCAATCTGTTACGTTGTCTGAACGTCCGTCCCTGGACCAGCTCTGCAAGAATGGCCAAACCTCGGCCCATAGCCGCCGCTGTCTCTTCATGCATTGCTTATTTCCACGTTTACCGAACTCTCGTTATATCTGGTCCTTACTTTACCGAAAATTGTTTAACCAATAGATAACAATAGCTAAAGAATTTCTTAAATTTCTATTTAGAAAAATAACGTAATCGGATTATTGTGTATAAAGCACATTGAATAAATAATTTTTCTCAAGGCCACAATTCGGATAATTGTGTGGAAAAAAGTATTCTTACGTTCTTAACTACGTGTTCTTTTTGAGCTTTAAGCTATTAACCAAAAACTTGACATTGGAGAAATTTGAATATAAAATGACCCTGTGGTCAATTATGACCTATAGGTCAATTTATTTTGCGGAGGGTAAAATGTCTAGCAGAATGAAAGAAAAATTCAACCAAAGGAACGAATTAATCTTACAAAAAGCAGAAAAATTAATAAAAGAAAAAGGCTACCATAATACAAAGATGATTGATATTGCTGAGGCCTTGGATATTGCAAAAGGCACTCTTTATCTGCACTTTAAATCAAAAGAAAGTTTAGTATTCTCGATAGTAAAGTCCAAAATAGTACAATTTTTTAAATCCGTAGAGACTATATCTCGTTCTGACAAAACAGCGAAATATAAAGTAATAAATATTATCCGAGAAGGGTATAAAAGTGATTTTTTTGAATTTGTATTAGCAAGTTTTCCTGATATGGGGGCTGTATTTAGTGAAGATCAAAATAAGGAGTTATCTTCTATTCAACAAAAGATTATTGAATGTTTCAAATACGTAATAGAAGAGGGAATGGACAGCAAATACTTTGATAATAAAGCTCCTTCCGATTTCTTAGCACTTCAACTTATGCAATTATTCGATCCATTGGTGTACGACTCCCTAGTTTATAAAGGGGATATGAGTCATGAGGATTTTGTTCAATTTTCCACAGTCTATTTTTTAAAGGCAATTACCTGTGAAGGAGATAATAAATTATGAGCTACGCAGCCATTAAAACAAAGACCGTTGAAGAAGTTATTTCTGAAGAACAGTTTTATACTCTAAAAGAATCTTTAATTCAGTCATATCTATTTATGGATGAATCTAACAAACAAGAGGTCAGGGAGCTTTTGCTAAACGTTTTTAACATCAATGAACAGCAGCTTATTGAACGTTCTTCCTCGTTCCTCAAACATAAATCTGAAAGAGCAACACTAACATCAACAATTGAAACGGCTGAACAATGGATTGAAAAGTCGAATGAAAAAGATATTCCCTCACTACTTGGATTGACTCGTACAGACGTTGAAATTATCGGACCTAAAGGGTCGGTTAGTGGAAGTCATCATTTAGCGGACTGGTTAGATCGAGCAAACCTTAAATTAGTCACGGTAAATCGCTTCGCTAAATGGCATGATATTGTTCTCGAACAACAAGGTACATGGTATGAAGACAATGGTGAAATAAGAGGCCAAGCCACCGTCTTTACTTATATGAGAATAACGGAGGGGAAAGTTGCTTTTATAGCACGTTATGATAACAAAATGGAAGCCTTTCATGTTAGTGGATTAAACGAAGAAAATATAATTAATTAACAAAACAACCTATGAAACCTTCTTTGAGAAATTGCCGGATATGGATGAAAGTTGAAGTGTTGCTGAAGAACCACACAATTTTCCGATTACCCGAAAATAAAAAAAGCTTCTATGCGAAGCCTTTTCGAAAAGACCTTGCAAAGAAGCCTTGTATCGGCAGACGGCTCGCCATGCGAAAGGAACTATGCCTGAGCCGCGGGATTTGTTATCGGGAGTCTGATTTCAAACAGCGTTCTTAATTGATCGCTATCGGCCGAGATCGTACCGCCATGGAGATCGACAATCGTCTTGGCAATCGCCAGCCCGAGACCCGAGCCACCCGTTTCCTCGGCCCTCGATTTCTCCACACGATAGAACCGGTCAAAAATATGAGGAAGATCCGTGTTCGGAATAGGCTCCCCGTAGTTGACCACATGCACAACCGCATCGCCGTTTTCCCGTGTCACTCTTAAATCGATATATTTTCCGTCCTTGCCGTAATTCATGGCGTTGATCAGCAAATTTTCAAACACACGGACCAGCTTGTCTCCATCGGCCGTAATGATAATTTTTTCTTCCGGAAAAAACAACCGGCACTCCATGCCCGTCCGTTCCAGCTGCAAACGAAATTGGGCCGCAAGCTGCCCGAGCATCTCGACGAGATTAATGGGGGAGGGCTTCAATTTCATGCCTCCTCCGCTTGCTCTTGCATATTCGAACAAATCGTTGATCAGCCCCGTCAGCCGCTGGGCTTTGTCGTAGGCAATGTTGACATAATAACGGAGTTCTACCTCGTCCCGGTAACGGTCCTGCTCGATCAGCCCCAGATAGCCGTTAATCGATGTCAGCGGCGTCCGCAAATCATGCGAAACGCTGGTAATCAGCTCGTTCTTCGTCCGCTCCGCTCTCCTCTCTTCTTCAATAGACACCTTGAGCTGTTCCGCCATCCGGTTGATGTTCTCTCCGAGTTCCCCCAGCTCGTCCCGGGAACGGACGGGGATACGCACATCGAAATCGCCGGAGGAGATTTGCTGTACCGCTTTCGTGATTTGACCAAGATATCGGATACTTCGATGGCTGAGCAGGACAACAAAGCCAATGAACAAAACCACCCCCGTTACAAGCGATACCGACACAGGCCCGACCGTGTAGTACAAGCTTCTAAAGAATTGGCTGATAATATTGGGCCCAGCCGCCACCAGCAGTTGGGCGGTAACGAACAGAAACAGCACCCCCAGCAAAGAAAATACAAGCGAAATGACAAAAAGCAGAAGCAGCTTCCAACGAAGTCTGTAAAATAAATTAGTGATCAATTTTATACCCGACTCCCCATACCGTTTGGATCAGCTTCGTTCCTCCCGGCTCGCTTTCCAATTTATCCCGCAGCTTGCTGATATGAACCATAACCGTGTTATGGGATTGGTAATACTTCTCTTTCCACACTCTTTCGAAAATTTCCTCGGCGCTGAACACCCTCCCCGGATGGCTGGCCAGCAAATAAAGAATATCAAACTCCAACGAGGTTAAATTGACCCTATGTCCCTCTACCGTAACGGTGTGAGTCGATTTGTTAATTTGCAGAGAATGAATCGTAATTGTCCCGTCGCCTGAAGCCTGAAGCTGCGGATTGAGGTCAAAAGTTCTGCGGAAGAGCGACTTGACCCGCGCAAGCAATTCCAGAGGGTTGAACGGTTTGACCATATAATCGTCGGCTCCGGTCGTGAGCCCGAGTATTTTGTCTATATCCTCTCCCTTGGCGCTCAGCATCAGAATCGGAATATTATCCTTCTCCCGAATTTGCCGGCAAACCTCCAATCCGTCGAGCCCCGGCATCATAACATCGAGAATGACCAGTTGAATACTTTCCGTAGAAATGACTTTCAGCGCCTCCCGACCGTTATGCGCCTTGATGACTTTATACCCTTCATTCACCAAATAGATTTCTATAAGCTTGGCAATTTCTTTATCGTCATCCACGATAAGAACTTGTTTGTTCATCTGTACCTTCTACCCTTTCCAATCCCTATGTTCGTAGCCTCATCATCGGTTTGTTTTTTCCATCATTGTCCTATTTTAACACATCGTACGGTCCAAGTTCTTGCAATGAAAAAAAAGGAAAACTATGCGTGACTACCGGTCGCTCTGCCAGCCTAAAGGCGGCAAGAACCTGCTGTCTAGCCGCTTCCGCCGCTTCGGCACGGCGTAGACAACTATTACCCCCGGGCCTCGGGACGCCGGTATTCTTCGTATACCTTGGCCAATTGGCGAATCACCCGCTGCAGTGAGTAATTTGACTTGGCCTTCTTCTCCGCCAGGCCCGCCATCCGGGAGCGCAGATCGGGCTCCTCCATCAGCTTGGCGAGCGCCTCCGCCAGAGCTTCGGCATCCTCGGGCGGGACTAGAAACCCGTTCCGTCCATGCTCGATCTGCTCGGCGATTCCCCCGACATTCGTTCCGACCAGCGCAAGCCGGCAGAGAGCCGCTTCCGCGAAGACGGAGCCGAAGGCCTCGGCACGGGAAGGCAGCACGAAAATATCAAAGAACGGCATAAACTGTTCCGGATGAAGCATATAGCCGTAGAATATAGTTTCCTCATACACATCAAGATCAACAGCCATCCGCTCCAGCTCCGGCCGGTATGGTCCGTCTCCAATAATATGCAGCACGAAGGAATGACCGCGCTTCTTCAATTCCGAACAGGCTGCCAGCAATATGTCCAATCCTTTGGCCGGAACCAGACGGCAGACCGTAATCAATTGAGGAACTTCATTCTCATGCGGCATGGGACGAAATCTTCTTTCATCGAACCCGTTCGGAACGACTCTGATTTTGTCCGGCTCCTGCACATAATGGGACAGGTAGCTTTTAAACGATTCCGATACCGTTAATATTTGCTCCAGCTTCACTTCCAGCTCATGATACAGCGAAGTCAGGAAACGATGCTCCGGCCCGTCCGCCTCGATATGCCCGTTCAGCACCAGCTCTCTCTCGTAGCTGGAATGGATGGTCAACAGAACCGGGGTCTCCGGAAAAAGCTGGCGCATAGCCAACGCGGCAATCGGATGATGGGCGTGGATGAGGTCATAGCGCTGACGGATGCGCAGCATTGTCCACCAAACGTAATCTTTATAGGTTTGAATATATTTATCAACAACGGGATGGCCCCGGTAAGCCTTCCAATCGAAGGTGGCGAACTCCACCGGCTCGTTACCTTTCCCCCTAAGTCTCCTCGGCAGGTAGAACAGTTCCATTCCCCAGCTGTTTCTGACAAAACGCTCCTTCATAAACGGAATCATCGAAGATACTCCCCCGGGCTGCTCCGGCGGGAAAAATAATGCTTGCAGTACGTTCATGAGAATCCTCCTAAAAGTCTGGTGAATGATTAGAACACTTTACGCCAAGTTCGGACCGCGAAGCTAACTTGTCTGCACAATGTAAGGCGATGCTCGGCCCTTAGAGACAAGTTTGGCTTCCTGTCTCTTTTATCTGCGTGATGTATGGTGATGTTCAGCACATCAAGGCATGTTTGGGCTTCCTTCCTATCAACTGAACAGCCGAAGGATGGCTTCAAATGACAAGCAAAAATGCATGTCAATCAGCGTGATATCGCCAAACATTGCCGAAGACGAGCAAACCTGCAGGTAAATCCCCGGAAAAGACCAAAATCAGTTAAATGCCGAATTCAACTGCACTTTCGCATGTCTTTGGCCGATTTCAACCGAATTTCTTCCAAAGACCTGCATTTTTGCCGGTTCTTAACGATGCTTCAATAAGGTTTGGTGATATGACTGTACTTCGATCCTATGTCTGACCTTCGAGCGCCACACTGGAAAGACTTCGCCCGATAACTTCGCTTAAAGGCAAAAAACAAACGTTCGCTTCTTATCATATCTATTGTACTCTTCCGGGACAGGATTGGAAAGTCGGCTCTCCAGCCAAATGACTGCCCGGAACCCCATCCGGCGTCAGTCCGATTTGGTAAGCCAAGCCCTCGTTCAAAAAATATTCTTCAAATATTAGTGTATGCGTTTGCTCCTTGGCCGTTTGCCCTCTTTCCAAACGCTCTCCCGTTCGTATGGACCGTTTACAGTCTGACATAAGGAGATACCCAGGATAAAAAATCGAATAGACTGAAAGTCTTTGGGCGGTTTTTCCGGTGGAAATTATAAGCACAGGGCGTTTAATCCGACCAGAATAATGAAACGGCGGAGGGCCGTTACAAGGCCAGAAGGGCACCTTTTCAGGTACCCTTCAATAATATAAGCGGCCGCAGGCTCGGCTTAAAATTGGCTTCTATAATCCAGACGTTAGCATCATGATCCAAGCCGATATCGAAGCCTATAATATTCTGCGCAGCATAAACATTGCCCAGTTGCTTTGACGCGGTCAAACAGACTTTCTTGATTCGCTTTAATAATTTTTGAGTTGGAACGGGTTTCATAAGCGATTGTTCAATCGCGGCTTCAACCGGAAGCAGGGTTCCGGACACGTTGGAAACGACATAATCTCTCTCGGCTACCTTGGCGAACATCCCCGTTACTTTCCAGGGAGATTGTTTCTTCCTTTTTACCATAACTCTTATATCGAACGGCCTTTTGTTAATTTCTGCTAATGATATTCGGCGCTGTACAATATATCTCCGGGCATTCGTCAATTTCTCAAGCTGATCGGAAACAGATCGCTTTCCGTCCACAATTATTTTCTTGTTTTCAATATGAATTGCAAACCGATTTTCTTCCAACCGCGATACTTGAATTACGCCGCGGCCGGAATGTCCGAGGTAAGGCTTAAGCATAACTTTTCCGTATTTGTCGATAAAGTCCCATAAAACTCGTTTTCTAAATTTTTGCGTTGCCGGTAAAAAAGGCTCGAGTTCATTCATTTCTTTTAAAACTCGGAATTTAGCCCATTTGTGTTGAGCAACCATTTTTGTCTTAGTCTTTCTCTTTCGAATGGCTACCACCTGCTGCGCTTTCACTTATTGGCGCGAATAAAGCGTACCGCATTCAACCCGATCATTTGGGCAGCAGCGGATGGATTGCCGTCCGGTAGAAAAGGCGTGATTGATAGGTCGGCAACCTTAAGATTTTTCGTACCGAATACATTTAGAAACCCATCGACAACTCCTTCTCGAATATTTCTGCCCATCCGGCATGTGCCCCCAAAATGAGTGAAATTGACATAAGAAGCCTTCACATAGTTCGCGAGAAGGTTGCGTTTTTCATTTTCATTTGCTAAATGGAATATATTTTCGGGAGGGTATACGACCTTATAAATGCCGCCCGGATCAATTTCCCGAGCTCTTCGCATAATTTCGAACGTTTCTATCAATTGATCCACTGCAAAATCTAAATCGTCAGGATCTTCTAACGGATTAAAGCGAATCAACGGATAAGCCTCCGGATCACTGTGTGCAATGGTAATCGAGCCTGTGCTCTGAGGATTAACATCCAAGATCGCAAGACTCATGATATTGCTCCGTTTTGCGGGGTTAAATTGCCATTGATTCACGAATATATCTTGAGCCGGGATAAAAATCGGCAGTGGAAGGCCAATAATTTGAAGACGTCGCCCAGGTCCTCTATCCTTTTTGAAAGCGCCAAGCGCTACCGGCTGATCAGGGTCGGCGGACAATACTTGCGTTAGCCGGCTTGTTTCAACTTCAACCCCCATTGCGATAGCATAGTGGGTTCTAAGATTGTGACCGACATACGGGCTCTCTACCAAGGTTGATATACCCGCCTTGCTTAGTTCCTCCGTTCTGCCAATGCCCGAACGCTGCAAAATGGTGGATGAAAATATCCCCGCCGATACGATAATTCCTTTTCTGGCAAAGGCTCTTTGTGATGATCCGTCCCTGACAAATTCAACTCCAACCGCAATATTGGTCCTCTTCTTACGCCTAAACAAGATTTTATTTACGGTTGTTTTTGCAAAAATGAGCAGTTTCCTCTGTCCAACACCAACCTCATCCGATTCGAATTCATTTCCTTGCGTGACAATTTTACGATTTAAATATCCGGTTGTCGTTGATGAACGGGCAAACCTGCCGTTAACTTCCCGTTGGATAAATTGTGATTTGAAAAAAGTACAATCTCTGATGCCCGTATTATAATCCTCAACAATCGGGATATTCAATACGTCTGAAGCGGCCTGGGCCAATGAATAGACGATCCCCCGATTAGGAATCCTCTGCTGCCTGATGAAAATCGGACCATCCGTCCCCCGTTCGCTCGGATTTTGGGTTTCTCCCGTATAAGTTTCGTTTTGTTTAAATAAAGTGCGCACTTTCTCGTAACTCCATTGGTTTCCGAAAAGATTCGCCCACTCATCGTAGAGGTTGCGGCTCCCGCGTACCGCATACATAAAATTATGTTGGGAGCTTCCTCCAATGACTCTTCCGCTCGCCAATTTAAGCTGGCGGCCGATATTTTCTTCGATGGCCGAGAAAGCGTTAAAAGAAAGAATGTTGTCGTTTGCCACAATACTTGCTGTTTCAAGAGAAGGGCTTTTGTTCGGCATATTAGTTCCCGCTTCCAGAACGAGCACGGAGGTCTTCTTATCGTCCGTTAACTTTTTAGCGATTACCCCTCCGGCCGTCCCCGCTCCAATCACAATATAATCGAAAGTATTGTCAGAAGGCGGTCGAATTCCCATAGGTTATACACCCCGTTTTTTCATTTTCAATGATTCACATTATTCATCATCGGAGTGAATGTTGCCCAGTCCTAGGGATGGAAGGAAAAGAATTGATAAAAGCTTGTTTGGCCGTTAACGAGGAGCTTGATTAAGCGGCTATTAACACGATGGACAGCTCAAGCAAGAACATTGCTTTGATCGCCATGCCGGATGATGTTTGGCCCGATTGATCGCGACTAAAAAATCTCCATAAAGAAGAGGACTTCCATCGAAGTCCTCTTCCAAGACCGCTATAACGAGATTGCTATCGGCGAAACAGGTCCTCTCCGCAACTTCAGCGGCAGAGAGGATTATTTGTTGCGGCCAGGGGGCGCCTTGGTGACATTAAGCTTCTCTGTGACCTGCAGGCCGCCATATTCGACCGTAATGGTCGTATTTCCTTTGTGCAGGGCGCGGATTAAACCTCCGTTATCCACCGTGGCTGTATCTGGGTCGCTGCTCGTGAAAGCCGAATCGGCAGTAACCGTCTCCCGGGTCCCGTCGCTGTAGATAGCCGTAACCACGATCTGGAATGTCTCACCTTCCTTCATCGGCTTCAGCTTGCCTATATCCAGCTTCTGCAATTGAACCCGCACTACAAGCTCTGCTTCCGCAACCCACTCCCGATATTGCGCTCGGATCGTAGCAACTCCCGGTTTAAGTGCAGTGATCCTGCCTTTGGAATCGATCTTGGCTATTTGAGGATCGCTGCTTGTCCATTGCACACCCTTCGATACCGTCTCCGAGGAACCGTCAGCATGAATCAATTTCGCTTCAATCTGGCGCTTCTCGCCCGCATTCATCGCCGACAGACCTATAATTTCGAGGCGGGTCTCCGGCTCCGGGGAGATCACCGTCAGGTTGTAGCCTGCTGTCTGCCCGGCATATACGGCGGATATGACCGTCTGTCCCGGACGGAGAGCCGTCACCAGACCCGTCTCGTTGATGGAGGCCACCTCCGGACGGCTGCTGGAGAAGGTGACTCCCGTCATAACGGGATGTCTCGACCCATCTCCATAGACGGCCATGACGACGGTCTGGCTCTGCTCTCCCGGCCGCATCGAACCGAGTCCGCTTATCTCCAGCTTGTTCAGGGATAATGTAACCGTCAAGCGGTAGCTGACCGTCTGCCCCTCATATTCGGCAGCTATCACCGTCTGTCCCGGACGGAGAGCCGTCACCAGACCCGACTCGTCGACGGCAGCCACCTCCGGATGGCTGCTGGCGTAGTTAACGCCTTCCGTTATTACTTCCATCGTGCCGTCCGAATAGTAGGCTGTCACCTCGGTCTGGCCTGTCTCTCCCGCAACCAGCGAATCGGGACCGGACAGTTCAATCGATTCCAGCTGCCTGGAGGGACCGTAAATGGGGACCAGATTCATATTCGGATAATACGTGGTCAGAATCCGGTCATAGCTCCAGCCTCTGCCGCCTAATAACGAGGCGCCGTACTGGCTCATGCCCACACCGTGACCGTTGCCTCCCCCGTAGAATGTAATGCGCACGATGTCTCCCTGCCCGTCCCTCTCCAGATCGAAAGTGAAGAAGGCGGAATACAGGATGCTCGGATTTCGTAACGTTGCCGCCGGATCGTAGTCGGCTGATCCTCCCTTGGCCCGGTAAGCGAAAATATCGCCGCCGCCCGTGTACGCTTGACTTGGGCGAATGGTAAAGCGGATGTTAAATTCCTTGACAATTTTATAGGTTCCGCTGCTGCCTTCCACGACAAGCTCCATAATATTACCGCCCGCCCCCCGCTTGGCCACGTACATATTGCGGAGGCTTCCGATGCCTCCTGGCGGAATCGGCTGGCTGGCGAAGCTTCCGTCCGGCTGCATGGTTAAGATAAACAGCGGGTCCGCCGCGTACCGGTCGGGCAAATTCCGGTTGATCGTATTCTCCAGCTCCTGCCTGGTCAAGCCGACCTTCCAGCGGAAATAGAGGGAATCCGAATCGTATCCGGTATGCGACAACGTTTTATAAAACTCGTTGATTTGCCGCTCGTTGGCCGTATCGATCCTCAGCATTTCCCCGGGGTCGGACGGATCATACGTATAGCTCTGAGCGGTCAAATAAGGGGCCGGCGTGCCCGGGAATGCATTGGAGGGAGGCGCATCCGCCCACACCTCATGCCTGGAGGCCCCGTATCCTCCCGATGTGGAGTAGAACCGGGCATCCACAAGCTCGTTGCCGCTCTTCATCACTATCCCGGCGGTTTCGTTAACCGCCTGGGTCGTCAAACCATTCTCCGCACTGTTGTTATACACCTGGCTTAGCGTGCTGTCGTCGATATGGAAGCCGCGATCGGCAAACCGGCTGTTGTAATAATCGGTCAGCGCATAGGTCCGGGCCGCTACGGCCTGGGCCTTCAGCGCTTCGAGCCCGAAGGAAGCCGGCATCTCGCTCGGAACGACCTGATACAAATACCGCTCCAAGTCGATATCGTTAATTAATCTTAAAGCATCTTTGGCAGGGGTCAATGTCATTTCCAGGGTTCCCCGGTACTGCGGCTGCCCCTGCGAGCGGCGGATGCTGCTTACCTGAATCCGCGAATCCTCCCCGGCCGGATGGGCATACAGCCGGTTCGCCGTTCGGTAGAGCTCCGCTCCTCCATAGTGAACAACGGTCTGACCGCCGCTTACCGTGAGTGCGGCCGGGCTGTTCGCGGCAATATCGAACGTTACGCCCGCTATTTTGTCCTCCAGCCGGAAGCCTTCCTTGGCCACAAGCTCAATGCGGCTGTGGTTAAGGGTCGTCAGGTCGGCAATATTACCGATATCGGTGCGGATGCCTACCCGCATGCGGCCCGGCGGGGTCTCCCCTTCGATCAGGAGCTTGTAAACCGCCCCCGAGCGGTTAATGAACGCAGTAACATTCTCCGCTCCGACTCTTACATCGTTTAACGTCCTCTCCGCCGGCTGTCCTTGCCCGGTTTGGAATACTTTGAAAGTTTCGGTAAGAGGCATTGCCCCCGCAAACTCTAATTCTATCGCTCCGGCGGCAGCATCTACAGCCATCACCTTCTCCTGCAGAGGAACGCCGGTATAAGGGGAGACGATGAGCGTATAAGTCGCGCTCCATGTCCCGTATTCCGCCGTAATAACGGCTTCCCCCGCCTGCCAGGCGCTGACCAGTCCGTCATCGGACACTTCGGCCACCAGGTCGTTGCTGCTGTGGAAGCGGACATCCCCGGACAGCTTCACCCGGCTGCCGTCGCTCAATAACTGCCAGACCTCTGCCTGCGCCGTATCTCCCGCCTCGAGAGGCTCGAGACCCGTCAGCTCGAGGCCTATCGGCTCTCCTCCGCTGACACGCAGGGTCTTCTCCGCTTTCGCCCACCCGGATTTAACGGTGATGACCGCCTCGCCGGTTGAATGGCCGGTGACTCTGCCTTCCGAATCTACCGAAGCTACCTGCGGATCGCTAGTCTCCCATTCAACTTTAAAAGGAGATTGAACCGGCATCGTGATCGGCTGATTGGTGCTGGTCATGAAATGTCCGTCCGCCCGCAGGGTTACCGTCTCGCCTCGCTGGATCGTATCCGGCGCCTGAACGAAATCGATGCGTTCGAGAAGCGGGATGACATCCCAGCTCAGCGAATCGTCTTCGACGTGAACATTCAAGTAATGATAGAACCCGCCCTTGTCGGGGGAGATATGGGTATACTTGCCGCCCCCTCCCGAGACGATATAGTGCACTCCCTGAACCTGCTTGTGGAGGTATGCATGCAAATCTCCGCTGAACACAATTAGGTTCTTGCTCGGGTGCGCGGCCTTATACGTTCCCAGCAGATCATACAATCGGCCGGCTTCCTCACTGTTTTGAAAACCGTGCCCTGTGTTGAGGTTTTCACCGTCCGCGGTAATTTCATCGGGCGGGACATGCATGATAATTATGATGTTGTTCTGCTCCGTGTCCGCCAGCGTTTCCTCCAGCCACGGCCACTGAGAAGCGTCCGAATTGGAAATCATGCCGGAGGCCGTATCCAGTCCGATGATTCTCGTATTGCCGAAATCATACAGGTAGGTCGTATCGCCGAATGTACTCTGATAATTCACTCTGGACCCGGTTCCGGATATTTCATGATTGCCGATGCTGACCAGATAAGGCATCCGGAACAGATTCATATTTTCGATTGCGATAGCGTAATTCTCCGGGGTGTCGTTCTCCACAATATCTCCTGTGTAGCCAACCAGCTCGGAATCCTCCCGGTTAATCCGGGCAATTTGCTCCCGCAGAAGAATATCCGCAGCGGTCTCCCCTTGCCCGGCCGTATAATACCCTCCATCTCCGATGACGCTAATCTGGAACCGGTTCGGATCATTCGGTTGTCCGGGAAGCCGGCCGATGGTGAACGACCACTCCTGTTCCGCCCGATTGCCGCTCATATCCGCGGCCGACAGCCTGACCCTGTGCGTCGTTCCCTGCTGCAGCTTGTCCGGAACCGTATAATATACCGTGCTGCTCGCTTCATCATATCGATGGGGGACGGCCGTTCCGTCCAGCTCCAGCGTGATGCTGCCGGAATCGATCCCCGACTTGTCATCCGTCAGCTTGACGGCGATTCTCGGCTGATCGGTGCGGGTACGGATGCCGTCCATCGGACTGATGACGCTGACGGTCGGTGCTTCCCTGTCGGGGGCCGTGTCGATGCTGAAGGTCCAATCCGCATTCGGCACCGCCGGATTTCCGGCCAGATCCGCCGCTTCGATGACTACGCGATGCTCGCCGTCCTTCAACGCCTCTACGGGGGTATAGCTTACCCGTCCGCCGGCTTCATCGAACTCATGGGCGACGACCGTCCCATCGAGCCGCATGACGATCGAGCCGCGATCGACTCCCGTTCCAGCGTCCTTGACCGTAGCCGCAATGATCGGCGTTCCCGTGGAGATCTGACTGCCGGGCTCCGGAGTCCGGTCACTGAACACGGGACCTTCCAGGTCTTCTCCGGTCTCGCTGTAGATGGAGCGCAAATGATCGAAATAAATGGCGCCCGCGTTTTTATTGGCATTGCTTGTTTCCACGACATAAATCTGGGTAAGCTTGAGGGGCAGCGGCATTCCCGCGGGGATGTCCGCAGTCACATATTTCCAGCCGACCCAATTCAACTGACCCGAGCCTGTAAAATCTATCGGCTTCTTCGTTCCGTTGCCATCCTGAATTTGGCCTCTCAGCCAATGCTTGTTGCCGTCTCCATATACCCACAACCCCAGCTTGATCGGATAATCCTCCAGCGTCCTTCCTGCCGCTCCGTTCTCCCGGAAATTGATGTACGCGGCGGAGGTCCCGCTCGTCCCTGTAAAATCATAGGTCAGCTTGACCGCATGAGCGCCTACCCGTACCGGATTGGGGCGGCTGGACAGCTCCAGCTTCACCGATCCCGGAACCGCGTTAACAAGCGACGGGACTAAATCGTCCAACGCTTCGAAATCCTCCACCAAGACGGGGGGCTTGCCAATATGAACCACCGCCTCGGCCGAAGCCTGGCCAATGGATACTATTACTTTGCCGGAAGCAGATTCGTTACCGGCCGTCAATTCTCCCGACGGAGATAATGTGCCAAGATTGCCTTCCATGCTCCAATTCAACCGATCCGGCGATAAAATCACTTCCTGGCCATTCGCATCGTAACCGCGCACGCGGAACGATTGCTTATCCCCAGGATTGATCACCGCGATGGATGGTATAAGCTCTATTCGTTCCACTTGCGTAACCACCTGTATATTTACTTGTGCTGATATTTCTCCTAAGCGGACAGTTACCTGTCCTTCCGCGGGCGTTGCCGCCGCAGTAAATCTTCCCAGCGAATCTATCGTCCCAATGGCGGCATCCGCTTCCCATGTCAGCTGCGAAGAATCGACGGGTATGCCGTTGTAAAACTCATCCTGTCCCTTGGAAGTAAATGAAATGCTGCCTCCCGCGATCACCTTGACCGGCCCTTTGGGGGCAGGAAGCAAAGTGGACAGTTCCTTAACGGGGGCCGTGGACAAAACAACCAGGGAATTGGAATTGGAACGCTCGTAGCCGTCGGACGGGCGATTCAGAACAGACAAGCTCTGATCCCCCGGCAGACGGGCCGCATAGGTGGTCGAGCCTCCGCCGTCCACATTCAGAGCGAATTCCATCCCTTCCTCCTGCAGAAACAGCGCTCCTTCCGCAAGCGTAACCCCGTCTGAATACCCGGGCTGGCGGCCATCGAACGTGTACACGTACAGCTTCCCCTGCTTGACCGCGACGAAAGTGCGCGGGTGGCGGTCTTTATCCGCAAGCGCCTCGGGGGTGGCTTGTCCGTTCCTGACCAATAATACACTGCCGGAAACCAGTTGCAGGGCTTCGTTCATTCCTTTGGTAAATTGAACATCCAGCTCTACCCGGCTGCCGGGTGTCAGCTTGCGGCGGGCCCACTCCGCCTTGCTGCCGGTTGCGGTGACGACCAGCTTGCCGCCCGGAATCGGCTGATTCCCCCCCTCTACAACAGCTTCAACCGTTCCCGAGAGTGGAATGCCGGGCTGCAGCACGGACCCGGCCGGATCGGGAGCGATAATCACCTCCACGATCTGTTCGCCAACCGATTTGGTCGTGGAACTGAACCGGTCCGTGAATACGAAGAGATGATTAGACAAGGCTGCCGTCACCGCACGGTTCACTCCGGAGATGACCGCCGTCTCCCCGTCCTCCGCCTTGACAGAAGCGGCAAGCTCGACCTCGGTCTCGATCCGCACTGTGCCGTCCTTCATCTGAGCCAGCACGTTGCGCCGAGTGGAAGGGGCCGTAATAACTTCTCCCGCGCTGATCTGGTGACCCGTCGGTATACCGGCGAAATTCGGATCCGTATTGTAGAAATCCATGTTGAAAGCCGCAACCGCCCTGCGGCCCTCGCTTTCCGCCAGCTTCGCCTGATTGCGCACCGTATCCAGGGAGACTACCTTCCCTTTGGGAGAAGTCACCGCCAATTCAAGGAAGGGTTGGGACGGATCAATCTCCATCACCTTAACCTCCTCGACATAAATTCCCCCCTCCAATGTCATTTCCTTATGATAAGCACCCGGAGCTACCGGAAATTCATCCTGACGGACCGGATGAAAATCAGGCGTTTGCGCATAAGATCGACCTTGAGGAAAACCGGCCAGCAGGCCTCCTACAGCAAGTACCAACGATAATAAGACCATCAAAGATTGTTTTGCGAACCTGGATTGACGATCATACATGATCTCACTCCTCCATATTTTGTTCTGCTTCAATCTCCTCACATGATGATCAGCATATCAGTCACAATAAAAGACGGCGAAACTCGAAACGGCTCCAATTTCACCTCCCGCTTCACGAAAATGTTTTAATGATGAACTGCAAATCCTTGATACCGCTTACAATATGTCCCAATACTATTGTATTTCTAAAGAAACTATATTTCAACAATAATTTTACAATTTGAAATAAAATTAGATAATGGAGAGATGAGCTCAGATGTCGGACCACCGATTGCATGATTGCTAAGAGCTCGTTATCCCACGCGGAAAGCCGGTAGAAAGCAACAAAGGATCCCATGTTACTAGCGAGGAAAGATAGAGGGGAAGAAATTCATGGCGGCAATGAATTACTTAATAATAAACAACTCATCCATCGGTATTTCCAGTACATCGCTCAGCTTCTTGGCGGCGGCTGGTCCGACCGACTTCTTCGATCGCTCCAGCATACTGATATAGGTGTGACTCAGGCCGGAGCGCCTGGCCAATTCACGCTGAGACATTCCCTTCATGATTCGGGTTCTGGCAAACAGATTAGGTCTGGCAATGATTTTCAAGCAATCTCCTCCAACTGTTCCCATTTTTGTTCCTATTATACTGGATTATATTTACTTTTGCAATCATTTTAGTTTACTAGTGTAATAAATTTTCGCAATTTGTCAGATTGATTACACAATTGTAAACTTTTATGTTATTATTGTTAACTAACGGAACCTATTTCTATCAAGGAGAAATGGAAGAGCATGTTCTATGATAAACTTCGCCAAATGCGTAAAAGGAAAGGTTTTACTATTCGTGAAGTCGCTGACCGTTCAGGGGTATCCCCTTCCTATATATCCCAAATCGAGAATGGACAGCGGGGAATTCCTTCTCCGGAAATATTGCTGAAATTGTCCGCCGGACTCAATACCTCCTATGCCGTTCTCATGCAAGAAGCGGGCTACCTGCAGCCCGAAACCGAGCTCGTCCCGCCACCCCAGGCACCGGTTAATTTACGCCGCTTTATACGGGAGAACGAGCTCGAATTCGACGGAATACTGCTTTCCCCGGAGGATAAAGAATGGATCGAACGAATACTAAGCGCCCTGTTCTGGAAGGAAAAGAGAGCACGGGCGGAGCAGGAGCAAGCAGCCTCCGCGGACGCCGGGAAGCATGTACAGGACCGAGACGGGGTCCCTGACGGAACGTCCGAATGATTCCCCCATCGACAGGTAATTCCCCGCTCAGGCAACAGAGGGTGGAGGCTCCCCTCAAAATTATATCCCGCAAACTGACGAGCAGCCTTTGAAGCTTATTCCGGGTACTTTGCGGGGAGCCCTGTAATCCCCCACAAAGGGACGAATGCCTTCGAGGCGTATTCCGTCCGCACTCCAATGGAGTCGACGTCTAACCCTCCCTCTAAAAGCGGTCGCTCTTCATGTTGTGGGGAATGCCGTAGTAAAGAACTATATGTGAGAACCGGCCTGAACCGACAGAACCGTGAAAGCTTCGAAAAAAAGCGAGTCTAGTGTTCAATTTTTCAGTCACATTCGCTCTTCTCTTTCATCGCTGCCCATTGGAGCAAATGTTGAGCAAGAGAAGGGGTGGCGCGCTGCATCCGGGTCGGTAAAGACGTCGCAAAGACGAGCAAAAGTGCATTAAAATCCAGCCTTTTTCCAAAAAGAAGGCGAAAGACGCTCAAATGTGCGCGTCTTTTTGCCAAAATGGAGCCATTTCGCAAAAATCGCCCCAAAGACCTGTATTATTGCTCTAGAATTAGGCATGACGCCGTTTTTTCGGAAAAAGACCTGCGCAATTGCTTTCGAATGAGCCACCGCGAGGCATTTTTTCCGAAAAAAACCTGCGCAATTGCTTTTGAATGAGCCCGCCGCGAAGCTTTTTCCGAAAAAGACCTGCAGTTTTGATCGTCTTTAACTCACTCCGGCAGACGACCGAGGCTGTCCCGAAAAGAGTTCACATAAAACGTAAGTCCCCGGTGCTGAAAAATCGCAAACTGGATATAGGGCCAGCCCTGTGAGTACAGGTGAAAATCGGGTTTCATCGGAAGCTTTTTTGCGAATCCGAAAGTTGTTCCATTTTTTATCGCTAAAAGAATTGATAAGAAAAACCCCCTCTCCCGGAGGAGAAGGGGTTGCAACGGCGGAATCTATGGGTTCTCGCCATTAATGACCTATTTAGATTTGAACAGCATCGCCAACCCGGGCTTCCGGGGAAACGTCCAGCGAGTCCATATATTCCACCCGTTCAATTTGACAGCCGGGGCCAATTTTGACCTGCCCTCCACGAACGATTTTCGCTCTGGTGTTCTCCAGATAAACATTCGTTCCTTCTATTAAATCGGAGGTCAGCATATGCTGCCCTTGGAACAAGGACAGCAGGGCCCGGATCAAGCCGGGCTGGGAATGGTGCGAATAAACGGATATCGTCTCTCCGCCTATCTCATTGGCCCTGCAAGGCCCGTACAGGATAATGTCCGCGACATTCGCGTTCAGCTCCTTGCGAATGTTCATGCTGCCCTCCAGCCGGAACTCCTCGGTCTCGATTTTGTCGGCTTTGATGCTTCCACGTATGTGAATATCTTCGCTTCTCACCGATTGGGAACAGGTAAAGGCGCCGCTTACTTTAAGCCTCTCCATATGAACATTGCCCTTCGCGCGGATAGACCCGCTTACCTCACAGGATTCTCCACCCAGATGGTCATGGAAGCTGCAGCTTCCGCTAACATTAAGCTCCTTGATGACCGCCTTGCCCTCTACACTGCCGGAACCGGAAATTTTGACCCGGTTCGCCTCTATTTCTCCGCCGATCTTGCCGGAGCCCGAAATTTTAACTTGATTGTACCGGCCGCCCAATAGCTTGCCGCTTCCCGAAATCTTAATATCTTGTAAATCCGTCGTTGCTGTCAAAACGCTCACCTCACAGGTTGATTTAGCATCAAATTTAAATCTTTCGACAGGTCTTCCAAATCCACCTTATCGACCAGCACCGCAGCCGGATCGATCAGCAGCCTTCCTTCCTGCTCGGCAAGCAGAAACAGCAGCGTCCCGTCCTTGCTGACCACATAGACCGAGACATTCGTTCCCTTGATCCGAGGAAGCCATTCCTTGGCGCACATAACGAACCTCTCGGCTTCCTTGTCGCTTAAGGGGCATTTCTTGATCAGGGACCCGGTCAAGTGGATAAACAGTACCTCCATGAAGCTAAACCGGTCCTTCAGCAGATAATGCTCAAACCACCGTACCGCCTCCTGGTGAATTCCGGGCAGACGGCGAACCTCGGAAGCTTCGTAGGTCCGGCTTCCCGTCTCCGGCGAGAACAATTCGCTCAGCTCATCCAGGGTGTACCGATCCTTAAGTCGCTGTATCTCATCAATCCGTTTAAGAATTTGCTCCCTGGGAAAGAACGTCTCCTGACCGGTGAAAGAAGATTGTTTGATAAACCAGGCTTCCGGAATCAAATTCTGCCTCTTCCAGCGATAAAGCTGACCATAAGAGATACCGGTCGTCTTCAGCAGCTCTTTCTTAGAAATATATCCCAAAGTATCCATCGGCCATCCCTTCAATCCCTTTGTGTAACATTGTTATATTCGCATTGTAACAAAACATTGTTACATTAACAAGCCTTTTTTTTCAAACTCATATAAGGTTGGACATAGATTGCAGCTAGAATAATGCATAAATATCAAACCATCGCTCGTTCGGCGGTAGCGATTAACTGTATTTTATGTAGGTAGATTCCCAACTAATGGTAAAAAGTGATTGAGTAAATGGAAAAACTACATTTAGAATCAAGACTTTTTGCTAAAATCACTTTTTTGCACAAACTAGCTGTAGTTTTTCCACTTAGTTTCCGTCTTTTGCTCCAGAGGAGCAAACTAGCTGTATAAAATCCAGTTAGATATGCCATGTCGCTTGAGAAGGCACCGGCAGAAAATGAAAATAGACGGATTATCAAGTTAGATGCACCATTCTGTAAGTAGACTGATTGCATGGACCGGCAGAAAGTGGAAATAGATGAGTTCCAGTTAGACGCACCATTCCGTTTGCACAGCACCGGCAGAAAATGAAAATAGACGGATTATCAAGGTAGACGCCCTAGTCGGAAAAGAGTCAGCATAAGGGCCGGAATTAAACAGACAAATTTCCTAATAACGTCAAGGGTTATTGAGCAATTTCAAGCTGGGAAAGTCCGTTGTAAATTCTACAAAAAAACGGTCGGCCCACAAAACAATTAGGCCAACCGCTATAACATTCGTGAGCGGTCCTCTTCCCAGGGACAGCCCCGCTTTATTCCAATCCACGCCCCGTTTGATAATGCCGAAGAAGCCAGCTTGCCGCCTTGGGCAAATCCTGCGCCACATAATCCGGCTCCGTCTCCGCCCAAGTATGCCGATACTCTCCTAGAGACTGCTCCCCCCAGCCTGTACGCACCAACACCTTAACTGCTCCCACCTTGGCGGCAGCCAGCATATCTGTGGAACCGACATCGCCGATCACGGCGCAGCGCCTGAGGTCCAACCCGTGTTCGTCGGCCGCCTGCTCCAGCATGGCGGTTCCCGGCTTGCGGCAAAGACAGGGCTCCTCCGAAGAATGCGGACAAATGTAAGCCTGATCGAAGCCGTACCCGGCGAACTGTCTGCTGAACTCCCCCTCTGTCGCTTGGCCGCGGGAGATGCGGTGCTGATTCGTAAAGGCAAAGAGCTTCAAGCCGGCTTCTTTAAGTTGCGCCAGAGCCTGCTCCACCCCCGGATACAGCTCGAAATCCCGGGGATGAATAAAATGCCCGGTTCCGCCTAGCGTACCGTCGCGATCGATAAACACCGCTTGAAGAGCCCCGTTACTCATTGTAAAGCCCCCTTGTTGATTTACTTTATGAATACTCCGCCGAAAGGAATGATTTCCCGCAGCAGCCGTTTGATCAGGCCATCGTCCTGCAAATGCTCCTCAAGCCGCAGTCCCGGTTTACCCGTCTGCATCAGCACGTATCCTTGCCCGGTAATTTTCCAATGGTAATTCATGTGCTGCCCGGCCAGTTGATTTCCGTATACGCATAGATCCAGCTTGGCATTCTGCGGATAAGCGACCAAACAACCCGCATCGATATAAATCGGCTCATCTTCGGACAGCTTCATCTCGACCAGCGGCCCTTGGGATAAAATCCCGATCTCGCCTTCCCCGAAAAACTTCATCCTCACCCAATCCCGGGTGACAACCACATTTTTCATTCGCTGTATGACGCTTTTCATTTGGACACCGGATGTGTAGAACAGGACATGGCGCACATCGAACAGAAAATCCTCCTGGTCCTTGACCGGAATACTTCTTACGCTATACCCGGCGGGAAGCGACAGAACGAACCGGCAGGGTCCGGACAGATCCGACCGGAGCCACTTCTTCTTGCGAACCATTCCTTTCAAGTCCATAATCCGGTCTTCCCGCTGATGGGACGCCCCCTGGAAAGCGATGATCATTTCCGAATGAAGCATATACAGCTTCTCGTGATCCTCAAGCCGTACTTCCATGCCCAAGCTTTGTCCGTTGCCGGGATGAATATTATATATAATGTCCATAGCGTTCCCCTTGCCTTCTACTTGCTTCTCAAGAGCACCCGCATTCCCCGCGTCAGGACAAAATAGCCGATGACGAGTCCGGCGGCCGTCAGAACCAGCGTGCGAATCCGCGCTGAATGCTGCCGTCTCTCCTGCTCGGATTGCTGCAGCTCGAGGACCATTTGCAATAACTCCCTGTTCTGCTCCTGAAGCTTCTTATTATCCTCCAGAAGCGCCTGCTGCCTCTTCTCGTAGCTCTGGACAGCCTCTTCCGCATTCTGCAGACGGTTTAGAGCGGTGTCATAATTTTGGCGTACCTGCTCATAATCTTCCTTAAGCCGGTCGACTTCTTCCGGCAGCTCCATAATGCCTTTCATCGTCCCCAGAAAACCTGCATAAGCCGGAGGATGAGCGGACAACCAAAGCAGAGCTCCCCATAATGCGAGAATCGGGAGCCGGAACCTACTCCATTCTAGCCTGTTCACCGCCCCACCCCTTTCTATTCTCTTATCTATCTCTTATACGTAATCATAAACCCAATCGTTTCCAAAATAAAAGGGGTATCCCGAAATAAGATAAAATATTTCTCAGTTGCTATACTACGAATCACCTTCGACCGTTATAATACAGAATAACCTTCATGGATGTCTTTCGAGAAATGACGACAGGTAGACAGAGTAAGAAAAATGAGGAAGGCGGGGAATGCATGACCAAGTATGCGGTTGAGCTTTTTTTTGACGAGCGTACGGAGCAATATATTCGCGGGCTCTGGCGGGAGTTGGAACAGAACGGGATAACAGACAGTATGATGTCGATTGCCGAAATCCAGCCTCATCTCACCGTGGCCGTTTATGATGATTTGGAAGCCGGGGAGTTCGAGGAGGAGATAGCCTTTTTTATGCAGGGGGCTCCTTCGCTGCCGGTACGCTTCGACAGCCTTGCCTGCTTTCCGGCCTCGGGAACGCTGTTCCTCTCTCCCGCTGTCACGGCGGGTCTGATGCAGCTGCATCAACGGTTTCACAGCCGCTTCCATAAGCTTCGCCCGAAGGCGGCTCCATATTATTTGCCCGGGAGCTGGAATCCGCACTGCACATTGGCCGTCAATTTATCCTCCGTACAACTTAAGGAAGCCTTCCATTACATCCTCGACCGGTTCAGCCCTTTCCAAGCCGGCCTGCAGCAAATCGGGTTGGTTCAGCTAACCTTCAACGAGGAACAATTATGCATCCGCAGCCGGACCATCTTCACCCTGCCTCTGACCGATGCATGAAGTAATCAATCGATGGATAAGGAGGAAGTCCAAGAGATGTGTGAATCAACCAACGAGCTTCTGCTGCTGGAATTTCCGGAACAATTCGAAACCGAACGGCTTATTATCCGTGCCCCGCAATGGGGAGACGGCGCCGCCGTCAATGAAGCGATAAGGGAAAGTATAAACGAGCTTCGTCAGTGGATGCCCTGGGCCTTGACAACGCCTACGGTAGAGGAGACCGAAGCCAACATTCGCAGGGCCAGGCTGCAGTTTCTGGAACGGACGGATATGCGTCTTCATCTCTATGACAAGGACAGTGGAGAATTGATAGGATGCAGCGGCCTACATCGAATAAACTGGAAGATTCGCAGCTTCGAAATCGGTTACTGGCTGCGCACCTCGCAGACGGGCCGCGGCTGGATGACCGAGGCGGTACACGGCATCACCCGTTTTGCCGCCCGGCAATTGCAGGCTAACCGGATCGAGATCCGCTGCGACTCCCGCAATGAACGGAGCCGCCGGGTCGCGGAACGCTGCGGATTTACTCTGGAGGGCATTCTTAGAAGAGAAGATGCCGCCGTACATTCCCCGGCGGAAGAGGTTCCTTCCGACCGCCAGACTTCCGGGGTGTCTGACAGCGTGCCGCATCAAGCACAGGCCGCCTGTCCGCAGCTGCGGGATACGATGGTCTTCTCCAAGATACGGGGCATAGAATTCTCGTAAGAAAAAGTAGAAAACAACCATCATATTTTCCTGCAGGCTTGAATATGATTCTATCAATAGCTTGTATAAGTAAGTTTGCGGTCCATAACATAGCACGGCAGGCCAAGCTCCGGTCCGGGTCATTTCATAGACTGGACCCGGAAGTTTCGGCCGGCTCGATCCGGTACACCGCAATTTCCGGCCGGCAGTTCAAGCGGACTGGCAGCTTAACGGTCCCGAGACCGCGGCTGATTCCGAAATAACGGCCATGTCCCAGACGGCTCAGCCCGATGGGATAATCGCGATAAGCTCCCCAGGTCCGGCCGAAGCACCGGATTTGTCCGCCGTGGGTATGCCCCGCTAACAGCAGGTGGAAACCGAAAAATTGCTCCTGCAGGTACCGGACTATACTGGGGCAGTGAGCCATGACTATGGAGAAGGGAGCAGTCGCAGGATCCGGAGCACCTGCGTTCGGGGCGGAAGGGATCCGTTCGTTCCCGTATACCGAATTATCCAACCCATAGAGGTGGACAAGGCTTCCCTTGCAGCGGAACGATACGGAGTCATTTTCCAGCACGTTCATGCAGGATTGTAAGCGGGACAAGTATCCGGGGTCGTCAATCGGTCTTTTGCGGAACAGAATAGACTCTTCCCGTTCGTAATTGCCCGGTACAAAATAAACGGCCGTCTCGCGCGGAAAGTGCCCGATCTCCCGGAGCACCCGGGGAAGCTGCCTCCTGTTCGTCGCCAAATCACCGGTGATCAGGATGAAATCCGGGACGGACTCGGACACCAGACGGCTTAGCCGTCCGTTGACCCCTGCGGTCAAACCGTGAATATCCGACAGATGAACGAAGGTAAAAGGAGCTTTCACCACATCGCTTTGTATTCGATACTCGGAGATATCTATCCACCAAGTATGATAAACATAAAGCAAGAGAAGAAGGAGCAATACCGCCGCCATTCCAATCGCCATAGCCAATGGATCACCGTCTTCCGGAATTTTCGTTGTTCGGGCTTATGACCTTGCAGCCTTGTAAGGAATCGGGTCCTCTAGACCGGCCTCCGCGAACCCTTTTAACCGCAGACGGCAGCTATCACAGGTTCCGCAAGCTTCTTCACTGCCGTTATAGCACGAGGTTGTCAAATGATAGGGGACACCGAGACGCGTCCCTTGCCGGATGATTTCCGCCTTGCTCCAATGAAGGAGCGGAGTCGCGATACGAATGGCTTGACCCTCGGCACCGGCCTTGGTAGCAAGCTCGATCACTTCCTCGACCTTGCGGATAAACTCGGGGCGGCAATCCGGATAGCCGCTATAATCGAGAGCATTGACCCCGATATAGATCGCTTCCGCGCCGGAAACCTCTGCGAACGAGGTGGCGATAGAGAGGAACAGCAGGTTTCTGCCGGGAACATACGTCACTGGAATGTCCTCCTCACCGTTGCCGGGTGTCCCGTCCGATGCATTCGAATCGTCGGCTGGTTGGCTTACATCCGGAACATCAATCGTTTCGTCGGTCAGAGCGCTGCCGCCGAACTCCTTGAGGAAGCCGAGTGAAATGATTTTATGGCGCGAAGCGGCACCGTAAAATTCGGCCACCCGTTTGGCATTTTCTATTTCCATGCTGTGCCTTTGTCCATAATCGAAAGTGATCGGATAGATTTCATAGCCTTCTTCTTGGGCTATCCCCATACAGGTCGTGCTGTCCAGACCTCCGCTCAGAATGACAACCGCTTTTTTCACCGCTTTGTTGCTAGCCATTATCAACCATCCTTACTTAACCGTTTTCTTTGTGCATACGCGCTGATTTCTGTTGGCATCACATGGGAATCGGCCCGACACAGCGAGCCGATCCATTCGATTAGTCCCCACTAGACCCCTCTGGCGGCCGGGTCCCAAATGACTTTATGGAGCTGCATATTCAGCTTGACGTTAACAAGTGCATGCTTAAGCATCAATTCAACGAGCCTGGCCGGAGGCATCGTTTCCCATACCGGACTGAAGAGCGCCAGAGCTTCGGTCGGATATTGGGCCAGCACTTCGCGGGCGAAATGAAAATCGGCCTCGTCCGCAATAACGAACTTGACTTCGTCCTGCTTCCTGAGCAGGGCAAAATTGCCGTGAATCATCTGCTCCGTCTCGCCGGACCCGGGAAGCTTGTAATCCATAATATATCTGACCTTGGAGGAAGTGACCTTGCTTAGGAACGGGGCAAGATCTATCGCTCCGTTCGTCTCGATATGCACATCGACAATTTGCTCCAACGAGGATAAGGCTTCGATTAATGCAAGGGAATGTTCGCCGTACAAGAGGGGCTCCCCGCCCGTCAGACACAGATGCCGGGAAGAGTACCGGCCCACCTCCCGGACGATTTCTTCGATCGTCATCACTTTATCCGCTTTATCCGGGGGGTAACTGTATGTCGTATCGCACCAGACGCAGCGGAGATTGCAGCCGAACAAGCGGACGAAGACGGTGGGGAATCCTGCCCGCGTGCCTTCCCCCTCAACCGTCTCAAATATTTCTACCATAGGCAGCTTGACGTCTTTCATCATTCAGCTTCCTCCATCATGGACCGGGTTACGGCCGCGTAGCTTGTCGGGGTTTCCCATAACCGCAGCTCCTCCAGCTTGACGGCGGGGTAGAGCCCTTCCTGGACGAGACCCTCGTTAATCTGCTCGTACATCCAGACGATCATATTCTCCGCGGTCGTATTCATCGGAGGGAGCACTTCGTTCAAATACTGATGGTCCAGGCGGTCAATAACTCTTTCTTTGGCAATCCTTTTGATATCGCCGAAGTCAATCACGATTCCCCGTTCATCTACCCGGCCTCTCATGACAACCTGCAGTTTATACGTATGGCCGTGCAAATTTTTGCATTTGCCTTCATAGCAATGCAAATGATGGGCGCTGTCAAATGTGAATTCCTTAGAGACAAGCACCTCTTTATGATGGTATTTCAACTGGTCGGGCTGGATATCCTTCCCCAGAATTTGAACCTTGGTCGGAACGTTATAACTCATGGCCACCACCTTCACATAACTAAAAGACTGTTGAATTAAATGCTACGCCAAATTAAGGCAATCGAATAGCCGCGCATATCTATAACAGAGCCGGCGGCCGCTCCAATCTTTCATTACCTTCTCTATGAAACAAACAAGAGGAGTCATGACAAACGCAAGAGACGATCGCCCCTTAACTCATCAGTCTTCAAATAAACATTATATTATTATACCATGCGGGCCTTGCTTAGAAAAGAAGAGGAAACAGAGCAGGAGGCTGTAAAGTAACGGCCCGGCTTCCTAATGCATCCTTCCTTGCGAAGCAAAAAAACAGCAGCTTTTTTATCATTTTCCCTGCTGGAATTTAAGCCGAAAAATCGTTATCATGAAAAAAATAAATGCATCATCTATCCCGCTAAAAGGAGTTCCTCGCTTTGAGTACAACATTACCCCAAGCATATATAGATAAAATACAACGTCAATTGAAAGAAGATGCCGAAGCTTTCTTCCTGAGCTACAGCGAAGCCCGGACACACGGTCTGCGCCTGAATCCTCTCAAAGTGGAGCCGGACAGTCCATGGGCGAAACGGCTGCAGGAGCTGTTCAAGCTTGTCCCTGTTCCATGGTGCCCGACCGGCTATTACTACGAGGAGCCGCACCGGCCCGGCAAGCATCCGTATCATGCCGTTGGCCTGTATTACATCCAGGAGCCTTCCGCCATGTCCGCAGTGGAAATTCTCGACCCGCAGCCGGGAGAAACGATTCTTGATTTGGCCGCCGCACCCGGGGGGAAATCAACGCAAATCGCCGGCAAAATGAAAGGCAAAGGATTACTGGTGGCCAATGAGATCCACCCTGCCCGGGCTAAAATATTGGCCGAAAATATCGAGCGGATGGGAATCCGCAATGCGGTAGTGACGAATGCGGCGCCGGACGTGCTGGCTGGCCGGTTCGCATCCGGCTTCGACCGGATCATGCTGGACGCGCCTTGCTCCGGCGAAGGAATGTTCCGCAAGGACCCGGATGCCGTCGGCGAATGGTCGCCCGAGCATGTCGCCATGTGCGCCGCCAGGCAGATGGACATCCTCCGGCACGCCATTCCGATGCTGAAGCCGGGCGGAAAGCTGGCCTACTCTACATGTACCTTTTCCATAGAAGAGAACGAAGAGGTGATCGCCCGGATTACGGAGCAGTTCCCCTACATGGAGGTGCTGCGAACCGAGCGGATTTGGCCTCACCTGCATAAGGGGGAGGGCCATTTCGTCGCTTTGCTGGAGAAGAGGGAGGAGGGGGAGGAGCAGCTTGCGTCCGGCCGTTCAATGAAGCCGCCTTCCACGCGCGTGAAAGGCTCCGCCAAGCATCGGATGCAGACTAAGGCTATTGCGGACGCCTGGAAGCTGTTCTCCGGCTTTGCAGAAGCCTATTTGTCCAGGCAGCCGGAGCTTCCTCCGGGAGAGGCCATCCTGTTCGGGGAGCAGCTTTACTGGCTGCCCCATGACACCGAGGGCCTGTGGTCGGCGTCCTCGCTGGACGGATTGAAGACGGTCCGGCCCGGACTGCATCTCGGCACCGTCAAGAAGAACCGCCTGGAGCCGGCTCACGCTTTGGCTCTCACTTTGCGGGAGGACATGTCCCGCCACCCTCTAACGTTAGCCGCAGATTCTCAGGAAGCCGCTGCTTATCTCCGTGGAGAAACCTTGACGGTAAAAAGCGGCCGGGAAGGATGGGCTCTCGTAACCATTGACGGCCAGCCGTTAGGCTGGGGCAAGGTAAGCGGGGAACAGTTGAAGAACCATTATCCGAAAGGCCTGCGCTTGCCCCGTTAAGCATTGCAAAGCCCGAGCTTGGCCTGGCTTAGTTCAACGGCTTGTCTCCCGCCGGGCAAGCAAGCACACTCTAGGCCGAATGATTTTAAGCGCAACGCAAATAAGGCGGATATGTAATCAGGAGGATTGTTGACCATGGACAGCACCCAGCCATATAACCGGTGGAAAAGCACGGAATATTTACGCCGGGGTACCCCGAGGCAGCAGCGGGCTTATGAAGCGCTTGCCGGTCTGCAAATCAATGAACGGCTGCAGCCGTTCGATCCGGTATTGGCCGGGACCATTCCTCTGGGGATCGATACCGAGGTCAGCGATCTGGATATCATCTGCAATGCAGTACCGTCGCTTCTGGCCGGCGCCCTAAGCTCCCACTATTCCTCACTTCCCGGCTTTACACTGCACGAAACAATCAAGCAGGGCATTCCCGCTCTCGTCTGCCGCTTCCAATTCGAGGGATGGCCGATTGAAATATTCGGTCAGCCGATCCCGGTCGCCGAGCAGAACGCGTTAATTCATATGGATATCGAGCATCGCCTGCTGTGCCTCGCCGGGCCGGCGGCCAAACAGGCCATCATGCAAATCAAAAGAGAAGGCTGCAAGACCGAGCCTGCTTTTGCCCGCTTCTTTCGCATCAAAGGCGATCCTTATGAGGCTCTGCTCGTCCTGGCCCGCTGCTCCGACGAGGAGCTCCGTGTTATATTCGAGCTGTGAACGGCAAATTGCACCCTATGCGCATTAATGCAGACACCTGTAAAGACAACGTAGATGCTTACTCAACAGCCAGAATCATTCATGTCAATCATCACCAAACGAGGGCGGATCTTCAATCCTGTTCCACTGGATTCCCGTTCTCTTGCTTCTCCCCGCTCTCTTCTATCGTAATGTTAACCGGCGACCATTCCCCGATCACGGTCTGTCCATGCACCGATACGCTGCCTTCCGGAGTCAGGTCCTTCTCGGTCATGATGCCGAGCGCAACGGTAAATTGATTGAGCTTGAGCGGAATGTTCCTCTCGCGGCGGACTTCATGTCCGTTAATATAGAATACTGCTTCATTGACGGAACGATCATAGATGATTTTGTAGGTGTTGAATTCGCGAGGCTTGAAATGATCCTTCTCCTCTTTAAAAATACAGAAATATTTCGTCTTGTCCGATTCCGGAACCTGCACGCCCGGAAATGGCAGAACCGCGTAAACACTGGCATACTGATCGTTGCTCACGAAGAAATCAAGGGCGCCGCCGGTCGTAAAGTCCAGCAGGTTGAGGGAAACGTACCCGTCATATAAATCATCGGGGACCGTATTCTGTGTCCGTGCGCGGATCTGCAGCTCGAAGCTGATTTTTCCGTTCTCCGGCACTTCCACCGGTTTGGCGGAATAATACATATGCTTCGCATTATCCAAAATTTGGATTTTATCATGACTTCTGCTAAGGGGCGCCCGTACGTAAAGAATTCCGTTGCGAACAATAACGACCGCTTCAGGCTCACGGTAACTCCAGAACGAGCCGTCCGGCAGCCGGAACCCGCCAATCGTCCAAACCTCCCCTTCCGAAAGAATCGTATGGAAATCTCCTAACTGTATCTCTTTCCTCATCGGTCATTCTCCTATCTGTATGCTGGAATCCGGGCCACCCATTATGATCGGTGTCCGGCCGCTTTTATCTCATGAGACGGTTTAAATGCTTCTGCTCCCATTGTAACATATGGGGTGCCGCACCTCTAAACCCGGACTGCAGCTGCTTCCCAGGTAATATTCTCCATAGGACTGATTTCATACACCCTCTACTTTTTTCGACAAAGATTCTTAAATTTTCGTTTACTTTATCAGCTTGGCTTTGAAAATGCACTTAATTCTATTATTATATAAAAAGCTAATATGGAAGTTTATCGGAGAGGTTGTCGAATTCTTCTTTAGCGGAAGCTTTTTATGCGATTCGGCGCTGCTTGTCCTTTGATGTCTATCTCAAATGCCTGCATCGTATAAAAAGCTAATATGGAAGTTTGGCGGAAGCTTTTTATGCGATGCGGCGCTGCTTGTCCTTCGATGTCTTTCTCAAATGCCTGCATCGTATAAAAAGCTAATATGAAGGTTTATCGGAGAGGTTGTCGAATTCTTCTCTAGAGGTTCTCAACACTCTATTAATCTACTTTATTTGGAGGAACTAACATTGGAAAGCTTATGGGAAACACTAAAATACGCCATTCTAGGACTGATCCAGGGCTTCACTGAACCTATTCCGATTTCGTCCAGCGGGCATCTGGTCATCGCGCAGCGGCTGTTCGGATTGGAAATCGAAGGGCTGAGCTTTGAGGTGCTGGTCAATTTCGCTTCGCTGCTCGCGGTATTGCTTATTTACCGGCAAGATCTCATTCGGCTCACGGTCAATGGATTCAAATATTTGACCAAACGGGACGAGAACTGCCGCGGTGATTTTATGTTCATTATTTATTTAATCATTGCGACGATTCCTGCCGGTGTCATTGGAGTCCTGTTCAACGACTTCATCTCCGATCGGCTCAAGGGCCTCAACGTTATCGGAATCACCCTGCTCGTTACAGCGGTTGCGCTGTTTCTTATCCGGAATCTTCGCGGACGCAAGGGGGATCAGCAGCTAACGTTAAAGGATTCCATTATTATCGGATTAGCGCAATCCGTTGCGTTAATTCCGGGAATCAGCCGCTCCGGAGCCACGATCGTCGCTGCCATGGCTCTTGGAATGAAACAAGAGACGGCTCTTCGCTTCTCTTTCTTCCTGTACATTCCCGTCAGTCTCGGGGGGATGGTTCTGGAAGCCAAGCATATCGCCAGCGACCCTGATTTGGATCGGCTGCTGCTGCCCTACGGAGCGGCGTTCCTGGTCGCCCTTGTGGCGTCCTATTTCTCCCTTAAATGGTTTATGAACATCATGAAGAAGGGCAATCTGTTGTACTTCTCCATTTATTGTGTCATAGCCGGTCTGGCCGTCCTTCTATTTCTGTAATCCGGCTGCTTAAAAGTTTCATGCAAACCAGGAACTCAAACACTTTTAGCGCTTCAGTGACCCTCTTTCCGGTCGCTCTAATAAACTATCATCCTCATGAAAACCGTTGGCCCCCAAGCCGGACGGTTTTCTTTGATTTCATAGAACTGCTTATTCCTTTATCAAGAAAGAAAGTTAGCTTACATATTTTTCTCATTTCGATTATAATAATGCTAAATGGGGTGATCGGATGGAAAGTTGACGCTTAATTTCACAGTTTTTTCCGTACCGTAGTTTCTATTCTTAATTATGCGGAGGTGAATATCCAAACCCGGCTGGGGGAGGATCCTTGTTGGAAGATGGCATACCGATATTAATGAATTTATTATTGGTAATGTTTTTAGTATTGTTAAACGGTTTTTTTGTCGCATCGGAATTTGCGCTGGTTAAGGTCCGGGGCAGCCGGATCGCACAGTTGGTGAATGAAGGCAACGCCAGAGCCAAAATTGCACAGCACGTAACCTCACGGTTGGACGCTTACTTATCAGCTTGTCAGCTTGGTATTACACTGGCATCGCTAGGTTTGGGATGGGTCGGTGAACCCGCTATTTCTCATTTGATCGTTCAGCCGATTTTAGCATACCTGAATGCACCCGAATATTTAATCACACCGGTTTCCTTCGGAGTTGCCTTCGGTACTATAACCATACTCCATATTGTCTTGGGAGAGCTTGCTCCCAAAACTATAGCCATTGTCAAAGCGGAACAGACAGCTCTATGGCTGAGCGGCCCTTTAATGCTGTTCTACCGGATTGCGTATCCGGCCATCTGGCTGCTGAATGGAACCTCCATTCTGCTGCTTCGCTGCATTGGAATTCATCCGGCCTCCGAGCATGATGCCGGTCATACAGAAGAAGAAATCCGCATTCTCATGAAAGAAAGCCAAAAAAGCGGACATATCGATCAGGAAGAGCTTACTCTGGTCGAGAACATCTTCAACTTCTCGGAGCGTGTAGCCCGGGAGGTTATGATCCCGCGAACCATGATGGAATGCTTATATACAAATGCTTCATTCGAAGAGAATTTGGAAACCGTTATCCAAAGCAAACATTCCAGATATCCGATAGCTCAAGAGGATAAAGACCGAATAGTGGGTATTGTTCATTCTATAGATATTTATAATGCGGTTCTTAAGAAAGGCAAGGAGAACTTGCAGCTTGAGTCCATGATTCGCCCGGTCATTCATATTCCTGAAGCGATGGAAATCAGTCAGGTGCTTCGTGTTATGCAGAAGGAGAAGGTGCAAATCGTCGTTGTCGTGGATGAATACGGCGGCACGGCGGGGATCATCACCATGGAAGATATTATTGAAGAGATCGTCGGAGACATTCAAGACGAGCTCAAAATCGAAAGAGCCCAGGTGGAGATTCTGAATGACCGTACTTCTGTGGATGGAAGGCTGCTGATCGAGAAGGTTAACGAAATGTTCGGACTGGATATCTCCGATGAGGAAGTCGATACGATCGGCGGTTGGATTTACAGCCAAATCAACGGCCAGCCCCAAATCGGACAGACGGTTTTCTATGAAGATGTACAGTTTCAAATTACAGACGTGGAGCATTTTCGAATTCATCGCGTCGATATCTTTGCTCTTCCCTTGTCCGAACGAATGGAAGACAGTCAAGAAAGCATAGCTTAACCAAAGGAGCCCGGCTGATAACCAGCCGGGCTCACCCATTTTATCTCTAGCCAGCAATTAGTGAACGGGTGTGGATTCAATGAACATTTCTTCGATTGTCTTGTTCTTGGACAGCATCGTCAGGCTCAAGGAATCATAATCCTGCTCCTTATCCAATTCATTTAGAAGAAGAGCGGCGATTTCCTCGGAATCTTTGGCAAGATCCGGTTCCCGAAAATCGATAAACCCGGTTAATTGCCGGCTGCCCAAGTCGACTGTCGCGGTTCCGATGGGCAGTCCCCCGTGGGACTTCTGGTAAATTTCATAAGTGAGCGTATCCCCGTCATCCCTGACGAGAAAGACGGAATAATCATCATTCAGGCTATTTTCCATCTCTTGTTCATCGTCCGGGAGAAGCGACTCGTGATCCAATTCCATCGTCGTCAGAAGCCCCTTATCATAATAATGCCTCAGAGAGAAATGATCGATTAAATTTTCATCGAAGTCGGACACAATCAATTCCGTAATATCATCGATCTCGTCCTCCGATGGAGGGGCGACCCAATGAATTTCTCCATCAACAATGTTCTGGCCTACATCCAGGAACGCCTCAACCAGCCATTCTTCCTCTTCATTATAAACGTGATAATGGACGAATTCTTCCGATTCCTTCACCGCGACCAGCTCATAGTAGCCCTCAGCAGCCCTGTCTTCCGCTTCGAGCTCCGCTTCCGCCGTATGATCCGAATCCGGCGCATCCCATTCCTCCGCCTCATCCGTTTCGTCAGCCATCTCCACCTCTTCGGCATTCACTATGTGCTCATATGGGCTATAAGTCACTATTACGCTGCATTCGGCAGCATTGACGGCATCGGTGAACGATTGAATATAATTGATGAGAAATGGCTCCACTTCCTCTTTAACCGAAGCGGGCAATGATTTCTTCTCCAGTTGGACCGCACCGGACACCCTGTCATTTTCCCGGTACACTAAAGTGAAACTGCCTATAAAACGTCCATTCAACAAAATATCCCCGGTTTCTCCGCCGGCGGTCTTAAGATCAGGCCTGATGATCAGCTTTGCCATCGGGTTACCCTCCTCTAATCATTGAATCGGTTTCCTTGATAGCTTGTCCGAATTAAGGCAAGGATAACCATGACCGGCGGCAGAAAACGGATTAGAAATTTGTCCTTATTGCGAAGGATGAGTAAAGTATTTATTCAAAATATTTGCGAAGCGCAAGGTAGACTCCATCCTCATTGTTGGACGCAGTAACTTCGTCGGCTGCTTGCTTAACCTCCTGGGGCGAATTATCCATGGCAATTCCCAGGCCGGCGTATTCGATCATATCCATATCATTGTAATAATTACCGATAGCGATTATTTCTTCCCGGGAAATCCCGCGGATTCGGGCCAACTGCTGCAATGCATTCCCTTTGCTGGCCTCCGGATGCATCCAGTCGATAAAATTCAAGTGACTGCGGATCATGCGCAGCGGGGTTTTCCATACTCCCCATTCTTGTTCCGCCTGATCCACCTTCTCTTTCTCACTGTAAATTGTGAACTTGACGATCGGCTCCTTGAATTGCAGCAGATCTTTATAGACGATCGGGGTCATTTTGAAGCTTTCATACATCTTCTGTTCCCATTCGGTCACATGCTCCAAGTACAATTCGAACGGCGTGCAAAGATCGAAATGAAGGTTATTTTCCCGGCAAAAATGAATAAAAGGCACTACCTCTTCTATAGTAAAGGAATGCTGATGAAGAACGGCCATTTCCTTGGAAGCCACGGTTGCGGCACCGTTATGGGTAATCATAATGCCTTCCAGGCCCATTTCCCTAAGATAAGGAACCGCGTTAGTCGGACTTCTTCCCGTACAGAGCACGATCTCCGCGCCCGCGTGATGAATTTCCCTTAATAAATCGGCTGTCCGCGGCGTCAGTTCATGGCGGTCATTCAGCAGGGTTCCATCTACATCCAGTGCAATAAGCTTATAGTTCATGGTTTCGTGCCCCTCCCTTAGCGTCTTGTCAATCTCTGGTCTGATTCTCTTTCTTCTATAGCGTTCCGTCTTTCAATCCCTTCAGCTCGTCCTCTGTCAATTCCCTATAGCCACCGAGCGGCAGATGATGATCGAGGCGAAGGGTTCCCATTGAAATTCGCTGCAAATAGACTACCAGCTTGTCTACTGCTTGAAACATTCTTTTGACCTGATGAAACTTGCCTTCTCGGATCGTAAGCTCAATTTTGGAAAGCGGACGCTCTCCATCCTTGACATCCAATATAACGAGCTCGCCGGGAAGAGTCACATAGCCGTCATCCAGCCGGACTCCCCGCTTGAATGCTTCAACGTCCTCCTCCGTGACTTTCCCCTCCACTTCCGCGTAATAGGTTTTGGGGACATGCTTTCTGGGGGAGAGCAAATTGTGGGCCAGCTTGCCGTCATTGGTCAACAGAAGCAGACCCTCCGTATCCTTATCCAGCCGACCGGCAGGAAACACGCGGAAATGACCGACCTCCGGACCGAGCAAATCGAGCACCGTCCGTTCCCTGACGTCTTCGGTGGCCGAAATAACCCCCTGCGGCTTGTTCATCATAATATAAATGAATTCCTTATACTCAACGGGTTCTCCATCTACCCGAATCTTATCCTTTTGCGGATCGATTTGCAAACCGCTGTCTTTCACTACGGTTCCGTTAACGAGAACGGCTCCCCGTTTGACCAGCTTTTTGATTTCGCTGCGTGTACCCCAGCCCGTATGTGCCAGCAGCTTATCCAGACGCTGGGTCGCTTTCATATCAAGTCATCCTCCATCCCGGCGGGTATTCGTTCTTCAGTATTCCGTCCTGCCATTTTCCCCAGCCGGCAGCATAGCCGTCTATACATACCAGACACCAGCCTTTGGCAGGACATTGGCCCGCTCTAAGTATATCAACCTCCGCAACCGGAAGTGTATCGCCTCTTAAATAATTGACCGCCTCCATGGATTGCGAGGATAAATTCACCCGGCGGACCGCTTCCTCCGCTTTCAATCCCATGGCCAGGGCGTGTGATGGTATGAACCGGTTGTGGCGGATCGTACCGACGTACCAACCGGGTCTCGACACTTTAAGTCCATCGAGAGCCGGTGGGTAAGCCGGTGTCAGATACAGACGGTCCCCGTACACTACGAGCTCGCCGGGCGGATGAACGGTCAGATGTTCCTTAATGAAGGCTTCCCATGCCGCTGTCGCCGCCATGAAAGTCTCTTTCGGTTTACCCTTGCCGTTCTTGTCCCGTCTACTGCGTCCTGCCTCGGCCTCCTTATGCCCCCTCTTGCCGGGCCCTGCGGCCTTCCTTGCCAGCCTGCCTGCGGCGGCATTCACCTTAATTTGGCCTGCGTGACTGACCGACAGGGTGTGCTCATCGGCCGAACGGATGTAGACTGATGCTTGAACGTCACGTTCCTCCGCTTCATCCGCCGAAGCTGCATGAGCCGCATGGGCCTTCTCAAGCACCGCTGCAAAATGCCCCTCCCCCCGCACCAGATGCGGCCACAGCCGGACGGTTCCAGGCAGTGGCGCCGGACCGGGAATGCCGCTTCCTTCCCTTCCGTCATCATTCTTCCATGAGGTCGGCCCGCTCCAGTCCGCTCTGCCGGCCGAGCATCCTTCCGCCTGCACGGGAACAAGCCGAAATTCCGGATGTCTCTTCAGGAAGGAGACGATCATGGCTTCGTTCTCCTCCGGGGAGAAGGTGCAGGTGGAGTAGACGATTCTGCCTCCCTCAGTCAGCATCATGGCCGCACTCTCCAGTATGTCCTTCTGCAACGCCGAGCAGCGCTCCACAGAATGCTTCTCCCATTGAGCGGCCATTTCCGGCTCCTTCCGGAACATTCCTTCTCCCGAGCAGGGTGCATCGATTAAAATCTTATCGAAATAATCGGCAAAGTGGGTAATCATTTTTTCCGGAAGCTCATTAAGTACAATGGCGTTGCGGATACCGGCCATTTCCACATTTTTCACCAGCGCTTTGACTCGTTCGGCCTGATTATCGTTAGCCACGACAAGCCCTGTTCCCTGCAGCTTGGCGGCGATTTGGGTCGTTTTCCCTCCGGGAGCCGCGCACAGATCGAGCACGCGGTCGCCGGGACGAATCTCTAGCAGCTCTACGGGAAGCATCGCGCTCGGCTCCTGAATATAGTACAGGCCGGCATGATAATAGGGATGCTTCCCCGGCCGCTCTCCTTCCGGATAATAGAAGCCCGTCGGACACCACGGCACTCTCTCCAGGGCGAAGGGAGATATTGTGGCGAACTGTTGTGCCGCCACTTTCAACGTATTGATCCGCACCCCATAATGGCGCGGGTCATTGTAGGAGCTGTAGAAATCCTGGAATTCGTCCTTGAGCAGGCTCTTCATTTTTCTTATAAAAGCTTCTGGAAGCTCTATCGTCATGGTGTTCACTCTTTCGTCAACAATTTGCTAGTTTCAGAGAAAAATATAACAATAAATCGTGAAAAACAGAAATCAATCATGCTATAATGGTTACGGAAAGGTGGGAACTATGAAAAAATTAGCGATTTATCTTTCGATCATTGTTGCGGTGTTCGTTCTTCTATTTGTGATTAACAAGGCCACCGTTAGCTCCAAGGACAGCAAAGCCAAGGAACTGTATGGAGTTTCGGCCAGCAAGCTGCATCCCGATACGGTTAAACAGCTGGAGGATCCCAATTATCAGAGCATCGTTCTGCCTGAAGATCTGGCGAAAAGCGTAAACAACAAGGAATCGATGTTCGTCTATTTCTTCTCCCCGGACTGCCATTTTTGCCAGCGGGTAACGCCGATCGTTTATCCAATGTCTCAGGATATGGGAATCGAATTAAAGCAGTTCAACATCCTGGAGTTCAGAAATTACTTAAGCACTTATAATATCCAGTCCTGGCCAGTGCTTGCCTACTTTAAAGAGGGCGTTGAGGTAGATCGCATCGTAGGTGAAGTACCCCAAAATGAATATAAGCAATTTTTTGAAAAATATAAACAGTAAATTTTGGACCAGTAAAACAACATTGCAAAGTGGCGCATAACCTTCGGAATGTATTCCGGGTACTTTGGAACTTATATATTAATAAATTTGGCAGCCTTGGGCTGCTTTTTTTATTTGCCCGTCTATTGGTCCGTCGGTTAATCTTCCTCGTGCAGAGGTTGGGGATTGACCGCCCATTCCGCGACCTTCTCCTTGAGCGCAGGATCCACGATACGAATCGTCAGATCGTAGAATTCGAATGGCTCCCGATCTATATTCTCCAGCTTCTCCCGATACTTTTCACTCTCGCTCAACAGCTGTCCCAAATCAATTCCCAACGAATCCGGCGGATACTTGCGCAGCTTATCGATGGCCTGCGCAAACATTTTGCGGGCTCCGTTCTTATTGCCGTTGCGAAAATGATACAAGGCAACGGCCACCTGAAGCAGACCTTGGTACAAAAGGTTTCTGCCTTCTTCCAGCCAGAGCTCCTCAAGCACTTCGTGGCATTCGAAATAATCTCTTTCCGTATTGAAATAGTGCAGGTAGGCCAAATATAGCGGACTGTACTCCATCATTTCCCCTCCTTTTTTCGAGTATTTTGCGGGGAGCCCTGCTAAAATCTCCACAAAGTGAAACATAACCTTCGTAGATATTTTGCGGGGAGCCCCGGAACTTATACAATTCTATCCGGTACACTATAACCCTTCGAGCCCAAAGAATTTATATTGCCTTATCCTGCAGACGTTTGACTAATGACCGCTTGCCTCTTCTATTGCCGACGATCTACCTTGAAAATCCGTCTGTTTCCCATTTTCTGCTGGAGCTGTGCAAACGGAATGGCGCGTCTAAATGGATTTTGTACAGGCAAATTCAATCGATTTGCAAAAACCAACCAAACTTACTGGAAAAAGAACCCCCTGTAATCCGGCGCCAACAGACAGATAACAGGGGGTAAATGACTTATTTGCGATCAAGCTCTTTTTTAGCCCTTGCAATCGCTTCCTCTATGGATAAGGATAGCTTTTTCAAGCTCCATATATCTTCCGCTTCCCATAGTTCGTTGAACTTGAGCTGGAATTGGACCGCTTCGCGGACCCTCCGGTAAAAATACAGCTGCTGAATATCGTTCAACACCTTGGAAACCAGTACCGACTTATCTTCGAACAGCATCTGCGATTCCATAATTTCGTCGCGAATGCTGGACATTTCCTGATCCAACAGGTAGGCCGCCTCCGCCGCCTTGCTCAAACGGCGGGTCACATCCTCCGGCAGCGCCCCTTTATATTTATAATTCAATGAATGTTCTATTGTGGCCCAGAAATTCATGGCTAGGGTTCGAATCTGAATTTCTGCCAGAACGATTTTCATCCCCAGTGCGGACTGTACAGGATATTCCACGATAATATGATAGCTCCGGTAGCCGCTGGCTTTTTTGTAGGTGATATAATCCTTGCAGTAGACAACCTTCATATCCTGACGCTGACGGATCAATTCCGTCAGTCTCTGAATGTCTTCCACAAACTGGCACATTATTCGAATGCCTGCTATGTCTTCGATCCCTGTTTCGATATCGTCCATGGAGACATTCAGCTTTTTCGCTTTCTCCAATATACTGGAGATTCGTTTAACCCTTCCAGTAACAAATTCAATGGGGGAATATTCTTCGCGACTTTTCAATTCCGAACGAAGCGTCTTAAATTTCACTTTCAGCTCTTCAACGGCTTGTTCGTAAGGAAGAAGAAACTTACTCCAATCTCTTCCATCCATTGCATTCCCTCCTCTCGCCGTCTATTCCGGTACGTCCGCACCGACAGCTTCGGATATATGGGACCATCCGTCTCTTTCCAGCAGCTCCAACAAACCGGCATTTAATCGTTTGATCAGTGCGGGGCCTTCGTAGATTAAGGCGGTATACACTTCGACCAGATTAGCCCCTGCGCGGATTTTGTCATAAGCGTCCTGCGCTGTGAAAATACCTCCGCATCCGATAATCGGGATGCGGCCGCGGGTCAGGCGGTAAATGCCGCGAATGACCTCGGTGGAACGATCCGTCAGCGGCTTGCCGCTTAATCCTCCGGTTTCGGAAGCATTCCGATGAACCAGACCATCCCTGCGAATCGTCGTGTTCGTGGCAATAATTCCGGATACCGGGCTGGCCAGGATCGTATCCATAATATACTCCAAATCTTCCCCGGAAATGTCCGGAGCGATTTTTACAAGCACCGGCTTCTTCTGAGCACCGGATTGAGTTTGCTGATCCCGTTCTTCCATTACCGCTTCCAAAAGCTTTCGTAAATCGTCGCCATGCTGCAGCTTTCGCAGATCGGGCGTGTTAGGCGAACTGATATTAACCACAAAAAAATCCCCGTAGGGGTAGAGCTTGCGCAAACATTCGCGATAGTCCCGTTCCGCCTCTTCATTGGGGGTTATTTTGTTCTTGCCGATATTCACCGCCACCGGAATGGTTCGTTGGCCGGTTCGGCGCAAATTCTCCGCCATCTGATCGGCTCCAACATTATTAAACCCCATTCGATTAATCAATGCAAGGTCCTCCGGAAGCCGGAACAACCGCGGACGGTCATTCCCCGGCTGAGGCTTCGGAGTTACCGTACCGACCTCCATAAATCCGAAGCCGATCGATGAGAAACCGGGAACGGCCTGCCCGTTCTTATCCAATCCGGCGGCCAGTCCGACCGGATTAGGGAACTCCAGATCCCATAGCTTGACATTCAGCTTAGGTGAGGGAGGGGTTCCATATATCGTCTTCATCCAGGAAGTCATTCCCGGGATACGCGAAACCTTGTCCAGTCCGTTAACAACAAGATGGTGAGCCTTCTCCGCATCCATCCGGAAAAAGATCGGTTTGCCTATAGATCGGTACAGCATATCAACAACTCCGTTCGCTAATAGTCCCAACGAACAGTTTACCTCCTTGCGAAAAAAAAAGAAAGATGCAACTTGACCCGATCCTCCGCAAGGAAGCGGACCATCCCCATCCGGCGCCGCAAGATGCCGCGAAATAGCCAATACATGCGGCATTCGCGGGCCGGGGGAATTCTCTTCTCTCTCAAATGCATATGAGGACGCTGTCAAACCGGAAAGATTGTGATAGAATATAGGCAGTATAGAAAGAAAGGTTGCTGGGAAGCGATGAAAAGAAAGCCAATGCCTTACTCGCAGCGCAAAACGAAAGAAGAAGTTAACAAAAAGGCGATTATTTGGGCAGGCGGTATTTTTGCCGCGATCGTTATTTTGATGGCTGTGCTGCTGATCGTAAACAGCTAGAGAAGCCCGGTATTTTTCTATTTCATTGTAGAGGGGACAGACCAACGGCTAGTTCAACCATTCGTAGACTTTGCCGGGATTGGTTTCATTGTCCCCTACCGGCAGTTCCATCTTGACAGCCCCTCTGACAACTTGCTCAGGAAGCCCTTCCGACACGATGGATACCTTCGTTCCCATCGGCACCATCCCGTACAATTCCTTCACATCCTCATCCAGCATCCGCACACAGCCGAGCGAGCGGTCTTCACCAATACTGGACGGCTGATTAGTGCCGTGGATTGCATATAGCGTATCGGACAAGGTCATTCCCCTGCTCCCGAATTCACCGTTCTTCTTACCCTTGGGGTCCACCACTTTCTCACTGATATAAAATTCACCTTCCGGAGTGCGGTCACCGCCAAGACCTACCGGATAATTGCGAATGATAGTGTTTCCACTCACGAGAGCCAAACGATGATTGCTCTTATCTACAATAATTTCCAAAGGAGCCTGCGGCGATACTCCCTCTTCTACGTCATTTTCACCGGATTCACCGGAAGTAAGGGGGGCATTTCCGGACGGAAACAGCTTGTCCCTGTATTCTGCAAAAGCCGCCTCCATTCTCTTACTCATATTGGATAATAAATTGGCGGGATAATCCCCGGTCAGATCGGCCGCTTCTTCCGGCGGCTTGCCATAAAGAGACTGATAAGCGACGATTGCAGATTGCAGCACCAGCATTTCCTCTCTCTCTTTCATCCAACGCAGCAATTGGCTATGCGCGGCTGCGGATTCGACCGGCTCGCATTGACATAGCTCTGGATCATACACTTCCAGCTCGTATTTGCCGGCGGTTCCGGACGGACGCACCCCCGCAATCACTCTGGCTTCCTCTCCCCACAATGTCCACGGGCCTGCCCTGCCCAGCTCCCCCCATACGGTTTCTTGATTATAAATCCGGATAGGAAGCCGGCCGTTCTCCCGACCGGATTCAGACTTCCCAAGCTCTTCATCCGCCTGCAGAATTACCCGTGGAAGCCGGTCCGCTTCATCCTCCTCTTCCGGCTTATCTCCTTCCGAATTCAAATCTGCGGCTTTCGCCTCAGCACCTTCCGTCTCCCCCTGCTTCTCCTGGACGAACAAATCCCCATCCAGAGAAGAGGGCAGCAGAAGAAGCAGCAGCAACAGCAGAAGCCCTGCCGTAATGCGCTTAAGCTTCCTGTTGGCTTGATCTCCTTCATTCTGCACCTCATCCGTGGCATGGGATTGGATGGCTTTCTTTTCGAAGGCCTCGTAGATTTCCTCCGCTCTGAAATAGCAATAGCGGGCTTTGGCCGCCTTGCCTTGACTCTCGTATTCTTTGCCGAGCAAATACCATGCCATTTTGCTCGATGGATGCTGCGTTATGTATTGTTTAAGATATTGGGGAGTGTCCTCATCCACATAATCCGAAGGACCCTTGCCATCCTCGCCTTCCGGGGGCTGCCCGGACGCCTTCTCCGCAGGTTGTGCTGGTCGATGGGGCCGGCCGGGCTTGTATCCATCGGCACCGTTCTTCATAACATTAAGCCTCCTTTGCCAATGTGTTTCTCAACAATCCGGTTGCAAGGCCTTCCCAGCCGTCATGTTATAAATGATGGCCAGCGAGCGGACTGTCGCAAAATCCTCTACCCGTTATATCGGCAAATCTGTGCCGCAATGTAAATTACAATAAACCGATAATTGATACTCTTGAAGCATTATAGAAATAAAAAGCCGCCCCATTTTAGAGGCGGCCAAGAAAGCCAAGAGGCAAATTACATATCAAAGGGCTCATCCGCAACTTTAATCGAATCGGTCGGACAGCCGTCCTGAGCATCCTGAAGATCATCGAACAGGTGCTCGGGGATTTCTTTAATCCCTCTGTTCTGATCATCATCATAGATGACTTCGGCAAGTCCCTCGTCATCGTAATCATAGATGTCTGGGGCAGTCGCTCCACATGCACCGCATGCAATGCATGTTTCTTTGTCCACCCAACTGTACTTACCCATTGCCAGTGATTCCTCCTTAGGACTCAATCCGAATATTTCTTGATCTTGGTTAGTTATTCGATGAAATGGTTGTACGCTTCTTTCCGGGTACGGACTAATGTCCGGGCCGCTATTCTCAATACCCGCCGCTGTCGGGTTCCCGGTCTTCTTCCCGCTCAAATCACTATACTATTAAAGCTAAACTGATTGAATGTTCTCCGCTATCTTCATTGAAGTACGGATTAGTGTCATCCTTCGTCATCTGCGCTGCGCAAAAAATCGGTTTGCAGAGAAGTCCCCCGAATTTTATGATTGCGTATCAGCGAAGACGGATCCTCTCCAATCATTCCTGCCGTCAGCAGGGAGCTTTCCCCGAATTTATCCCGGATTTGGTCCATCGCTTCGTTCAGCTTGTCCTTCTTACACGATTGCTCCAATTCGAACAGATCAAGCTGGATCGCCGCCTCCGCTTTGGGCTGCAGGTTCTGCAGCGTAATGCCCAATAAGCGGACGGGCTTGCCCGTTTCCCAATTGAGCTGAAATAACCGGCAGGCTTCCTTGTAAATAAGGTCCGTATGCTCCGTAGGCTGATTTAAGGTCGTCGATCGCGTTATCGTCTTCATGTCCGGGTCGCGAATCGTAATCTGGACGGTAGTGCAGACCAGCTTCTGCCTCCGCATTCTTCTGGCGGTCTGATCGGCCAGATTGAGGAATACGCGACGGATATCCTCCGGATCGGTAAAGTTATACGGCAGTGTGGTCGTATGTCCGATCGATTTGTTCGGTTCTTTCTCCGCCTTGACCGGCGAGTCATCCAAGCCGTTGGCTGACTGCTTGAGCCATTGGCCGTAGACTCCGAACTGCCTGACCAGAATCTGTTCGTCGGCGGCGGCAAGCTCACCGATCGTGCGGATATTCAGCTTAAGAAGCTTGGAAGCCGTTTTGGAGCCGATCCCGTACAGCTCTTTGCAGGGCCTGCTCCAAAGCAGCTTAGGCACATCTCTCAAGCGGAGCACCGATATCCCGTTAGGCTTCTTCATATCCGAAGCCATCTTGGCCAACAGCTTATTGGGAGCTACACCGATAGAGCAAGGGAGCGACAGCTCCATACGGATTCTCTGCTGAATCTCCCGGGCGATTTCCAGCGGCGTGCCGAACTGGCTCGAACCGGTAATATCTACGAAGCATTCGTCAATAGACATCGTTTCGACTAACGGAGAATATTGGTACACCAACTGGATGAACTTCCGGGAAAAATCCCTGTACAGCTCGAAGTCCGGACGGATAAGAAGAAGGTCCGGGCACAGCCTGAGAGCCTGGCCAACCAGCATCCCGGTGCGGATTCCTCGTGCTCTGGCTGCGTAAGAGGACGTGACGATGATGCCTTTGCGCAGCTCGACGCTGCCGGCTACCGCGATCGGCTTGCCGGCATAGAGGTCGGGCTCTGACGCTTCGTGAACGGAGCAATAGAAGGCATTCATATCAATATGCAGAATGACCCTTCCATTGCGCGGATAATAGTCACTGGCCTTCTTCATACTCGGCGCGAACCGTGGTATATATTCCGCCCCGCACATTGAATTTGCCGGTAACCTGAAGCTTGCGCGGCTTAATAAAATCCACGAAGTCTTTCAGTATTGCATTCGTGACATCCTCATGAAAATGCCCCTCGTCACGGAAGCTCCATAAATACAGCTTCAATGACTTCAATTCAACGATATAAGGACCGGGAATATATTTAAAAGTAATGGTCGCAAAATCCGGCTGGCCGGTAACGGGACATAATGCCGTAAATTCCGGGCATTCGATCTCAACCTCGTATTCGCGGTCAGGATGTGGATTGGGAACCGGTTCTAAAGTTCTCGTCGGTCTTGTAGACATGGTGCAGCACCTCCCTAATTTATTTTAACCATTATCAGCATACAACCAGTCGGTTCGGCGGTCAAGCTTCCGGTCCCGATGCCGCTGCAATCCTTCTTGTTATTGCTTAAAGAGGAGAAAAATCCCTGTGCGTACCTCCACAGGATGACCGGCTGAGAGGAGGTTGTCTGCAGAGGTTCGAATTTCCGATCATCACATCATCACTGCTTCTGCCGAGCCCAAACTTTGTTTCTGAATTATAAAGAGAAAGCCACTGTTTTCATACGGGACTAGATGTTATAATTAAGTGATAAAAGATTCGACTGGAATCGGAAATTCTGAGGGGGCGGACATGTCTAATCAAATTTTTGTCTTCGATACAACATTGCGGGATGGAACCCAGGGAGAAGGAATCAGTCTATCGGCTGAGGATAAATTCAAGATCGCGCTGCGTCTTAACGCTTTGGGCGTTCATTATATTGAGGGAGGCAATCCCGGCAGCAACAGCAAGGACATCGAGTTTTTCCAGAGGGTCAAGCAGCATAACTTCAATGCGAAGATCGTAGCCTTCGGCAGCACCCGCCGGAAGCATTCGGTAGCCGAACATGATGCGAGCCTGAACCGGATCGTCGATTCCGGAGTCCGGGTCTCTTCTCTTGTGGGCAAGGCATGGGATTTTCATGTAACAACGGCCTTGCAGACGACTCTGGAAGAAAATCTGGCGATGGTATTCGATTCGATATCCTATCTGAAGCAGAAGGGCCTGGAGGTTTCCTTCGACGCAGAGCATTTCTTCGACGGTTACAAGCATAACCCGGAGTACGCCATAGCCGTACTGGAGAAAGCACAGGAAGCGGGAGCGGACTGGCTGGTCATGTGTGATACGAATGGGGGTACACTGCCCGGGGAAATTTTCGAAATCGTATCCAATGTGAAGAGCCGGATGAAGACCCCGCTCGGCATTCATACCCATAACGATTGTGAGCTGGCTGCAGCCAATACTCTCGCAGCCGTACAGGCTGGGGCGGTTCAGGTTCAGGGAACGATTAACGGCTACGGGGAACGGTGCGGCAATGCGAACCTGTGCTCCATCATCCCGAACCTTCAGTTGAAGCTGAACTACCGCTGTATTTCGGATAACCAGCTTCAGCAGCTAACCAGTGTGGCTCGTTACGTGAGCGAAATCGCCAACGTGAACATGCCCGTTAACCAACCGTATGTGGGAACTGCCGCTTTCGCACATAAAGGCGGAATTCACGTCTCGGCCATTCTGAAGGACCCGAAGACTTACGAGCATATTGAGCCTGAGCTGGTCGGAAACAAGCAGCGCGTGCTCGTATCCGAGCTGGCCGGTCAGAGCAATTTGCTGTTTAAAGCCCAGGAGCTTCACCTGGACATCGACCAAGATCCCGAGAAGACCAAGCTTGCGATTGAAAGGGTTAAACAGCTGGAGCACCAAGGCTATCAATTCGAGGGAGCGGATGCTTCTCTGGAGCTGCTGCTCCGTCAAGAATTCGGTGAATTGGAGGAAATTTTCACGTTGGATTCCTTCAAGATCCTGGTCGAGAAGAATGCCAATCACAAGGTGGCATCGGAAGCGATCGTCAAGCTGAATATGCACGGCAACACCGTCTATATGGCCGCCGAAGGCAACGGCCCGGTGAACGCACTGGATAACGCATTGCGCAAAGCTCTGGAGCAGTTCTATCCGGAAATCCGGAACATGCACCTGTCCGACTACAAAGTCCGGGTCATCAACGAGAAGGATGCGACCGCAAGCAAGGTCCGGGTGCTTATTGAATCTTCCGACGCCAACACCAAGTGGAGCACAATCGGCGTCTCCGAGAACGTCATCGAAGCGAGCTGGGATGCTCTTGTCGATAGTATGCGCTACGCACTGATCGGCAAACAACCGCTGGAGCCTGCGAATTCCCAACCGCCGACACGGCTCGGTCTCGTTAACCACTAAACTACCCCAAGGTTAAACGGTTATCGTCGTCCTTTGGACAGGCGCGTTTACCGATGAAACATAAGAACAGGTATAAGGTGTAACTAACTTATACCTTCTTATATTTAAATAAAGCTGTCCGCCGCGAAGATTACCTCTTCCCGGCAGACAGCTTTTTTCGTGCTGCTATAGGTGTTCATAAGTCTGTTCAGCGATCGATCAGCTTTTTAATTTTGCGCTCCAGCTCCTTGGGCTCGACCAAATTAATCACCTCAGCGATGACTCCGTTCCGGTCGATCAGGAAGCTTGTCGGAATGAAATAAAACTGATAGAGCTCGCTTGCCTTGCCCTCTTCGTCCAGCAGAACCGGAAAAGTAAATTCATGCCGTTCCACGAACTTCTTGGCATTCTCCAGCTTATCGTTTCTTGTAATGTTGACTGCGTACATATCCAATTGATCTGAATACTTGTCGTATAACCTCTTCAAGTCGGGCGCTTCCATCTCGCAGGGTCCGCACCAGGAGGCCCAGAAATTCAGGAACAACGGCTTATCCCTCGCCCCGCCCACATTATATGTCTGTCCGTCCAATCCCTGGAGGCTGAAAGACGGCGCCAGAAACTCCGGCTTCGGAGCGGTTTCCGTCGGCAAAATCACTTCCTTATCCTTCGCCGCAAGATTCTGATAAATGGCCAACCCGGATAAGATAACAATTCCGATCAACACAATCCAATTTCTTTTCATTATCTCAAATCCATTTCTAAACTAGGGTATACCTAATAATATCCCAAATTGCCTTCTTTTCCATTCATAAAGCGGTACAAATGTTTGAACTTTTTGGCTTCCGGCCTCCGGAATGAATCAGGTCCATGGCGGGAAAAGTAAAATCATTACAACACTGTAGAGGAGCCCCAAGATGGAAAAAACTAAGCCGAACACTTTGGATATCACCTTCGAAAGCGACATAGAAGAACCTGTTTCCCGTCCCAAAAAACGTAAAAAGAACGGCGGCAAATCCAAAGGGAGCTTTTGGGAATTTTTCGCCATTGCTTCCATCCCCCTTGTCTTGGTTCTGGGAAATTCCATGCTTGTTCCCATCCTGCCCGATATGGAGCGGGAGCTTGGGATATCGCAGTTCCAAAGCAGCTTGGTCATTACGTTGTTCTCCGTTTCGGCCGGTCTGGTCATTCCCTTCTCCGGTTATTTATCGGACCGCTTCAGCCGCAAAGCCGTAATTATCCCCTCCTTGACCTTGTACGGAGCTGCGGGGATTCTCGCAGGCTTCGGAGCAGTCTGGGAATCCTATTGGGTTATTATCGTTTCCCGGGCACTGCAGGGAATCGGCGCAGCGGGCACCGCCTCCATTGCAATGGCGTTGGTCGGCGACCTCTATGACGGCGCAACCGAGAGCAAGGTACTTGGCTTGACGGAAGCTTCCAACGGCATAGGCAAAGTGGTAAGTCCAATCATCGGTTCTCTTCTGGCCTTAATCATATGGTACGCCGCCTTCTTCGCCTTTCCGGTGTTCTGTTTCATTTCCCTCGTTTCGGTCATCTGGTTGATCAAGGAACCGGCGAGGGAGAAGGAACCGTTAAAATTCAAAGCCTATGCGCAGAAAATAGGCGGCATTATGAAAGAAAAGGCCAGTTGGCTGGTCACCGCCTTCTTCGCGGGCTCCCTGGCGCTTTTTATCCTGTTCGGAGTTCTGTTTTATTTATCTAACATACTGGAAGAACCCCCCTATTCCATCGACGGGGTGGTGAAAGGTCTCGTGCTGGCCATTCCGCTGTTAGGCATGGTGATTACCTCGTATACGACCGGGAGTGTTATTAAGAAGAACGGCATATTGATGAGATGGCTGATGAATATCGGACTCGTCTTAATGACGGTTTCATTGGCGCTCACGATATTTCTGTTTAACAATATCTACATTTTCATCGGATTGCTTACATTAAGCAGCATCGGCACAGGCCTGCTTCTTCCCTGTCTGAATACAATGATAACTGGCGCCGTATCCAAGTCGGAACGCGGAATGATCACATCCATGTACAATAGCCTGCGCTTTCTAGGCGTTGCCTTCGGTCCCCCCCTGTTTGGATGGATGATGGAGAAATCCCATTCCATTGTATTTATTACGGTGTCCGCCTTATCATTAGTGGCGCTGGGGCTCGTTTTCTTCCTGATCAAGCCCGACGCCAAGGTGAGCTAACCGCCGTAGTCCCACCAGGATAAATAATACGGAAAACGGCGGGTATACCCCCAAATAATTCACACTTTATTCAAAAGCATAACGTTTGACTGTATGGTTCATATTCATGTATCATGAAGCATAGAAGATATTAGAAAAGGGGGAAAACCGGATGGGGATAACAAGCTATTTCGCATAGGAGAAATCGCTAGAATGGCGAATGTCAGCCAAAGAACAATTGATTATTATACCAAGCTTGGGCTCATCTCTCCGGAGAAGCGGTCGAACAGCAATTATCGTTATTACAGCTATGAAACCTTAAACCGTTTGAAACGTATTGAAAGTATGAAGAGAGAGAAATTCACCTTGGAAGAGATCAAGAGCAGTCTTGATTTGATCAATAAGGTCAGCAATGACGAGCAAGTGAATGACAGGCTGGCCGCTCTGCAGCTGCAGATGCAGCAATTGGAGAAGGAAGTCAAGGAGCTCAGTCCTCTGATTGACCAGCTCAAGCCGAACCAGGCCAAGAATTTGTACAAACTTCTGACTCCGCAGAGCGCCGCCGTCATCGAAGCTCTCCTGCTCTTACTCGGCAAAGGCCCTCTTCTATAACGGCTGTTCCAGACATACTGAAGCCTTAGTATGAGCTGCCAGGCCAAGCTTTTTCGAACGTTATGAACTTATCGGTTCATCTTTTTTCGTTATATCCTATAAACAGGGGGATTGTGTATGTTCTTCTTCTACTACCCATGGGACCTTTTGATTTTGGCTGCCTTCGGTCTGTCCATCTGGGCTTCCTTCCGGGTTAAGGGCACCTTCAGGAAGTGGTCCGAAGTACCGACAACGTATGGCCTGACCGGTTATGAGGCTGCCCGGAGAATGCTGGATGCCAACGGGCTGCATGATGTGCCGATCGAACCCGTTCGTGGAGCATTAACCGACCATTACGATCCGATTAATCGTGTGGTTCGCCTTTCCGAACCGGTTTATTACGAAAATTCCATATCCGCCGTTTCGGTCGCATGCCACGAGGTTGGTCATGCTATCCAGCATAAAGAAGCATACCCGATGCTGGTAGCGCGCCACCGGATGTTCCCGGCCGTCAACTTTAGCTCCGGGATTGCACCGCTGTTGATCATTGCCGGAATAATCTTTCAACAATTTAATTTCCTGCTGCTTGTCGGGATTATTTTCTTCTCGGCAGCTGTCCTGTTCCAGCTTGTTACTCTGCCGGTTGAATTCAACGCCAGCAGCCGGGCACGCAGCTTGATGGTGGCCGAAGGGTTCATCACGAACGAGGAAGAAACGGGAGTCGCCAAGGTACTGAATGCCGCTGCGCTGACCTACGTCGCCGCCGCATTGATCTCCGTCCTCGAGCTGCTTAAATACATCGCCATTTTTAACAGCCGCAATGAATAACCGCCTTAACCGGCATAGCGGTTAAAAGATTCTATAATAAAGAGCGAGGCTAGTGGTTGTCCACTAACTCTCGCTCTTTCTTTTTTATCATTTGAACATAGGTCATTTAGACTTTGTCTGGCGTTCATATCCGGCAAACGGATCCTTGATCGTCACCTTCTGTGCTTCCGCGTCACTGATGCCTGCATATAAATCCGCTGTGCCGTCCGAATGACGAATCAGCCCGCCGCTAAAAACAACATCGACCAGGTCGGGGCGCTTGGCAGGGCCCTCTACGAAGTTGGCACGCTCTGCGATAATTTCCATATCGGAATGTGTTTCGGTGTGCGGGTCAAACACGAATATCATCGGATAATAATGACGGTCCCCCCGTTCGTCAAACTGTGCAATATGGCCCAGTATGCCTAATAAACCGTTGGAGAGCAGGTGAACCTCGTTGCCTCCCCCCCATTCTTCATCAGAAAATTGCCCTTGCAGAAGAGGAGCCTGCAAAACCACTTCTTGAGACAGCTCATCGAGGGAATTGATCTTCGTGAAGCCTATTTTGCCTCTCCCTCCTTTGTCTCCCTGTGGGCGGGTGAAGATACCGATCTTACCATCCTGCAGCTGCACTAAGCGCAAATCTTTCATCTGGTCGGGACCGCTAAAGAACGGCTTCAAATCGGCCACTTTCTTCCCTCTGTAAAATACGGTCCGCCAGCTTAACTCCCCTTCACGCTGCGGATGTGGAAACGTCTCTACACCGCCGAAAATCAGCTCCCCGGAAATTTTTGTGAAGAACGGGTCCTGGAGCTCAAAGCCGGGAGCCCCCTCCCGCGGTACCCAGCGGCCATCGCGCATTACAAAAAAGTAAATTTCGGAAGCCTCGCTATTCCGCTCTTCCACCCTTCCCGCTATGACCATTTCTCCATCGTCCTCAAAAGGAGCGGATATATTGTAGACGTCCCGGTCGCCTACCCCGCCAAAAAGCAGCTTTTCAGCGTTATAGGGCTTGCTTTCCCCTTTTCTGAAGGCTTCAAGCAGAACAGAACACGATTTTAATCCGCTGTTTTTTAATTCACCCATTGTCTCCGATTTTCCTTTCAAGTCTATTATTGATCGCTTTGATCCTTTAATCGGTTTATTAACGGCTGCAGTTCAAAAGTTACACTGGCCATCGATTCGTCACAAACGCCATAGTACATCGTAACTCGATTATCACGCACCACAGCACCGCACGCAAATACGACCTGGTTAAAGAAACCACTGATTTCATATGGTGCCTCGGGAAATAAAACAGGTTCTTTCAGACGGGCGATGACCCGGCCCGGCTGCCGAAGATCCAACAGAGCGGCCCCCATGCAATACCGGTTAGCCCGGTCGGCCCCGTGATAGAGGACAAGCCAGCCGTCATCGGTTTTGATAGGAACACAGCCTGCCCCGATGCGCTGATCGTCCCACAATCCGTCCCTTAATCCCATTAAAAACTGATGATCCCCCCAATGCTTCAGATCCGAAGAAGCGGCAAGCCACATTTCAGGCGCCCCGATTCCTTCCGGAACCGGGCGGTGCAGCATGTAATAACGCCCTTCAATCCGCTCGGGAAAGATGACGGCGTCTTTGTTAGTCGGCGCCAAAATCAGCCCTTCCCGTTGGAATCGGACGAAGTCCCGGGTGGATAGCAGCCCGACGCCGACGCCCTTATCGGATACCGCGCTGTAAGTAATGTAATAATGGTTATCGAGGAAAGTAATGCGCGGATCCTCGATACCCCAGCACTCTGCCCGGCCTTCCGGCATTATACTAGGGCTTTCCTCTATCGTAAAACGCTCGCCGTCGCGGCTGCGGGCAACCCGCAGATGCGATATGGACGTCAAATACAGGGTGCGGCCGTCCCGGTCACGAACAACGCGAGGATCGCTAAAGTCGAGATTCGGATCGTTTCTGTCGAGCTTTACCGTCTTCATTCGTGTGCCCTTACCGCCATCGCAGACATCCGTGTCCAGCACGGGAACCAATAAGTGATTCGGATCCATCTGCCGGGGGGATTCCGCTACACGCAGCAATAGAATGATTTCATCATTAATCTGCGCAACTCCTGCATTAAAGGCGCCAAGCACCTCCCATTCAGGAAACGAAGGCACAATATCGCCCGGAGTAATCAAAGGATTGAGCCGACAGCGCTGCATTGTTGTTTGGCATGGTTCTACCACAAGTATCCTCCTTATCATCGGGTTTCTCTATCTATTGTGTTAATCTTTAATTCCGGTAAAAGTAATACCTTCTATGAAATAACGCTGAGCGGCAAAAAACAGCACAATAACCGGCAGGGCCACGAGCGTCGACATGGCCATCAAATAATTCCACTGAGGCGCTTCATTGACTCCGCCCATAAAGAAATACATTCCGACATTTAAAGTGTAGAGCTCCATATTGGTTAAATAGATCAGCGGACCGAGGAAGTCGTTCCAATACCCGCGAAAAGCAAAGATCGCCACAGCCAGTAATGCGGGAACGATCTGCGGCAGCATGACGTGATAAAACGTTTGGAACGTATTGGCTCCGTCTATCTCCGCCGCATCATCAAGCTCGCGCGGCAGCGTCAGAAAAAATTGCCGCAAGAGAAAGATATAGAACGGACCCCAAGCGGTCCAGGAGCGCAGTACGAGAGGATCGAACTGTCCGGTTAGCCCTAGCTTCTGCCAAATTAGAAACGTCGGAATGAGCGTCACGTGAAAAGGAAGCATCATGGTGGCAAGCAGCACTAGAAAGATGAAGTCGCTCCCCGGAAAACGGAACCGGGCAAAGCCGTAAGCCACGATAGTGGCGCTCGCCATTTCCCCGATGATTCCAAGCGTGACGATAAACAACGTATTCACTAAGTAACGGTTGAACGGCATGGCAGTCCACGCATCAATAAAATTGTGCCATTGCGGCGGATCGGGAAACCACTGCGGCGGCCAAGCGAAAATATCTCCATCTGCCTGCAGCGCGGTGGACAGCATCCAGAAGAAAGGAACGAGAATGACCGCTGCCAATAAGGTAACGACTGCATAAATGAGCGTCCGTTTTATTCGGTTTAGGCTTTTTCTGGACAAGGACCCGGTTACGGCATAAGCTCCATTCAACACGACATCACCTCCTATTTCCGCATATCGGATTCATAGTGAACCCAGGCCGGGGTTGAGCGAAAGACCAGAAGCGTAAGCACGAGGATGATAATGAACAGCACCCAGGCGATTGCTGAAGCTTCGCCCATGTGCAGAGCAGCGAAGCCCCGCTCATACACAAGCTGGTTCATGAATTTGCCTGCGGCCGAGGTTGGCCGGACAAACATCGCAATCGTGAAAATCTGCAGCGCGCCAATCATCCCCATAACCACCTGAAGCAAAATGACAGGCGAAATTTGCGGAACGGTAATGTGCCGGAACTTCGCCAACGCGTTCGCTCCATCGATTTCCGCCGCCTCATACAAGGATCTCGGAACTCCCTGCAGACCGGCCAGGAAGACAACGGTATTCGTCCCGAAAATCCCCCACACGCTCATAATGATGAAGGCGCCAAGAACGTAATTCGGGTCCCCGAACCAATTGGGTTTGTCCATCCCGAATAGCGCAAAGAACGGCGAAAGGGAGTAATTGATAATGCCCGATTCACTGTTAAACATCCATCTCCAGAGCAGCGCGACAGCCACTTCGGGCAGGACGGCCGGCAGGAAATAAATCGTTCGGAACGTACCGATCCCCTTGATCTTGTTGTTCAACAGCATCGCTACCAGCAGCGCACCGACTACCCCGATCGGCAGCGATAAAGCGGCGTACAGCAAAGTAATCCGGATCGAAGGCCAGAACTCGATATCCTTCGTGAACAAGTAAATATAATTATCCAGCCCTACCCAATTGGCCTTCCCAAATAAGCTGGAGTCGGTAAAGCTTAAATACAGGGAATTAAGCAAAGGATAGGCGGTAAAAATCAGAAATCCGACCATCCAAGGGGAAACGAGCGCTACGCCCATAGCCTGCCGCTTCCTCCAGCCCAGCTTCAGAAAGATAAAATAGAGGGCGCCGGCAATAGCAAACAAGCACACTGGAACAAGCAGCCAGCGCATCAACGTTGCCGTGTAGTTTTCCATAGCGCCGCCTCCTTTCGATCGTCAAAGTCATGTGTTGGCCATTTGTTGTCTAGCAAGAATAGGAGGCAGAAACGATAACTGCCTCCCACCCTTTCCATTTATGAACCTCGGCTATTTGTTTAACACGCCATCCAGCAGCTTCTTCACCTGCGGAATGAGCTCCTCCGGATCCGTGCCCGCATTGACTATCGGATCCATCAACTGATTCCAGAATATATTGTCCCAATCCGGATAATTCGCAAAGTACCGATAAGGCCTTGCATGCTCCATCGATGCAATTATCGCCTTTAACGAGTGAGACTTCTTAGGATGCATTTCCTGCAGCTTCTTCAGATCGGCAAGCGAGGTTCGCGGCGGCATGATTTTCCAATGATGAATCGCATCGGTAAGATCGACCAAGGCTTCGAAAGCTGCATCCGGATTTTTCGTCTTGGCATTGATCCCCATGCCCAGAATATCGCCGAATGTCGCTTTAATTCCTCCCGGCCCCGCCGGCACCCGATAGGCCTGCACATGATCTATCGTTGAATCCAGATCGTCGGCTGCACCTCCCATAAACATTGCTACCTGACCGCTTCTGAACATCTGATCGAAACCGCGGTCGCGAATAACCTGCTGGGAAGGAGTCAGCGGGCCGTTAATCAAATCAGCATAGAATCGGAAAGCTTCCAGCGACTCGGGAGAATCGATCGGAGATTCCCGGAAATCCTCCGTAATTACCTCCCCGCCATTCTGCCAAATGAACATTTGGACCGGCGGCCAGCCATTGACCGTGAATCCCCATTGAGCTACCGCATTAGCGTTGAACGCAGGATCATCCGCTGTTGCTCCGCTTGTATCCTTGGTCAATTTTTTGGCTGCATGGATAAAGTCATCCCAGTTCCAAGACTCGTCGGGATAGTCGATGCCCGCTTCATCGAACAGAGCTTTGTTCACATACAGCATAATAGGCTGCTGCAGCCAAGGAAGCCCGTAGATCTTGTCCTTATATGTGAAAGGCTGCAGTGAAGCTTCATAATAATCCTCTGTATTGGCCGCGGGATGATCCGACCCTTTAAGACGCTCCGTTATATCCAGCATCACATTCTGAGAAGAGAACTGTGCGGCCCGCTGCGCGCTTATCCAGAACAGATCGGGCCCGGATTGCCCAGTAAGCTGGGTCAGAAGACGGGTATCATATTCTGCAGGATTGGAATCTTGAATAATTTGATATGTAGATGATTGATTGTTCAGCTTGTCGAGTATCTGCTGCAGTTCTTTAGCTTCATCCGCCCCCGCCCATGTAGCCAGCCGGATTGTAACCTTGCCGCTACCTTCTCCGGACGATTGGCCTCCGCCGCCGCTGTCTCCATTACCGCTGCCGCTTCCGGAAGAACATGCGGTTATCGCGAGAGTAAGAATAATTGCACAAACAGACTTAAATAAGGAAAATGGTTTCAATTGACTCGCCCCCTGTAAAATCAATTTACCTAACAGCCATTCAAAAACATCATCCCAAACAGCCACCCGGCTGCCTTGTTGAACCTTATAAGACCAACGACGGCTTATTCAAGGCTCCTTCCAATGTTCTACGTGACTATTGTTATCTGTCCGCCATCTCCACCTTCTTTAAAGATAGTCGACTTCCCACTGCTAAGTGGCAAAGAATCGAAACTCAACATTACACGTAAAATAGTAATCCAGTTTGTAATGTTGATTTGTCCATTACAAAATCATTATCACCTTAACTGGCAACGCTGTCAATTAATATTTTGTAAATTTGTCCGTACTTTTTTCTGCAAAAAAGCGTTTTCGATTTACAATACAGCGATTCTCCTGTATAGTGTATTTTGTAACGTTACAAGCAAATGAAGGGTTAGGTTGCAGAGAGAGGTTTTTAATTATGCGTAAAAAAGTCGTTATGCAGGATATTGCAGATCGCATGAACATATCCAAAAACTCGGTCTCCCAAGCGCTCTCAGGCAAGGACGGGGTAAGTGAGGAAACACGGCAGAAAATTATTAAAACCGCCGAGGAAATGGGTTACCGCTATAAGAAAAAAACGAGGCCGTCAGACCGACAGCAGGTTAAGACTATCGGGCTTATTGCCTCGGAATTCGCATTTTCGATGCAAAACTTCTTCGGACAGATTTACCTTGCCATCGAAAGCGAAGCACAACGACACGGTATCAATCTGTTGATCCAATCGATTACACCGGCTGCAAGGGACAGCTTAGTCCTGCCCTCCTTTATCGATAACTATAATGTGGACGGCATCCTCATTCTGTCGCATATTAGTACGGATTATATCAATAAGGTGATCGACCAGGGGATACCGACCGTGCTCATCGATCATCATCACCCGCTGATTCAAGCGGATGCGGTTCTCACTAACAACCGGTTCGGCGCTTACACCGCTGTCAAGCATCTCCTGGACCTCGGCCATCAGGATATCGCCATCATCGGGAATGTCAATTTTTCGCCCAGTTACCAGGAACGGTGGGAAGGATATATGCTGGCTCTGAGGGAGCACGGCATCGAGCCCCAAGCGGAGCGCATGTTTATCGATGTGCAGGAGGACGGGGAGCTTATTGACGAACTGGTCACCTCCCTCGATCGGCAGCCGAACGCCTGGTTTTGTCTGAACGATGGGTACGGTTTCTTCGTCTGCTCCTCCTTGGGAAAAGCAGGCTTCCGGATCCCCGAAGACATTTCCGTCTGCGGCTTCGACAACAGCGATTTCTCCCAAATGTCCGTTCCTAAGATTACAACGATCGACATCGATCTCAGCCGTTTTGCCCATAAAGCCTTCTCCCAGTTGATGTGGCGCATTCAGCATCCGGAAGAAGTTCATGTGGAAATATTGCTGCCTACTCACCTGATTACCCGCAAATCTACCGGGAAGCGCAGCAGCGGCGTCATGCAGCTTAAGAAATAATGCTCTATGTTTGCTGAGAGCCTGGACAGGCCGCCACATAGCTATTCGGTCTTCCTAGCGATTTACAGTATCGTTCAATCACATGCATGAGGTGATTCTCCGGAATGTCCTCTTCACGCTCATCATTTGGCAAAAATTATGGTGTATACAAAGAAACCGTCTCCTTTTTTTGTAAATGGTTGGTGATCCTTCCAATTTACATAAGAGACGGCTTTTTTTTGCTTTTCAATTGGCGAAACAGGGCGGTCCCATAATCTTCAATGACTTACGGACAGCGCTGTGCTCATGTCCTTTACTGGTTCCGATCATGGCCGAAGTAGTCCAGCAAGAATTCTCGGAAGGCCTGCACGACGGGAGACAGCTTCTCGCTTTTGCGGCGGATCAGGCCGATCGTCCGGGTAACCGTCGGCTCAATGACACGAACCCTGGCCGGCTGCAGCTTGGAAGTTTCCATCAGAGCCATCTCGGGCATCAAGCTGACCCCCAGGCCGGCAGCGACCAGCCCGCGAATCGTATCCGTCTCCTCCCCCTCGAAGCCGATTTGGGGGACGAAGCCCGCCTTCTTGCAGGCTTGCAGAACGATCGTTCTAAGCGAGTAGGCATCGCTGAACATAACGAACGGTTCGTCCTTCAATTGATCCAGCCGGATCGTAGCCTCCCCCGCCAGAGGATGGGTATCCGGAAGAATTCCGAACAATTCTTCCGTCAGCAGAATTTCTCCCGATACATAGTTATGAGATTCGGGGAACGGGGAGATGAACGAAAGATCGATTTCGCCTTCGATCACATCACGAATGAGGCTGAAGAAAGTTCCCTGTCTCAGCTTGAATTTAACATCAGGGTAGTGCTGTCGGAACTTGGCTATGACGGTTGGCAGCAAGGCTATACCCAAGCTGTGCGGGAAGCCGATTCTGATCTCGCCGCGTGTAGGATCCAGAAATTCCTTGACCTCCACCACTGCCCGGTCCAGTTCGTTTAATATTTCTTCAATCCGGGACAGAAACAGCTTGCCGACCGGAGTTATTTGCAGGTTCCTCCCTTTTTGCACAAAGAGAGTGACCCCCAGCTCCTGCTCCAGCTGACGAATTTGTCTGCTTACTGCCGATTGCGCAACATGCAGCTCTTCCGATGCCTGCGTCACATGCTGCTTCTTGGCTACCTTAACAAAATAATGCAATTGTCTAAGCTCCACTTTTCCATTCCCTACCCTTTCCCCGGACCCAGCCGTTCCCGCCGTCAGCACAAGCCCGCTATTAAGCGTCTTTACATGTTCGTTATTGGACAAGTATCAATTACTCATATTATAATAGGATGAAGCAAAAGCCAAATTTTAGGTTTCCCTAAAGGAGGAATTGTTCATTATGGCTCAAGAACGCGCCAATGCCGCAACTTTGAAAGGCAATCCGATTACTCTGATCGGCAGCGAATTAAAGGTGGGAGATCAGGCTCCTGATTTCACTCTTAACCAAAGTCTTGTTGATACGGCTTCCTTGTCCGACTATGCGGGCAAAATCAAGCTGATCAGTGTCGTTCCTTCTCTGGACACCGGCGTCTGTGATGCGCAAACCCGCAGATTCAATGAAGAGGCCGGCAAATTGGGAGACAACGTCGTCATCCTTACAGTCAGCGTAGACCTGCCGATGGCTCAAGCCCGTTGGTGCGGCGCGGCCGGTGTGGATAAAGTGGTCACCTTATCCGACTATAAAACACGCTCATTTGGCGAAGCCTACGGCGTGCTGATCAAAGAGCTTCAATTATTGATGCGCTCTATCTTCGTTCTCGATGCGGACAACAAGATCCAATATGTTGAATACCTGAGTGAGATGACCGAGCATCCTAACTATGAAGCGGCTATCGAAGCCGTCAAGAAACTGGTCTGATTGCGATAAATTCCATACGAAAAGCGGGGGAAAACGAATTTTCCCCCGCTTTTCGTATACTCAGATGCCGCTGGGGTCCAGCCGGCCGGCGGCCGGCTCAAGAAATTTTATAAGCCGACAGCCTGCGATCCAACGCATTGTAAATATCGAGGATAGTCCGGTAATTGGAGCCAAGGTCCCCGAGCGACCCGCGGGAAGCGGAATAGATATCGACGGCGCTTTTAACCGGAGTGATGGCAAACAGGGTCAGGGTAATGTCCTGCCGACGTCCCGTAATCGTTTTCTTCTCGACCACGATTTCCCCGACATTAGGGACTTCATGCAGAATTTTGTACCCGTTGATTTTCTTGAGCGTACTTACGACCTCTTCCCAAAGCTTGTCTTTGGAAAGCTTGTAGTACCTTGTTTTTAACAAAGGATCTTTCGCTTTTTCTCCTGTTTGCTCGTGGCTCCGCAGCAATCCGACCAATGTTCTTTTCAACAAGTGTCCTGCCCCCCCAAAATGACAAATGTCGGTCTTCATCCGACAGTACTTTAGTCCATATTACCATTCTTTTGCTTGAAGAAAAAGAGAAAGGTGAAAACATATTCCCAAAATAAAGAGCTTTCATGAAATTTCACCCTCCTCTATAATCAATCCTCCGGTTCATCCGGCCGAAGAACGTATCTCAACCCCAGAATCCCGGAGATTACAGAAGCTCGATACTAACCTCGGCGAGCAGCCTTTGCACATCATCCAGCCGCACGTTACCGGCCTCTTCCGTCAAAGCGTTAGCCGAACCCGAGGCGGTGGCCAGACGAAGGCATTCTTCAACAGGCAGACCGCGGGCTACACCTACGGCCATGCCGGCAACGAAGGAATCTCCGCAGCCAACCGTATTAACCGCTTCAATGCGGGGAGCTTTAACGCGGTATAATTGTCCTTCCACTCCTGCCAACGAGCCGTTCTCGCCAAGTGACACAACCACACAGGCTATCCCCCGCTCCATCAGCCCTTGAACACTGTCATACAAATCACTTTCCTTCTCCAGCGGATGACCGATGATCTTGGCCACTTCGTCCTCGTTAGGCTTAATGAAATACGGCACTGCTTCGATGCCGGCAAGAAGGGCGTCCCCGCTCGTATCCAGAAAAACTTTGGCCCCGGCTGATTTCGCCGTTGCGATCAAGCGGGCATAGAAGTCCGTGGGCACCCCTGCAAGCAGACTGCCGGAGAAGCATAATATGCCGGAACGCTCCGCCAGTTCCTTCACCTTCGCTTCCATCGCTGTCTGGTCCATCTGGGCCGCAGTCGGTCCCTGCTCCAAAATTTCGGTAGATTCCCCTGAAGAACGATCAATAATATTCAAGCAAATACGGGACTCGCCTTCAATCGTGACAAAATCATGGGAGATCCCCTGCTCGGTTAGTTTCTTCTCGATGAATCGGCCATTGCTGCCGGCAATGAATCCGGTTGCAAGTGAAGATTCCCCGAGCAGATGGATGACTCTGGCTACGTTGATGCCTTTGCCTCCCGGAAGAGCATGCATTTTCGGAACTCTCGTCACTTTCCCCAATTCAAACCGGTCTACGTAATATGTTTTGTCAATCGCCGCATTGAGCGTTACTGTTGTTATCATGGTCCACCCTTCTTTGTTCAGTGCATAAGCTTCTTCGTTGCGTAGCACCTTGAGTAATCGTATTTATTTGAACTATAGCATTGCTGGTTGGCTGCACACAAAGGGGCCGTAAAGAACTTCGTCGCCCCGTCTGTGCGGCTATCGGTCGTTTTATCGGAGCACAAACCCGGCATGGAACATAAAGCTGCGAAAAGCGTCCTTGCCTGCGCTATTCCGTTTGAACACACCCGCATCCTCGAGTACCTGCATATACTTTCGGCCAACCTCCTGCCGAAGGACGGCAGCCGCTTCCGCCTCGCTCATCCGCGTTCCATGCTCTTGTGCCAGCTGCCGGATCCAAGCTTGATGCGGCTGCAGGGGATGCCCTTCCGGCCATTCTGCCACTGGAGCTTGCCCGCTAAGGATGCCGCTGATCATGCGGAGCTCCTGCTGCAAGCGTCCGGGTAGAACGGCGAGTCCCATAACCTCGATCAGCCCGATGTTCTCCTTCTTAATATGATGCAATTCCCGGTGAGGATGGAATATTCCCAGCGGATGCTCCGGAGACGTTCGATTGTTGCGGAGCACCAGATCGAATTCCCATTCCCCCTGGGCATTCCTGCGGGCGATCGGTGTGATGGTGTTATGAGGGGTAAGTGTACCGTCTTCCTCCCGGCTGAACGCAAGGATATCGGCGGATTCATCGCTGTACCCCCGCCAGACTTCCAGCAGCGTATAAGCTAAATCAGTCAACTCTCCGGAATTCGGGCCGGAAATGCGGATCACCGACATAGGCCACTTCACGATGGCCGCCCGGATGCCCGGATAGCGCGGATGTACGAATTCCTCCTCGCGCGCGGCCACCTCCATCGCGAACCGGTGACGTCCCCCTTGAAAATGATCGTGGCTGAGAATCGAACCGCCCACGATCGGCAGGTCGGCGTTGGACCCGATGAAATAATGCGGAAACTGCTCAGTAAATTCCGCCAGCCGGATAAAGGTATCCTTAGTCAGCTTCATGGGAACATGCTGTCCGCTTAAAATAATGCAGTGTTCATTGTAATAGACATAAGGAGAATATTGAAAAAACCAGGATTGGCCTGCAAGCTTCACCGGAATGATCCGGTGGTTCTGTCTGGCCGGATGATTGACCCTCCCGGCATAGCCGACATTCTCCGCACAGAGCAGACATTTCGGATACCGGCTCTGCGGCATGCTCCGTTCCAGCGCAATTTGCTTGGGGTCCTTCTCCGGTTTGGACAGGTTGATCGTTATTTCCAAATCGCCATAGTCTGTCGATGCCTGCCAATATTCATTCTGGCGGATCCGATCCATCCGGATATAATTGGAATGCTTGGAAAGGCTGTAGAACCAATGTGTCGCCGCTTCGGGCCCTTTCTGCTCCAGCAAACGGGAGAACTCCCGGGTGATCTCGGATTGCCGGGGCATCAGCAGCCCCATCATCCTGGCATCCAACAAATCCCGATAAGTCACCGTGTTATCCGACAGCAGCCCCTGCCCGGCAGCATAATCCAGGAGAGGATTCAGCAGCGGCATCGGGCTGTCTCCAGCCAGATCTTCTTCAGGAGGAAATAAAGTATCCAGGTCACCATCGCAAGGCTCCTCAATCTGCAGCAGATCGAGAAGAGCATTCGTTACAGGAATCCGATCCTCTTCTTCAATAAGCCCCTTCGCTTCCCCGAAGCGGACAAGCCGCGCCAACCATTGGGCTGCCTCCGTTTTGCTTATGTGGCCGTTGTTGTTATGCATCGATCCTGCCTTCTTTCCTCACATGATCATAAATATTGTAACTTAGCCGGTCGCATCCGGTCATAGACCGGCTTTAAGCTTGACAACGGATCCTTCTATTCCGTGAACCCATCCGGGTGCTGACGATGCCAGTTCCAGGCGGATTCTACGATCTCTTCCAGATTGTCCCTCCGCGGGCTCCAGTTCAATTCGCGCTTGGCCTTCGCCGATGAAGCTATCAGCACTGCCGGGTCTCCGGCTCTCCTCGGTTCGAGCACGGCAGGAATCGGATGCCCGGTCACTTTCCTGGCCACGTCGATCATTTCCTTGACGGAAAATCCTTTGCCGCTTCCCAAGTTATAAACCGAGCTCTCCCCGCCGCTTCGCAGTCTCTCCAAAGCGAGCAGGTGAGCATCCGCCAAATCGGATACATGCAGGTAATCCCGGATACAAGTACCGTCCTCAGTCGGATAGTCATCACCAAAGATGGATACATGCTCCCGCTTACCAAGCGGAACCTGAAGGATAAGCGGGACCAGATGAGTCTCCGGAGAATGGTCTTCCCCGATCCGGCCGCTATGATGAGCTCCTGCCGCATTGAAATAACGCAGCGCGACATATTTGATGCCATGAGCCGCATCGAACCACTTCATCATTTTCTCCATAGAGAGCTTCGTCTCTCCATAAGTATTCGTCGGCTGTGTCGGTGCGGTTTCCTCAATCGGCACCGTCTGCGGCTCGCCGTAGGTAGCTGCCGTTGAGGAGAAGACGATGCGTTTCGTTCCGTACTTCTTCATAATTTCCAACAGGCGCTGCGTACCATAGACGTTATTGTCGTAATATTTGGCGGGATTCTGCATGCTCTCTCCAACAAGAGAGTATGCGGCGAAATGAATGACGGATTCGATGTCGTTTTCCTTGAACACCGTTTCCATGAAATCCGCATCGCGTATATCTCCCACATAAAGCTTGCCGCCCAGCAGCGCTTGCCGGTGTCCTTGACTGAGATTATCGACGACGACTACTTCTTCCTTGGCATCAATAAGTTCTGCAACCGTATGGGAGCCTATGTAGCCGGCTCCGCCCGTGACCAATACCGCCATTTGCGTATTCCCTCCGTTCTGTATACGTCATGGCACTATAACCTCTTAAGCCCGTTTACCTATACCGATGGGAGTGAGATTCCAGGTACCCTATCAGTCTGTTTGTGCCGCAACGAAATTGGTACTGTTATTCCTTATTACAGCTCGCTCACTCCATTGCCTATGTTCCCCACATAGAAGGACGCTTCCAATCCGGTGCGCTCGCGGTAAGCGGCCCCTACCCGCTCAATGAATCCGTCTACGGCATCCTCCCGGACCAGCGATACGGTGCAGCCGCCGAAGCCTGCTCCCGTCATACGGGAACCCAGCACTCCCTCTACCCTCAGAGCCTCTTCCACCATGACATCCAGCTCAAGGCAAGTGACTTCATACAGATCACGCAAGGAATTGTGGGAAGCGGTCATCAATCGGCCGAACTGCTGCAGGTCGTTCCGCTTCAGGGCATTCACGGATTTCAGCACACGGTCATTTTCTTCAATGACATGCTGCGCTCTTCTTCGAACGGCCTCGTCCCGGATCAGCGATTGAGAGGACCGGAATTGAGCCAGATCCAGCTCTCCCAGCAGCTTGAGCCCGGGATACTCCGCCCGCAGCTCTTGTACCGCCTGCTCGCACTGGCCTCTTCTCGTATTATACTCCGAATCGACCAGTCCTCTGCGCTTGTTCGTATTTCCGATAACGAGCTTATAGCCTTCACTGTCAAAAGGAACGTGCTCATATTCGAGGGTGCTGCATTTCAATAGAAGGGCGTGGTCCTCTTTCCCCATGGCTACGGTAAATTGATCCATGATCCCGCACTGCACTCCGAGAAATTCATTCTCGGATCGCTGGGCGACGAGCGCCAGCTCCACCCTGTCGATCGGATGTCCTTCCATGCTCATGAATCCGAAAGCGGTGACCAATTGAAGCGAAGCAGAAGAGGATAATCCGGCTCCATTCGGAATATCGCCGTAATAATAGACGTCATAGCCGCTGAAGGAATAACCGTTCTTCCGCAGATGAACGAGAATTCCTTTCGGATAATTGATCCAGTCCTCCTCCTGCACATATTTCGCCTGATCCAAATCAATGGTCCCGCGCACCTCGAAGTTAGCGGATGCAAGATGGATCTCCCGATCCTGCCTCGGCCGAATCAGCATTGTAGTACCGAAGGTTAGCGCTGCCGGAAAAACATAGCCTCCGTTATAATCCGTATGCTCTCCAATCAAATTCACCCGCCCGGGTGCATAAAAACAACGGATTGATTCGGAGGAATCTCCGAACAATCCGATAAATTGATCAATCAAGTCTTGGCGGTTCATTAGCTCACCGTCCCGTCAAATCTCGTGCTTTGCCAATGCAGCCGCACAGACGCATCTTTTCAATAGCCGCTTCCTTCAATGCCTTCTTGGCCGGCACCATATAGGATCTCGGATCATTCTCCTCCGGATTGGCAGCGAAAACGGCCTTAATTGCATCGGAGAATACGATTCTAAGCTCGGTAGCCACATTCATCTTGGCCATTCCCAAGGATACGCAGCGCTTGACCTGCTCCTCCGGAATGCCCGATCCGCCGTGCAGCACGAGCGGCACGTCCACTTTATCGGCAATTCGCTTGATCCGGTCGAAATCGATCTTGGGCTCCCCTTTATAAATACCGTGTGCCGTGCCGATAGCCGGGGCTAACGTCGGAACTCCGGTCAGTTCCACAAACTTGGCGCATTCGTCCGGGTCGGCCATCAGCGCTTCATGTTCGGCCACGACGATATCGTCTTCCACGCCTCCGACCTTGCCAAGCTCGGCTTCAATGTTGACGCCGGCCGCCTTGGCCACCTCGACAACCTTCAAGGTTTGTCTCACATTTTCTTCAAAAGGAAACTTGGAAGCGTCAATCATAACGGAAGTATATCCGGCGCGGATACAGCGGACGATCAAATCAAAATCGGTGCAGTGATCCAAATGCAGGGCAATCGGAACGCTGGACAGATTCGAGGCGACCGTGGCGGCCGCAGCAATATATTCGGGGCCGAGATGCTTGACGGTGCCTACCGTCGATTGAATAATTAACGGAGATTGAGTCTCCTCCGCGGCCTCTACCACCGCTTGAAGCATCTCCAGCGTATGGACGTTAAAGGCTCCTATACAGTAGCCGTTCGCTCTGGCTTCTTGAAGCATTGGAGTGGATGAAACTAATGGCATGATAAGTCCCCCTTATAGTATTAAGTGATGCAGTGCTCTTGCTCATGAAATGTTACAAGGTTTTACAGCTTTGCTATCATGCAAGCGGAATGCTATTGGCAGCTATTCGCGGATAGGAAAGACAGGTTCCGGAATTAGCCTGACGGACCAACGATCTTTCTTTTGTGACAATTTGCTTTCGTTTACTTTCATTTATATTGTACTGCAATTCAGGCGGAGTGACAATGATTTTTTGTCCGCGCGCCATGTCTGGAGCCTGTTTCTCTATACGAGGATAAGCTCGATGCCGAGGTCCTCGATCCGCCGAGCATCCTCATCGGACAACTGCTTGTCGGTAATTACCGTGTGCACAACATCCAACGGCGCGATGTGGGAGAACATCACCTTGCCGAACTTGCTGCGGTCAGCCACCACAATGACTTGCTTAGCAATAGCAATCATCTGCCGGTTCACGCTTGCCTCCAACAGATTCGGAGTCGTCAGCCCTTCCGCGAAGTCGAACCCGTCCACCCCCATGAACAGCTTGTCGACGTTCAGCTTGGCCAGCGACTGTTCGGCTATCGGACCGACCATCGCAAACGATTTGGCCCGCAGCTTGCCGCCGGTCAGAATTACGTCCCATCCGGGAGGACTTCCGAGCTGCAGGGCGATGTTGACCGCATTGGTCACGACCGTTAAATCGGTCTTCCCCGTCAGCTTGCGGGAAAGCAGCATATTCGTGGTCCCCGGTGTCAACAGAACCGATTCCTCATCCCCGACGAGCTTCGCTGCCGCTTCGGCAATCCGTTCCTTCTCCGCCGCGTAAGCCCCCGCCTTCTCGGAGAAGGATAGCTCGCGGGCCGTTTCCGGAAAAGCCGACTTCAAGGCCATGGCTCCTCCATGGGTTCGCACGAGCAGCTCCTTCTCCTCCAGCCTCTCCAAATCTCTTCTGACCGTTACCGGGGAAACCCCCAGCGCTTTGCTCACCTGGGCTACCGTCACCTTCCCTTGGCGGTTGACCATCTCGACTATTTTAATTTGCCGTTCTTCCGCAAACATCCGTTACCTCCTGATCCAATTCCAGCCTTAAATGATCGTTTGTGATTATTACTATTCGTTTGTGATCTTTTTTCTACTTCCCATTATAACGTATTCAAAAAATAAAGACAGGTATATTAAAGAAATTTTTAATATACCTGCCCCAATTTATTTTAAGCAATCGTATGGAGTTTCTGCAGATTCACTTCGCCATCCATCGGCTCCCGGTTGAGGAAACGGCGGATTTCGTCAACGGAATATTGTCCCATTCTTTGCTTTCCGTTATTGACCGCTCCGGCAATATGAGGAATCAGAATGACATTCGGCAGACGCCGGAACGGATGGTCCTGCCGGGGAGGCTCCGGATCGGTCACGTCGATGCAGGCTGTAAACCTGCCCTTCTCCAGCTCCTCCGCAAGAGCATCCTCATCAATCAGACTGCCGCGGGAAGTATTGATCAGTACCGCATCATCTTTCATCAGAGCCAGCGTTTCCCGGTTAAACATCTTATCCGTCTCGGGAATTGAAGGGGCATGGATCGAAACGACATCGGAACGAACCAGCAAATCCTCCAGACTGACTTTCGTCGTTCCCATCGCTTCCGCCTCCTCCTGGCTTACGAATGGATCATACAGAAGGATGTCGACATGGAAATTTCTCATCAGCTGGATATAATGGCGGCCCGCCCGGCCTGCTCCCACGACTCCTATCGTTACCCCGTAGAGCTCGCGGATTTTATCCTTATCTTTGTTCCATTCGCCTTCCCTGGTATTTCTGGCAAGCTGCCACATGTTCTTAAGCGAGGTAATCGTTAATCCCAACGCGGTCTCCGCTACACCGATCCCAAGCGCCCCATTGGCGCTGCTTACCCTTATGCCCTTGGCCGCCATTTCGGGACTGACAATCCCTTTGACGGTTCCCGCTGCGTGCATCACAAGCTTCAAATCGGGCGCATAAGCAAGAATCTCCTCGTTTATTCGCGGACTGCCCCAAGTTGTAATAACGATATCCGCCCCTTTAATCCATTCCTTCGCCTCTTCCGGAGTCGGACTGTGCTTGGCTTGGCTTTCCCTTAACGTTCCCAGCTGACGAAGCTGGTCCAAATGATTTGGCGTAAAAATCCCGCTCAACACTTCACTGCCCGCCAGCATTACTATTTGGCTCATCTGCTCTAGCTCCTTCTTTGGCTTAATGTATCACCTGGGTCATATTTGACCTATATCTATCACAACCTCATCATAATGTAGACTAGAAACGAATGTCAATCCCGTATGGAAATAAATCAAAATATTCATTTTCTCCACTAGTGTATATGTAATGCATTTTCTGCTCTCAAGCCGCTAACCACTCAGGCATCGCTCCAGACTCTCGCACAGCTGCTGTTCGTCGCATAACCCCGACCAATACATTTTGGCCTGCTGAGTCATCCTCACAATGTCATCGTTGGACAATCCAAGCTCATCATAGAAGCTGAAGGTCGGCGCCACCTCCCGATACAGATGAAATCTCTGCGGCCGGTAATGGGAATCGGGGCCGGTCCATTCCGCTGCCGGCTTCAGGGCGGGAATGCTTAATGTGTTCTTCCGCACAGCCAATTGCGCAGGGTATGAGGTCAAGAAATCGATCAGCTTGCGGGCGGCCTCCTTGCGGGAAGAATTCCTATTCACAATCAACCCTATGACAAGCAGCAAGGTTTTGCCGTTGCGAAGGTGAGGGAGAGGGGCAATGTCCCAATCTCCCTTCATCGATCTGAGCCTATTCATGGCGAAATAACTGGTCATAATCATCGAAGCTTTGCCCTGCCGGAACAATTCCTCTGCATCGGACTCCTGGTCGAACATAGGCATAGTCCGCTGATTGACAATCAGGTCGCGGCAAACCTTAAATCCCTCCATCCAATCGGTGCCGCAGATTATCGGCCGACCGTCCGGTTCCTTACGCAGCGAGCCTCCGCTTTGCAGCAAGAAGACCGGCCACCGATTGCGGGATTGCAAATGAAAATAAAACCCCAGCCTTTCGTTCGGCCGAGTCAATTGGGAAGCGACCTGCGACAAATCCTGCCAGGACCAGCCGCTGTCCGGCTCAAGCAGCCCGTTCGCCCGGATATGCTCCCGGTTATAGCACAGGACCAGGGGAGAGAACAGAAACGGCTTCGCCATGAGTAAACCGTCTGCCGTAAAAGCATGGGTTACGTAAGGATACATGGAGGGATCGGGGGGCTGCTCCTCCAGCCAATCCCTTTCCTTCCCATCCAGGATCGATTGATAGGTCGGATAATTGACGGTTGCTGCATCCAGCAAGCCTGCCTCCAGGTATTCCTTGATTCCGACATCGCCCGCAATGGGAACGGCCTGCACCCGGATTTGCGGATATTGCTCCTGAAACAAGGTTAAGAGGTGATGAAGATCAGCTTCATAAGCCATCGATTTATAATAGCCAAACCTAACCGTTAATGTCCCGCCATCGTCGGGCCGAGTCACCCGGTTGCCCACTTTGGGCACCTTTACGATCAACCCTTCCCGAACTAAGACCTCCAGCCCTTTACGAACGGACCGGTTGCTTAGATGGAACTGCTCACCGAGCGATTTCTCGGAAGGCAAATAATCTCCGGTCTGCAGCTTGGAGGTAAGAATATCTTCTTTTAATCGGTTTACCATTTCATCCAGCCGAAGATGAAAGGTTTTACGGCTTGGTTTATCTGCCATGAGTTCTGTTCACCATCCACTTCAGAGATCCGGGAATTAACTGAATCCTTCACTTGACTTCAACATTACATCAACAGGCCAACGATAGTCAAAAGAATGGTCATTCCGGTTAACGAGAATCAAGTAAAGGCCATTCGGATGTGCTAGGCTATCCCTAGGAATCAGATCCTTCACAGGATGCCAAATGACTTATTGAGAGGTGAATGGGCATGAGAAAGCTAAGATTTGCCATCGTGGGCGCAGGAGTGATCGCTCCCTTCCACGCCAAGGCGATTACGTCCAACCCGCAAGCGGAGCTGGTAGCCATTGCTGATGTAGAGGAGCCCAAAGCAAAGAAGCTCGCTGAGGAATTTTCCGTTAAAGACATTTATACCGATTACGAAATCATGCTGCAGAGAGAAGATATCGATGCGGTTTCCATCTGCGTTCCCAGCGGACTGCATGCGGAGGTTGCCATCGCTGCCGCCGAAGCAGGCAAGCATATATTTTGCGAGAAGCCGCTTGATATTACCGTTGACAAAATGGATCGGATGATCCGCACGGCAAGGGAGCGCCAGGTCAAGCTCGGGGTTGTCTATCAGCGGCGCACCTTTCCCGCTGCCATCGCAACCCGCAAGGCGATTCAGGAAGGAAAGCTCGGCAAGCTGGTGCTGGGCGATGCCTACCTGAAATATTACCGCAGTCCGGAATATTACCGGAGCGCCGGCTGGCGGGGTACTTGGGAGCTGGACGGAGGAGGAGCCTTGATGAATCAGGGAGTTCACGGAGTGGATTTGATTCAATGGATGGTCGGGGACGTCGAGTCGGTCTTCGCCTATTCCGCGCCGCTCGTTCGCTCGATTGAGGTCGAGGATACCGCTGTCGCCGCCATCAAGTATAAAAATGGCGCCTTCGGGATTATTCAAGGAACGACCTCCGTTTATCCCGGAATGGAAACACGCTTCGAGATCCATGGAGAGAACGGAACGATCATCTTCGGAGACAGCGGGATCAAGCAATGGAGCTTCGCCGACTCCCAGGAGGAAGCCCCGCAGGTAGAAGGAACTTTGGCCGCCAGCAGCAGTGCCACGAATATTTCTAACGACGGCCATTTCGTACTGGTCGATGATCTGATTCAAGCGATCCGGGAGGACCGCGACCCGATGATTACCGGGGAAGAAGCGAGCAAAGCCGTCAAGCTCATTCTGGCCATTTACGAATCAGCCCGCACAGGTCGGGAAATCAAACTCGATTATTGATTATGCTCGCAGCAGGAGCTCCATGATGGCCCCCTTCCGATGAATTTGTAGTATAATAAGTCCCAAACGGGATAGATTTCGCGGCGGAAATTCAGGCAAGATTTGTTCATCGCTGCCGTCTTAAGGAATCTGCCATTCATCGGGAGGATCCATATGTCCAGCGCTTCTTATCCATACCCGCTCCTTAACGGATTTGTCTATCGAAACAACAGGCCGATCATTCGGCCTTCTTTCCATTCCCACAGCCAATATGAAATTTATTATTTTCACAGCGGCCGCTGCAGCTATATGTTGGGAGATCAGGTCATCGACCTGGTTCCGGGCGATTTTATACTGATGAACGGAATGACGCCGCATTGTCCCAAAATAGACCCGAGTGAAGAATACGTAAGGAGCAATCTATCTTTTGATCCTTTCTTCATAAATATACTGGAGGAGAAACCGCGTAATCTGGAGCTGCTGAAGCCGTTTCAAATTTTGAGAAACCATCATCTTCGTCTGAACGGTCACCTCAAGTCCGCAATGGAAGAGCTTCTGCAGCGCCTTCACTGCCATTACGGCCGAACCGATTTATTCTCCTATCACCGGCTGAGACTGACCTTTATCGAGCTTCTTCTGTTCATTTATGAAATGTGTCAGGAGGAAATGAACAAGCGTATGGAGGCGCCGCAGGAGAAAGAAAAGATCGTGCAGAGCATTCTTGCCTTCATTGAAAGCCGTTACACAGAAAATATTCATCTGGATCAACTGGAAGATGCACTGCATCTGAATAAGTATTATTTGGCCAAGTTGTTCCGTGAGGTGACCGGACAGACGATCTTTACCTATCTGTATCAGAGGAGAATCAACCAAGCGAAAATGCTGTTCATGCTGGATCGCAACCAATCGGTCACAGAGGTCGGATACCTCGTCGGGTTCAAGCATCCAGCTCATTTCAGCCGTCTCTTCAAACAGCAGGTGGGCATGACCCCCGATCAATATCGCAAAAAAATTAAATAACCGGTTGTTGAAACTATAATCCGATTTTGACCGAACGTCCATGACCTTCACACCTTTCAGCGGCTCAAACACGAGCAAGGACGTCGCAAAAGACGAGCAAAAGTGCATTAAAATCCCGTCTTTTTCCAACAAGAGAGCGAAAGACGCTCAAATGTGCAGGTCTTTTTGCCAAAAAGGAGCCGTTTCGCAAAAATCGCTCCAAAGACCTGCACAATTGCTCTAGAATCAGGCATGACGCGGTTTTTTCGGGAAAAGACCTGCATTTTTGCTTTAGAATGAAGCATCGGGATGCTTTTTCCAAAAAAACCTGCACAATTGCTTTACAATTTGAAGCATCGCACGGCTTTTTCGCATGAAAACGAGAACCTCCCAGTGTACATACGAAAAAGGACCTCACATTCCACAGCAAAGGTGGATGATGAGGTCCTTTTTTCTCGATGAAACCGGGCGCCGAGCGGGCTGAAATTCGCTAACCGATTTCGGCCACAGCCCCTAGCCGTTTTCGCTTTAGAAAGTACCGAGGTTTGCCTTCTCCCAATCCTCGGAAAACTTCGCGATCCCCGCATCTGTCAACGGATGCTTGATCATGGATTGGATGACTTTATACGGCATAGTTGCAATATGAGCACCAACCAGGGCCGCTTCGATCACGTGAGCGGAATGGCGGACGCTCGCAGAAATGATTTCCGTTTCGATTTGGTGTGTCTTGAAGATGCTGCTGACTTCCTCGATCAGATTCATCCCGATCATGTTGATGTCATCCAGCCGGCCGATGAACGGGGATACGTAAGTAGCACCTGCTCTAGCAGCCAGAAGCGCTTGGGTGGACGAGAATATCAGCGTCACATTCGTCTTGATTCCCAATTCGCTGAAACGGCGGGTAGCCTTCAAGCCTTCCTCACACATTGGAACCTTGACCACTATTCCCGGCCCGATCTCAACGAGCTTCTTGCCCTGCTCCACCATCTCATCCGCATTCAGGCTGATAACCTCTGCACTGATCGGAAGGTCGCCGACTATCGATACCATTTCTTTAATCGTTTCAAAAATATCTCTTCCTTCTTTGGCAATCAGGGAAGGATTCGTCGTAATTCCGGAAAGAACACCCAGCTCATAGGCTTGTCTCACTTCTTCCACGTTGGCTGTGTCGATAAAAATTTTCAAACAAAAAACCTCCTAAATAAGAATATAAACCCCACGAGGGGCTTATTAGACAGACTACTATGTATCATACAGGCAATCTTTAATTCCTGTCGGATTCTAAATTAAGACCCGCAAATGCCGTCCGATTTTCTTGTTTCGAAACCCGCTCTCAGCAGGTGGGTGTCCGCAGCAGTACTTTTGAAGTCCCCTTTAGAGGGCATGACAGCCGTACGGCAATGTTGGACTCCCTAGAAACATACATTGGTTCAAAACAACGTAAATCGTAACGCACATCGCAGGAGGTTTGAAACTGTATTATTCATTATAAAGATTGAAGGGCAAAAAGTAAACCTCGCAAGCTCCGATTGGGCAGGGGCCCATATAGGACCCGCTTATCGGATGGATTGTCCATTAGTCTTTCTTATCGGACCGGATTTCATTCGCAGAATCGTCTTTATGCGGCGGCTCCTCGTCGGACGAAGAGCTCTGTCCTGCTTGATCACGACTGTGATCTTCCATTCTATCTGCATTCGCAGTCTCAGACTGTTCGTGTTCCTTGTCCTGATTCTCGCGCTCTTTCTCCTCCTGCTCTTCCTGCTCCCGCTCGGCTTGGAGCTGCTCCAGCTTCTCACGCTGCTCCTGAAGCTTCAGGAAACCACGATGAAAATGCCAGAAGGTGACAATGGCAATCAGACTTCCCATAAAGAAAGGAATCAGAAACGTATATCTGAAGCTGATCATTACGATAGCCACGTTGGACACGATGATGATTAACGAAGCGATAGGCCGGCCAATCGTAATCAGGAAGCTGTTCTTAAGAATTTGCCAAAATTTCATATGAAAATGAACCATGATGGACAGATAATTAAAGAAGGAAGCAACAAGTATAAAGAATAATGTAATAAACAGATAAGATAAAAGGCTCAGCGTTCCTTCCTGGGACCCATAGAACTGATAGTTAACATACAGGACTCCAGTTAGAATCAGATAGGCAATTCCACCCAGCATGCTCTGTAAATAATTTTCCTTGTAGCCCCGAAAAAACGTTTTCAATAATGGCACATCGACGTCACCGGTTACCCACTTGCGGGCAACTGTAAATGCGGCGGCCGTAGCGGGGACAACAGTAAAAGGAGAGACGATTCCGATAAGAAACAGCCCTTGTTTGAACAAATCGACTGTGTTCTCCGGATTGAGAAATACTACTAGCATGAGATAGAAGAAAGGCAATGAGCATAGCACCCATAGAAGATTGGTGACGGATAACCTCATTATCCATTCGGAGATGCGGTAAAAGCCCCCCATTAGTCCGCGGAATTCCAAACCAGTTTCCTCCTTCGATTGAGTCTGACTATTCGCATTCGTCTATTATAGCCTATTTCCATATAAATCGGTAGGGGGAAGCTCTCGCCGGCATGTTCAAACACTGCAATTTCACGTCACGGGACCGCTGATCAATCGCCCAAGGGTAAACGGCTATCGCCGTCCTTTGGACAGGCACGTTTCCAAGAAAATCATGCTGATCAATTATGAGAGTATCCCCTTGAAATTAGTCTGGAAGGATAATTCGCCGATAACGGACTAAACGGTCCGCCCTGGGCTTTATAAACGAATCTTGTAGATTATGCACCCCAACAAAAAATCTCTTGCAACCGACCGATTACGAGATCTGCGGCGCAAGAGATTTTTATCTAAGATGTTAATTCATGCCGTAACTGCCAGACGATTAATGGTTGCGCGTATAGGAGTCGCGGTCGCGTCCGTAGCTGTTGCCGGAACGGGAACCGCCGTCCCGCCGATTATCTCCGTCCCTGCGGGAATAACGCGAACCTCCTCCGTATCCTCCACCACCGCCCTGACGGTCTCCCCGGCGGAAGTTGGATTTGAAGTTGCCGCTTGGTCTTCTACCCGAGCTTCGAACATCCGGCCGGCGCTTCTTCGCGCGGATTGGCTCCTCGGGAGTTAACTCGATGCTAACCTCTCTAGCTTCTCCTGTAATCAGCTTCATTGCGGCAGCCAGCAGGTTGACCGAATCATACTGCTCGAGCAATTGAATGGCAACGCCCTTGTATTGCTGGGCCCCATCGTTATTGATGATCTCGATCAGACGTTCCGCGGTCAGCCGTTGTTTGCCCTCAATAGCCTCCGCCAGCGACGGCAGCGGCTTCCGTGCGATCCGGTGGCGGGTTACCCGCTCGATGAAATGCAGATGGTCAATCTCCCTAGGGGTCACGAACGTCCAAGCCGTTCCTTCCTTGCCTGCGCGGCCGGTACGACCGATTCTGTGGACGTAGCTTTCCGGATCCTGCGGCAGGTCGAAGTTGACTACGTGCGATACCCCTGACACATCGAGACCACGGGCCGCCACATCGGTAGCCACCAGCACGTCAATGCTTCCGTCTCTGAACTTGCGCATAACCGTGTCCCGCTGATTCTGCGACAGGTCCCCGTGCAGCCCTTCCGCCGAATATCCGCGCTTCTGCAGAGCTTCCGACAGCTCATCGACACGCCGCTTCGTTCTTCCGAATATAATGGCCAGATCCGGAGCCTCCATATCGATCAGACGGCATAGAGCCTCGAATTTCTGTTTTTCATGTACTTCAATATAGGACTGCTGAATTAGGGGAGCGCTGACTTGTTTCGGAATGACGGAAACATGCTGCGGATTGTTCAAGAACTGCTGGGCCAACTTCTGAATGTTGGGAGGCATGGTGGCCGAGAACAGCATCGTATGCCGCTCGTCGGGGACAAGGCTCAGAATGGATTGGATGTCATCCATAAAGCCCATATCGAGCATCTCATCCGCTTCGTCGAGTACAACCGTGCGTACATCCTCCAGCTTAATCGTCTTCCGGTTAATATGATCCAGCAGACGTCCGGGAGTCCCGATTATGATCTGCGGCCGCTTCTTCAGGGCACGAATCTGCTTGACGATATCCTGTCCACCATAGATCGGCAGGGAACGGATGCCTTTGAACCGTCCGAGCTTCTCGATCTCCTCGGCTACCTGGATAGCCAGCTCCCGGGTAGGACACATAACAAGCGCTACAATTTTATCTTCCGACGGCTGAATTTTATGAATTAACGGTACGCTGAACGCAGCGGTTTTACCGGTTCCGGTTTGTGCCTGTCCGATCAGGTCCAATCCTTGCATGGCAAGCGGAATCGTTTTTGCCTGAATCGGGGTCGCTTCTTCAAATCCCATTTCAGTAATTGCTTTTAAAACTTTTGGCTCCAGGCCAAATTCTTGGAAGTTTTTCAAATGTTTCAGTCTCCTTTTTCTATTGGGCAAAAGTCACCCTGTCTTCTTCCCTTAAGTGCGACGGTGCGACATTTTCTATTTTATATATCGTCCTTTATTACAAAGGTGAAAACTTATCGACAAACAAAAAAGCATTTTCCACGGGTACCGGGAAAACACCGCCGAACAGCCGTACTTAAGAACAATAATAGAAAGTATATCATAACCCGTCTATCATTGACCAGTTCCGTTGTTCTTAATTTCCCTTTTTTTCCGTGCGAAACCACAAATACCGCTATCACGTATATAGCTGTATGTAGATCAAGACGGAGGAGCGTTGAATTTCATGTCCATATTCAAAAGGATCGGCTCGATTCTGAAAAGTCACAAAGAAGAACCTTCTTCCCATACCGAGCTGCATAATCCCTATGAAGAAGCTTCTGTAGGGGACATTGTCACTGTAGAGCTCGAGCAGTACGTAATCAGCGGCAAGGTCGAATATTACGACCCGGGGCATCCTCCCCACCGCTATGCCTATTATTTACAGAACGGACGCCAAATATGCTGCCTGCTTATCGAAAAAGGCCGGACTTACGAATGCTTCCTCACTCAATTTCTCGAAGGGGCTCTGGATGATCCGAACGACGTCCCTACCCTGCTCGATGTGGACGGGGAAATTCAATACGAGTTGGAGCATTACCGCAAAGACATTACGCGCACAGCGGGAAATACGGATTTCCGCAACGGGGACGAAATGATGATTTGGCGATATTTTTCAACCCGGGACCGCTACTTTTTCCTGCAATGGCAGGATGGGAAATTCGTTGCTCTACAAGGTGAGAGAATCCCTTCCGCAGACGTAAAATTTATGAGATCAGCCCAATAATGAGGAGGTGTTCGGCATGAAGCGTTGGGTATCCATCGTCGCGGCTTTTCTTGTGCTTGCTCTTGTGGTTGGATGTTCCAATGCCGGAAGCTACGTCAAGGAACACTATCCATTAACCGAGGTTATAGGAAAAGGAAAGGATACGTCCCGAATTTACTTTGCCGAAGGCCAGGACGTTCCTGCGGTTGCGGCCCTGCTGGCCAAACAGGAGAAGCCTAAGGAAATCAGCGAAGAAAATCCGGAGCACATGTTCCTGGTTTACAGCAACAAGCTGATTCATCTGCAGCAAGACCCGGAGAATGAAGAAAACACTCTGATCGAGATCAGTACGGCGGAATATGTCAAAAAGCACTACGATTCTTCCTTCCTGGAAGGTTTTCTGACCGGCGCGATATTGAATTCTTTATTCGGAGGCTGGGATAGTTCGTGGGGCGGATCCGGGAAGGTTCAGGGGGACTCGACAACGGTTCCTTCCAAATCAACAGGGGATAAATCGACTTCCTCCGGAACCAGCCCGCCCAAAGCGAAGGATAGCCCGACGACTTCCGACCGCACGGGAAGCTTCAGCAGTAAAAACGCCAAAGACGACAAGAACAAGGCCAATTCCATAGAACCTGCTCCAACTTCCAAGCCAAAAAGCACCGGAACCTTCTCGTCGAAATCTTCATCCAGGAAGAATGACGGTTCCACTCCGACTTACAAGAAACCGAGCAAACCGAAGACCAGTAAACGTAAAGGCTCTTTTTCCAGACGAAGGTAGGGGAAAATTCCCCCGTTCTGCAAAAATTGACACAGTCTGGCTTTCAGGGACAAACCAGAGACCTTGGTCGGTTTAGAAGGAGCTTCGGTAACGTGCTCAGTTGACTGTATTCAGTAAACAAGTGACAGAAAATATTCCATGTAACAAGTGCGTCTATGTACGTCAGAGCCGGCATCCTATAAGCATCTTCTCTCAGGAGGGGATGCTTTTTGCCGCGAATAAATTTCTGACAGCTTTTTTTACCATAGGAAAAAGGATACACTACTGTTGTAATCCGAAAAATTAACAATCTCTGTAAGGAGGAAGCCCGTTGAGAAGATATGCCGGGGAGATATTCTACATATTGCTGGGGGCGGGTATTCTGGCTGCCAGCTTCAACCTGCTGCTGATCCCACACCAGCTGCTTAGCGGCGGACTGTCGGGAGTCGCCATGCTGATCGGCTATTTTACCGATTGGAATATCGGCCTCATTTATTTTATCGGAAACCTTCCATTGATTATATGGGGGCTTATTACGATTGGCCGCCGGTTTATTCTGCTAAGCGTCATCTCAGTCATTGCCACCACCTGGCTAATGCAAATCATTCCGGTGATGGCGGTAACAAGCGAGCCCATCCTCGGCGCCGTATTCGGCGGAGTACTCTTCGGGATTGCGACCGGACTTTCTCTTAGAGCGGGAGGATCAACCGGCGGCTTCGATATTATCGGCTCCATCGTTACCCGCAAGCGGGATTTCCCTCTGGGTACCTTCCTGTTTACCGTTAACGGATTGGTTATACTTGCTCTCGGTTATTTCAAAAACAATTGGGACCTTGCCCTGTACTCGATGCTATCCATCTATTTGACCTCCAAGCTGATTGATACTATCCATATCCGGCACGTCAAGGTAACGGTCTTCATCATTACCCGCAATGAGCAAAGCCTGATCGATGAACTGGTCAAGCTCCCCCGGGGCGTCACCGTGATCCGAACGGAAGGAGCCTTCACACAAACTTCCCAAACGATGCTGATGACGGTCACCACCCGATACGAGCTCGCCGAGTTAAAGAAAATCATCTTCCAGACCGATCCCAAGGCATGGGTGAATATTGTGGAAACGACAGGCATCTGGGGTGATTTTCGCCGGCTTTGATTTTCACAGATAGATGGGGGCGTTATAGCCTGGGGTGATTTGGCAATGCAAGTGAAGTTTCGTTATGTTATAATATAACTGTGTAATTTCATAGCCTTCTGGTGTTATCCGTCTTTCCGCTTCATTCCACTATCTTTTCCTGATCGACCTAATACGATTGGAAGGGTGATGATGTATGGAAACAGTTAAGCTATCCAGGATTGTTATGAAATGGACGCCGGAGCTATATCCGTCCTTAAAGCAAGCGGAACTTGATTCCCAGATCGTTCTGGCGAACGGTATGGACGCTTTGGAATATAACGATGCTTTGGAGATCATTCAATACAGCATCTCCGAACATCAGAAAGACGCCCCTCTTCATTGAAGGGCGTCTTTCTTTTTAATTATTTCATATATTTAAACTGTGGTCGGTATGACTATTTTACTATCCCGTTGATGATAGCTATCCGGTTTCTAACGGAAGTCCATCTGCAATACAGCGGCGGGGATTGATTCTGATCACTTTTCCAACCTGTCTTCATTAATTTGTCCTCCGAAGTACTTTAGGCTCTTTAATGGAGTCCCTCCTTCCCTTATAATGGATTTATTGCTCTATTCTGTGACGAAAGGTTGAAGAAGGTTTTTTTCGAGAAACAAGAAGATTCGTCTTACGGACAGCAAGAGTAAAAACAACGATGAATTGGGAGAGAGTTATTATGGAAATGATTTTGGCCGCCATGCTGATGCTGTGGGGCAACGTCTCTTCGGCCAATCCCGATGTGACGCTGGATCAGCTGGTGCAGGCATCCATGCAGGTACCCGCTCACGGGGAGGAATTCGATCCACTCCGGCCGGTCTTCAAGAAAGATCCCCAGCCCGATACCCCTACGATCAGAGGAATTTATGTGACTGCGCACAGCGCCGGCGGGTCTCGACTGAATACGCTGCTTGAACTGGTAGACCAAACCGATCTAAACGCCATGGTCATCGACGTCAAGGATGATTGGGGAAACATTACTTACGATACCGGAAACTCGAAGCTGGAAGCTTACGACACTACATACAAGATCATTCCCGACATCCAGAAGCTGATGAATACTTTGAATGAGCATGAGGTTTATCCGATCGCCCGGATTGTCGTATTCAAGGATACCATTCTAGCCAATAAACGGCCGGAGCTTTCCTTTCTTAATCCGGACGGAAGCTTGTGGGCTAACGGCAAAAAACCTCCGGAAAGCTTCGTTAATCCGTATTCCAAGGAAGTCTGGGACTATAATATAGAAGTTGCCAAAGAAGCGGCCAAAGCCGGATTCAAGGAAATTCAATTCGATTATGTCCGGTTTCCGGAAGGCTTTGAAAAAAGAGACAGTATCCTCCAATACGAGCAGGACGAACGCAGCCGGGTCGAAGCCGTTGCCGGATTCGTCAAATATGCGAGAGAGCAGTTAAATCCGCTCGGGGTCCGTGTCTCGGTGGACATCTTCGGCTACGCCGCCTCGGTTCCCGCCGCTGAAGGAATCGGTCAGGACTTTGAGAAAATATCGCAAAACGTCGACGTCATAAGCGCAATGGTTTACCCGAGCCACTATACCACCGGCTGGTTCGGCGCGAAGGTTCCGGATGCCGAGCCGTATACAACGATCAGCGGTTCGAGCGTCGATACGCACAAGAAGCTGGAGCCTCTTGGCCCCCTTAAGCCGATCGTCCGGCCATGGATTCAAGATTTCACAGCCACTTGGATTCCGGGGCATATTAAATACGGCAAGAAAGAAATCGAGGAGCAAATCCGCGCCTTGCATGATAACGGCATTGAAGAGTTCCTCTTATGGAACGCGAGCAACAAGTATACTCCCGGGGTCAATTACATCAATCCTTCGCCATAACCGTCGGTGTTGTCCGGGAACTTCATAAAAAAAGCTGCCAGCCCGTTTGGCTGTCAGCTTTTTTCTTTATTTCGGCCACCCCATCCGTTCTGTCTTAGCCGATCATAAGATCTGCGTGGATAATCATCTACTCGAACCAGGGTGATTTTCATTCGCTGTCTCGGTCTCATATTCGTACCAGACCATTATTTCTCTTAGCCATCCCGATCCCTTACTCGTACCAGATCGTTTTCTGGGCAAAGGATGTTTTCGCAGGCGCCGGGGGCTGACCGTTCTCGGGATATCCCAAATAAATTAAACCGGCCACCTCCTCATGCTCCTCCAAGCCAAACGCCTGCTTCATTCTCGGATGATACATCGGGTCTCCCGAACGCCAAATAGCTCCAAGCCCCAGCGAATGAGCGGTCAACAGCATATTTTGCACCGCTGCATGAACGGCGGCCATTTCCTCAATCCAGTGGACCTTGGGCATGGAAGTTGGCGATGCGGCCACCGCAATGATGACCGGAGCGCGAAACGCCTTGTCCCAATGCTTGCGCAGCTGCTCCTCGCTTACCGGAGTACCGGCCGCTTCCTCTCTGGCGATCTCTTTATAGGCGTCGGCCAAACGGTTGCGCCCCTCCCCAGTCATGACAAAAAAACGCCAAGGCTCCGTTTTATAATGATTAGGCGCCCATACCGCCGCCTCCAACAGCTTTTCGATCAGTGACTTATCCACCGGATCAGGCTTAACTCTGCCGATGCTTCTTCTTCCTTTAATCGCTTCCTCTATTCGCATAGTATGGCATCCTCTCCAGAAAAATGTAATTAGCCCTTTCGATAATCAACAGTACTATCGCTTACCGAAGGATTAGTTAATGTAAATTGGTAAAACTTGGATCCATTTTTGATAATGATTATCATTATTACCATTATAAGAGAGCTTTGAGGATATATCAATCCTGCTCCCCCATCGTTTTCTCGGTATGTTACGGCACTATATAGGCTGGTCGTCCAAGTCCATTGATGATGTTGAGCGGCTGCGCAGGTGGGGTTAATGCTGGGCGTAAGGCTTCGTTGTCTTAGTGCTGCAACTTGTCCTCCCAGTCGGGCACGGTTCATGGATTTCAATATTACCTGGTGGAGGGGCTCGGTTTTACGTGAAATCCGCAGGCCTTTTTGGGGAAATCTGGAGTGCGATGCCCTATTCTAGAGCGATTGTGCACGTCTTTTTCGGTAAAAGCGGCGCCATGCCCTATTCTAGAGCGATTGTGCAGGTCTTTTTCGGTAAAAGTGGCTTCACGCCCTATTCTAGAGCGATTGTGCACGTCTTTTCGGAAAAGGCGCGTCTCGCCCTGATCTAGAGCAATTGTGCACGTCTTTTCGGAAAAGGCGCGTCTCGCCCTGATCTAGAGCAATTGTGCACGTCTTTTCCTGAAAAAGTGGGCGAGTGCCTTATTCTAGAGCGATTGTGCAGGTCTTCGGAGCGATTTCGGCGAAATCGCTCCATTTTATCAAAAAGAAATGCACTTTTGATCGTCTTTCGCTCTTTTTTGGAAAAAGGGCCGGATTTTAATGTACTTTTGCTCGTCTTTGAGCTATGCTTCCTTACCGCTCGAGCTTTCCCAACCTATGAGCAACCTTCCCTGCTTTAATCGTTCATGAGTCTCGTTTCCATTTCAACTTTTACTTATCTCGCCTACGAGCCATTCACCTTTTCACCACTTTAACCTTTCTCGCCCATAGGCCATCTTTTCCACTTTAATTTTACACGTTCATGAGTCCCGTTTCCTTTTCCACTTTATTTTTACTCGCTCATGAGCCACACTACCCTTTTCCCGCTTTAACTTTTTCCACCTATGAGCTTCCTTCCCTGCTTTAATCGTTCATGAGTCTCGTTTCCATTTCAACTTTTACTTATCTCGCCTACGAGCCATTCACCTTTTCACACTTTAATCTTTCTCGCCCATGATCCATGCTTCCTTTTCACTTTATTTTTACTCGCTCATGAGCCACACTACCCTTTTCCTGCTTTAACTTTTCCCACCTATGAGCTACCTTCCCTGCTTTAATCGTTCATGAGTCCCGTTCCCTCTTCTACTTTTACTTATCTCGCCTACGAGCCATGCACCTTTTCACCGCTTTTACTTTTCCCACCTAGTGAGCCACTTTTTCCACGTTACCTTTTTCTCGCCAATGAACCTGTGGTAATCGTCCGTAAAAATTACTATTAAATTCCATCGCAATACTAAATCAAAAAACTGAATAAGCTATTCTTCCGATTCCATTGTATACATGATAATATAGAGTTATAAAGTGACGAAGAACGTCCCTATTCATCTCTTGATGGATTAGGGGCGTTTTATTTTTTTGGAGGAGGGATTTATTTGGAGTTTAAAGAGAAGCATGCAGAATGGTTGAATGATCATTTGCAAAGAAGATCAGGTGAGAGAAGAGGAAGGCTGGAACGAGGACATAGTCACGGGGAAATTAAATTTTTGCAAAATGTATGGTGGCCGCTCCATGGGAATTTTGACCATCTTCATCCTGAATATGAAGTTCCTGATTGGCGGGGCAGACCCTTTTTCATTGACTTTGCTTGGCTCCCCGGACATATCAAAATTGCGTTCGAAGTAAAAGGATTCGGGCCTCATATCCAAAACATGGACCGTAAACGGTACTGCGATGAATTGAACCGGGAAACATTTCTACAAGGTCTGGGGTTTCGTGTGGTATCCATTCCTTATGACGACGTGGAATCGCGTCCCGAATTAACGAGAAGCTTGCTAAGAATACTATTAAATCGCTATATGTTAAGTGAGAAAGAAGCTGAACGCTCCCTTTTTATAGAAAGAGACGTGTTGCTTCTGGCCTTTCAACTTCGACGGCCCATTCGACCGATCGATGTGGTGAAAAAGTTTCAAGTAAATCAAAGGACTGCTGTGCGGCTTTTGCGTACTCTTTGCTCCAAGAACAAGCTTCGTCCTATTCCAGGCAAGGTAAGTTCCAAAGTCTATCGATATGAGTTAATTCGTAGTTTTTCCGACGATTTCTTATGGTAATTGGAACTTATTACGTTCGTACATGCGAGAAATCTATGATGGGAGAGAACCGTTTACGTGCAAATCTGCAGGCCGTTTGGGGAAGAGGCGGCGAGTGGCCTATTCTAGAGCAATTGTGCACGTCTTCCCTCGACAAAGCGGCGCCACGCCCCGATCTAGAGCAATTGTGCACGTCTTTTCGGAAAAGGCGCGTCTCGCCCTGATCTAGAGCAATTGTGCATGTCTTTTCCCGCAAAAGCGGCCAAGTGACTTATTCTAGAGCAAGTGTGCAGGTCTTTTCGGTAAAAGGCGGCGTCTCGCCCTGATCTAGAGCAATTGTGCAGGTCTTTTCCCGCAAAAGCGGCCAAGTGACTTATTCTAGAGCAATTGTGCAGGTCTTCGGAGCGATTTTGGCGAAATCGCTCCATTTTATCAAAAAGAAATGCACTTTTGATCGTCTTTCGCCCTTTTTTGGAAAAAGGGCCTGATTTTAATGTACTTTTGCTCGTCTTTGAGCTATTTTCCCTTTTTTTGCCAGTAATTTTCCCGCCCAAGGGCCACTCACCCTATTCCGCAGGAACTTTTCATCATCAGACGAACCCGTTATTCGGCAGCCAATACCTCGTATTCACTCCCGGCCTGCGTGTCGAAAGCATATAAGGCGGCTTCCGGCGAGACTGTGCTGATGATTTGCCCCGCGCTATGGACCACCAACGGTTGATCGCTGCGCAGAGTGCAGCGGCTGCCCGCATTGGAGCGGAGGATGGCTCGGGTCAAGCGGCCTGCGGCCCATTCCAGATCCACCTCGAAGCCGCCTCGCGCCCGCAAGCCGCGGATATGGCCGTCTGCCCATGCAGCCGGCAAGGCAGGCAGCAGCCGCAGCTCTCCTCCGTGCGATTGCAGGAGCATCTCGGCAACTGCGGCCGTTCCGCCGAAGTTGGCGTCGATCTGGAACGGCGGATGATTGCCGAACAGATTCGGCAGCACCGATTGGGCCAGAAGCGCATAGAGATGCTGATAAGCTTGCTCAGCATCTTCCAGCCGCGCCCAGAAGTTGACGATCCATGCCCGGCTCCACCCGGTATGCCCGCCCCCATGGGCCAGCCTTCGCTCTAACGTCCGTCTCGCCGCATCGGACCAATCCGGCGTCTGGCGAGCGTTGATTTGCTCCCCGGGATGGAGCGCGAACAATTGTGAAATATGCCGGTGCCCGGGCTCCGGTTCGTCGTAATCGTGAAGCCACTCCATAATTTGCCCGTGCTTTCCGATTTGCGGCTGCGGGAGACGGCTTCTCGCTGCTTGAAGCTGTTGGCGGAACGACTCGTCCTCATGCAAAATTTCTGCCGCTTCTATACACGCTGTAAAGAGGGCGTACAATATTTGCGAATCCATCGACGGCCCCATGCATAGTACGCCTTGGCTGCCGCCGGCAGCCAAATATTTGTTCTCCGGCGACAGGGACGGGCCGGTCACCAGACGGCCCTGCTCATCCTCGACCAAATAATCGAGGAAAAACTCGCATGCCTCCTTAAGCGTGGGATAGGCCCGCTGCGCAAGGAAATTTTTGTCCAGCCCATAGCGGTAATGCTCCCATAGATGGAGCGACAGCCAAGCCGCGCCCATCGGCCAAATAATGGAGGAGAGAATGGCTCCGTCCATGGCCGTGTCTCCCCACAAATTGGTGTTGTGATGAGCGACGAAGCCTCTAGCCCCGTACACTCGGGATGCCGTTCGGCGCCCGCTGGCCTTCATGCGGTCGATTAAGTCAAAAAGCGGCGCGTGGCATTCCGCCAAGTTGCAAACCTCGGCGGGCCAATAATTCATCTCCGTATTAATATTAATCGTATATTTCGATTCCCAGCTCGGGGTAAAATTATCGTTCCAGATGCCCTGAAGATTGGCCGGAAGCGAGCCGGGGCGGGAGCTGGCCATTAACAGATAACGGCCGAATTGAAAAAACTGCTCGATCAAGCCATGATCCGGTTCCCCGGCCTGAACCCGCTCCAATCGTTCATCCGTAGGCATGGAAGACCTCCTGCTGGCATCCTCCGGATCAGCCAGCCGCAGCTCCACTCTCCGGAATAAAGCACGGTGATCCTGCTCATGCCGGCTGCGCAGCTCTGGATAGGCCGTATTCGCGGCGGATTTCAACCTTCCGCGGCATACTTCCAGCGGCTGCTCATGGCGGTATGTCGTTGCCGCTGCGAGATAGAGCGTAATCGAGTCCGCTTCCTCAACCGCGAGGAAATCCCCGACAACCCGCACTCTTCCGCCATCGCTGACTGCTTGCAGTGCCGCACAATATTCGATCCCGTCCGGGCCGCATTGCCCCGCCATCACGATCGAATCATCGCCAATCGAGACCGTTCCGCGGTCGAAGGGCCGCCGGCTAAGATTCGCGCTGAGCGTTAATCCTCCGGGCTTGTCACAGAGCAGCCGGATAACCATCACGTCGTCTACGGCACTGCAAAACAGCTCGCGAGTATAGTTCACCTGGCCGATCGTATATTCGACCCGGGCCACCCCCGCATCCATATCGAGCTCTCTCCGGTAATCCTCTACTTTCCCTTGCTGACCGGAAAAATATAAATTCAAATCGCCCAGCGGCTGATAGGGACCGAAATATTTGGGAGACGAGGTTAGCGCCATTCGCGCCAGCCGTTCAGCTTCCTCGGGCCGTCCCGCGAACAACAGTCTGCGGATTTCCGCAAGATGCGCCGGTGCGTCGGGGTTGTCTCTCTCCATCGGTCCCCCGTACCAGACTGAATCCTCGTTCAGTTGAATTTTCTCCTCGGCCATTCTGCCGAATATCATCCCGCCGAGCTTGCCGTTGCCGATCGGAATCGCCTGGACCCATTGGGCGGCCGGCTGACGATACCAAAGCCTGTTCCTGTTTAACGCGGGGTCTGCTATAACCTCTTGCAATCTAATCCCTCCCGGCTACAAGAGTAACTTCTTCCCTATGCATTTTTGCCAAACACGACTCCACCGTCAATATATAGGGGAGAGCCCATCATAAACTTCGATTCGTCCGATGCCAGGAACAAGGCGGCCTTGGCCACATCCTCCGGCCTTCCCAGCTCGCCGCTGAGCTGGCGTGTCTTAAGCGATGCGATAGCCGCTTCCGGATCGTCATAAGACGTCCGCAAATAATTCTCGACGAACGGTGTCAGAATCGTACCGGGCAAGAGAGCGTTGACCCGAATGTTATACGGGGCATAATCGACCTGCATCGATTTCGTCAGAGCCAGAACCGCACCTTTGGTCGCTGCATAAGAAGCGCGCCGGGCCAAGCCGATTTCGGCAATACAGGAAGACATGTTAATAATCGAGCCTTCCTTGCGCTCCATCATATGCGACAGCACATATTTAGAGGGCAGATATACTCCCTTGATATTAATGCTCATCACCTTGTCCCAATTCTCCGGCTCCACCTCATGGAGAGCGCCGACTCCACTGATGCCGGCGTTGTTGAACAACACGTCAATCCTTCCCCATTTGGCTATCCCCTGAGCAACCATAGCCTTAACTTCCTCGGGGCTCGTTACATCCGCCTTCAGGAAGATAGCTTCCCCGCCGTCTTCTGCAATCTGCTTGACGGTCTCCCGGCCCTTCTCCTCATCCAGATCGTTAACGATTACGAGTGCGCCTTCCCTGGCGAATAACAGGGCGGTGCTTTGCCCGATTCCCGAACCGGATCCGGTAATCAGACACACTTTGTCCTTCAATCTCATCGTTATACCTCCTGACTCCGTTTATAATATGTACCGCTCATGCATGGGCTCCGGCTTACTCACCGCCCTTCACCCCGATACGATCATAATATTGGCATAGGGCGTCGTATCCCCTGTACGAATGACAGCCCTGGATTCCGGACAAATCTCCTTGAATCTGACATGAGGCACAATGGTCCAGCCGACTCCGGGAACGATTTGCTGCATAGCCGCGAAGCGCTCAGGGCTGGCCGCAAGCATTTCTTCCGTGACGATGATTCGATCAATAATAAACTCCCGGTTCACGGCCTGCAGAACATCCATGACGGTGGGCAGATCATCCACCAGCGCCAGGTCCAGCCTTTCTACGGACGTAGGCACCGGGAATCCTTTATCGCTAATTGTGATCAGGTCGGTGTGGCCGGTTTCCGCCAAAATCCGGCTCAATTCCGGATGGAGAATTCCGCTTTTCTTCATTTCCGTTCATCTTCCTTGCCGCCACCGATGACCTGGTTTCGTTGCTCCAGCGTAATCTGCTCGCGTATGGATGGGGCGGGCTTCTTGAAATAGAGCTTTTCCCGCCCGTCTACCAATACCACACTGACCAGCTCCCAGCCTTGCTCGCCCCAATCCGCCAGGACATCGGTCTCCGTTGTCGTCCTGTACTGCCATCTTGCCGTCATCCTTCATCCTCCCTCTCAAAGACGCCGCCATCAACGGATCCATATCCTTCTGCCTCGCTCCATAGGCAGCGAATTCTCCCACCGCACGACTTTCTTATCTTTCCATATGATCTTCCGGCTGCGCGGCTTTGACAGTCAATCCGCCGTCCACCATCAGCAAATGGCCGTTCACCTGCATCGCTTCCTCCGACGCCAAGAAAACAACAGCGTCACCGATCTGCTTAGCCGTACCCAGTCTCTTCATCGGATTCGCTTCAATCTCCTTCTGGCGGATAGAAGGATCGGCCAAATAATCGGTACACATATCGGTATCGACCGTGCTTGGGCCTACCGCATTCACATTAATGTTATATTTGCCGAGCTCGATCGCCATTCCTTTGGTCAGCATGTGAGCGGCTGCCTTCGAGGATTGATAATGGGGAATGACCGGGCTCGTCACCATCAGACTGGCCGTCGACAGGACATTGACGATTTTCCCGTACCGTTTATTCACCATTTTCTCCGCCGCCCTCTGCGAGCAGAGGAAAATCGATTTGACATTAGTGTTATAAGTGCGGTCCCAGGTTTCTTCCTTTATCTTCAAAAAGGGCTCAAACGGAGCAATTCCGGCATTGTTTACCAAAATTTCCACCTCGCCAAGCTCCTGCTCGACCTGCTCGAACATCTCCAGAACCTGATCTTTACGGCCGACATCGGCCTGCACTACCATTGCTCTTGAGCCTAGAGCTTCCACCTTGGCCTTGATGGCTTCTGCCAGCTCGCGGGACCGGTCGGACGTATAATTGATGGCCACGTCCGCCCCTTCTTCAGCCAATCTAAGCACGATAGCCTCTCCGATACCGCGGCTGCCTCCAGTGACGAGCGCAATTCGCTTTTCCAATCTTTTCACTTTATTCTCCCCTTCCGCAGGTATAGCAATGAAAACATGAATACTGGCCCTCAATCGTCGCGGGCTTTTATCTATAATTCCGTGAATCAACTAAGCTTTTCCCGGCAGCTTTCAGCAGCCCCGGCTTCATGCTTCCGCCTTCGCCTGCCTTTTGCTTCAACACCTCATTGGGCAAAAAGCTTCTGTCCGGCTATAGGCTCGGACCGATCCGGTTAATACTGAATTCCTGGTGCCCCAGTATTTCTGCCTTCGTCAGCTTGCCCCGACTGACCTCCTGAATTTCCTCCCAGATGCGTTCCCCGGCTTCCTCCAGACTCAGCGTTCCTGTCAGCATATCGCTGACGTCAACGTCCATGTTGTCGGTCATCCGCTCATACATCTGCTTGTTACCCGTAATCTTGATCACCGGCACGACAGCGGATCCGGTTGGCGTGCCCCGCCCGGTAGTGAAGCAGACGATATGTGCTCCGCCTGCGGCCATTCCGGAGACACACTCGATATCGTTGCCGGGCGAATCCATAAAGTAAAGACCCTGGCCGGGAATCTGCTCGGCATACTCAATGACTCCCTCGATCGGCGCCGTACCGCACTTGCTGATGCAGCCAAGCGATTTCTCCTCGATCGTCGTCAGGCCGCCGGCAATATTGCCGGGGCTCGGATTTCCCCCGCGCATATCAGCTCCCATCCGCTCGACTTCCTTCTCGAACCGGTTAACGATATGATATAGCTGCTCCGATATCTCTGGAGTCCTGCACCTGCCGGCAAGCACATGCTCCGCCCCGATAATTTCCGTCGTCTCGCCGATGACAATGCTGCCTCCCTGTTGAATCAGACGGTCCGCAGCCACGCCGAGCGCCGGATTCGAGGCAAGTCCGGAGGTCGCGTCAGAGCCTCCGCATTTTACCCCTACCTTCAGCTCGCTGAGCGGAATCTCGACCTTCTCCTGGCGGTCCAGCTCCTGCCGCATCCGCTTCGCCAGCTTGGTTCCATGCTGGATAGCCTTCACCGATCCCCCGACCGATTGAATATCAAACACCTCTACAGGTTTACCGGTAACCTTAATGGCCTCCGCCAGAGCAATCGGGTCCACCACTTCGCAGCCGAGACTTACAATGATAACCCCTCCGACGTTAGGGTTACGGCCTGTGCCTGCCAAAACATTAAATGTCCGTTCCTTGTCCGCACCAATTTGACTGCATCCATGCTGATGAGGAATCGCTACCGTATCCGGAACTAGCTGAGCTATTCTGCTGCACACCTGGTTAGAACAAATTACGGTCGGAATAATCAGCAGATGGTTGCGTATCCCTGCCTCTCCGTTCGCTCTCCGGTACCCCATAAATGTACTCATACTCCCGTCCCTCCCGCAGCTTGTGCTTGATCTCCGCGTCCGCGTATCCCTTCCACATTATGGACATGAACATGACATCCCTTGGCGATGTCACCGGTCGCCCGCCCGATAACTTCTCCGTATTTGCAGACGTGCGTGCCTGCAGGGATAGGAACAATCGCCACCTTATGCCCTAACGGAATCGCTTCCATAATGGTTAACGAATGAACGTCATTAGCCACACGGTACGTAATCCGATCCCCCGGCTTCAAATCCTTGATAGCCGTAGCCACATGATCCTTGGCATCCATGACCAGCGCTTCCGCTCCGGCCTGAATGGGTCCTGCCATAATCATCAATCCTCTCTCGATTGGAATGTTATCGATAACTCCAAAATAACAATACCACTTCGAGCTGTCAATCCTTATTTTCGGGTTAACGAAAATTCCTTGAATGGAGCCGACACTTGCAGCCGTAACCGATTCAATGGCGAGGGACGTATTGGCGACTCTTAGAAAAAAAGCCTATAATCAAAGGGGTTATTGCAGGCCATTGATTAACTTCAGTTCCCCAGTGTGATAAAATATCGTTAATCTTAAAGTAAAAGGACGAGAATGAGTGGTCACAATCTACGATATAGCCAAAAAAGCGAACGTCTCCGCCATGACGGTATCCAGAGTTATCAATAACACCGGGCGCATCAGCGAAAAAACCCGGATGAAGGTCAAACGAATCATGGAAGAGATGAATTACGTTCCTAATTCGATGGCGAGAAGCCTCGTGCTGCAGGAAACAAAAATTTTGTCCCTTCTCATTACCGATATTACGAATCCGTTCTATACAACGCTTGCCCGGGGAGCGGAGGATGCGGCCAAGCGGTGCGGGTATAAGCTGCTGTTCGGCAATAGTGATGAAAACTTGATCAAGGAGAAGGAATATGTTGACATGATGCTGACGGCCCGGGTGGACGGCGTATTGTTTGCCCCGGCGGGAGACGGCTCTCTGGAGCATCTGAACACTCTCCGCAAGCACAATATTCCGCTAGTGCTGCTCGATCGGGAGGTTCCCGGCTTCGAAACCGACATGGTGCTCGGGGACAGCAAGGATGGGGCGCGCAAGCTCGTCGAGCATCTCATCTCTCTTGGTCATAAGCGAATTGCTCTGATTAACGGAGCTCTTCAGGTCTCAACCGCACGCCATCGACTTGCCGGGTACAAAGAAGCTCTCAAGCTGAACGATCTTCCTTACGATGACCGGCTGGTGGCGGAATTCGGCTACAAGCCTTTCGCGGACGATTCGTCGCTGGATGAACTGCTCCAACTGGACGATCCTCCTACGGCGATCTTTGCGGCTAACAATTTTTTGGCGATAGGAGTTATTCGTGCTCTGCGGGCTAGAGGAATTCCGGTTCCCGAACAAATTTCCGTCGTCTGTTTCGATGATTTGGGCGAAAGCTCGGTCATTGATCCTTTTCTAACCGTGGCCGCTCAGCCGGCTTATCAATTTGGGGCGCTGGGCATTCAGCTGCTCATCGAACGGATTCAGGACAAATCCGGGGAGGATTACCGCAAAATCATTCTGCCCCCGGAGCTGATCGTCCGCTCTTCCTCCAGAGAGCGGTCATGAAGCAGCCGACACTCGCTCACACTTCATTAAGATTACGAGCCGTCTCTTTGTTCACTGCTATTACAGTTTGGCCATTTCCTCAAGGATGACTTTTCTCCTTTTCTTAATATACTGCTTAATAAAATTCCGCTCACGGCGAAACTGCTGCGGGGAATGTTCGCGGGTCTTGTCGTTTTCCACATATTTGCTTATGCTTCCATGGAGCTGATTAATGAGAGGGGACAGCTTCCTGGTTGTAAAAGAGCTTTTAAGGATTTGACGGAGGATGGCTTTGTAGCGCTTGCGCACGGAAGGATAAGCCAGCAGCTTGTGGGTTAACGTATTTCTTCCGGTAATCGGCACCGGACGGCTGCCGAAATATTTGCCGTAGCTGTCTCTTCCCCAGGTTCCTTCATAATCCCAAGGGATGATTCGGAAGCAGCGGCGTTTTTTATGCCAATAAAGAGCGTAATTTTGATTAAACCCGTCGTAATTTCCCGTCAGTACCGCACCGGCTAACCAGCGCAAATAATTGTCAATATCCAGATTTGTAGATAAATAAGTCCATAGTTCTTTTTTGCCCAGAGAATTGAGATTGGAAATAAAAGACTTCAGCCGGTTTCGATCCTCTTCGCCGCCGATGATTAGATGGTACCCGTCAAAAAGTGACGATTTGCTGCGATTCGTCTCCGGGCTGATCAACCCGAAATTGGCGTCATCATTCGTAGCATAAAACAGGGATTGGAACGGAATCTTCCTTCTTCTGAAGAACGCCCGGTCCACCGCCTCGATTTCCAGATAGACCCCCCTGTTCTTCCGATTAATCTCCAGCAGGGAGAAGCTCGTCCTCGGGCTCGGAACCCCGATCCGTTCAAAGAAACGGAAGGACAAGGCATTGCGGATCATCGACGGATCGTCGAATTCGGCGTTCAAATGAACGGTGCGCCCTTTACTGCGGATTTCGTAAGATTTTTTGGGATAGGTCCGCGTATGACCTCCTCTTACCCGGATTTTAATCGGTACCCATTTCCCCGACTTTTTGTAAAAGGCTTCAGCAAACTGATCGCTCCATACATCCTTATGCAGCCATTTCCACGAACTGTCACTGATCATAATTTGTCTTACCGGCATAGTCATGAGTCATTCACCCTTTTCCGGATACTCGCAGCGAATTTTACCAAGCATACGTAAAAGCTGCAGCAGCTCTCTTATGTCTTAGAGACTGTATGCGGGGAAAATTAAGTAAAGCCTATCTTGGTCAGATAGGCTTCTGCTAATCACTGTATGCATAGTCTATATCTCGGGAAACGGCCAATGCCCAAGAACCGCCAGGTTAGCCGGCGGTTCCTCAGTCCGGATTGATCTGATCTGATCGTTGACGGGCAACAAGCTGCCGTTTACCAGTGCTTACCGTGAGTACCGTGGGTACCACGAGTTCCGTGGGTGCCGCCTTTTTTGTGTTTACTTTTGTGTTCGTCTCCTGTTTTGTGTTTGCCGTGAGTACCGCGGGTGCCGCTTGTTTTGTGTTTACTTTTGTGTTTGCTTTTGTGTTCGTCTCCTGTTTTGTGTTTGCCGTGAGTACCGCGAGTGCCGCCGGATTTGCGTTTGCCTCCCGTTCCACGAGTGCCGCCGGATTTGCTGCTGATTTCAGCTTCCGGCTCTACCATTTCCGAGATTATTTTCTCCATACGGAATAACCTCCTTTTCTCTTAATGCTATAATCTATGAATCCGGACATAGTTTGGATTGGGGAAAATGATTAACTCTTAAAAAATAGTAGATTATCCGTCCGCGATAATAGTTTTGCTGAAAAGTCTTCGAGATTATTTCACTGCTCCTATCAGAAAATAAACAGCCGATTACAGAGACTGATTCTCCTAATCGGCTGTACGTACACATATTCATTTAACGGTCCAGCATGTTTTCCGGCAGCCCGAGCGGCAATGGGGCCGGCTGATCGCAGCGGCTTTTCATAGCATAGTGCTTGCCTTCTCTCGCCGCCTCGTGTATCCCGTGCATGGCTTCCAGTACATGGTAGGCCAGCTCGCCGCTTGCCCTATGCGCTCTTCCGCTGCGGATGGCATAAGCCATATCCAATACCCCCAACCCCCTGCTGTTGCTTGTATAGCCGTGGGTTAGCGGAACCTCGCTCCACTCCTTGGCCCCTCTCCTGCGAATCTGTACAGGACCGTCATAAGTATTCGGATTAGGTACGCTAATCGTTCCTTCACTGCCGTATATTTCAATATTCGGAAGGGCGGAGCCTCCCAAAATATCGAAGCTCGTTATCATCGTTGCTGCTGCCCCGGAAGCAAAATCAAGAATCCCCGTCACATGGGTTGGTACCTCTACCTGAATAATTTGTCCGGATTTGGGCCGGCTCGTTATTCTTCTTTCTGCGAAGGAAATTTGGGCGGAACCGGTCACCCGGCGGATCGGTCCGAGAAGGTGGATCAGAGCGGTCAAATAGTAAGGTCCCATGTCATACATGGGGCCACCGCCCTTTAAATAGTAGAATTCCGGGTCGGGATGCCAGGATTCATGTCCGCCGCTCATCATAAAGGCGGAAGCGGCCAACGGCCGGCCGATCCAGCCGTCATCGATCAGCTTGCGGGACGTCTGGATTCCTCCGCCCAGGAATGTATCGGGAGCGCAGCCTACAAGCCGATTGGATTCCTTCGCTTTGTCCAAGATTTGCCGGGCATCCTCTACGGTTACAGCCAACGGCTTCTCCACATAGACATGTTTGCCCGCATCCAGAGCGGCCAGGCAGACACCCGCATGAGCCTGGGGGACTGTCAAATTGATGACGATCTCGATTTCCGGATCCTGGAGAAGCTGCTCCACCGTGCAGGCTACAGGGATTTGATACTCTTCAGCCTTGGCACGAGCCCTCTCCAAATCCAGGTCCGCACAGGCCTTCACCTCCAACAAATCGTAGGATTGGCAATTTTGCATATAGATTCCGCTTATTTTGCCGCAGCCGATAATTCCGACTTTGACTTTTTCCATGAACTTACCACTCTCCTCTAAGGAATCTTATGTGTCTGTCCGATGGACGGGCATTCTCAGGAACTCCGTAAAGTTTGGACTTGCTATCGCTGTGGGACTTATTATTTGGTGATTCGTCGGCACTCCGAGGCAAGTTTGGACTTCCAATCGCTCCGTTGGACTCATTGTGTGGTGAGGCGCGGCACTTCGAGAGAAGTTTGGACTTCCAATCGCTCTGTTGGGCTCATTATGTGGTGAGGCGCGGCACTTCGAGGCAAGTTGGACTTCCAAATCGCTGTTATCCTCAGATTTCTATGGAATTTATTATTGAAGGTTGAAATCCGAAGATAACGATGCGACCGCTGCCGCTTTTCCAGTTCCAAACTTTCTTCTCCGTGTGCTTTTCACCAAGCATAATGCTCCCAGCGCTTATTTTCCGCCAACTGATCGAAAGGGATATTAATCAGATACATCGAGCACGACCACATCCCAATTCCAAACTTTCTTCCCCGTGTGCTTTTCACCAAGCATAATGCTCCCAGCGCTTATTTTCCGCCACCTGATCGAAGGGGATATTAACCAGATACATCGAGCACCACCCATTGATCAGACCACTGCCCCTATAAATCTTCACTTCAACCGTTTCGCCAGACAATCTCCGGTATACCGATGAACATCAACAGCACTTTTCTTCCCAACGTACGCGTGTCCTTGCACTCACTGTGGCGCTACGTGGTCAGACCCCATGGCAGTTCGGTCCACTCCTCTGATTAGCAATTATTTATCTCGCCGCCCATACCATCCCTTGCCGCATCATGCGCAGCACCGGGGGCATGGCGACGATATCCGCCTGGTGGCCCAGCGAGCAATAAAAAACTTTGCCCGCCCCGTATGTCTTCGTCCAGGCAACAGGCATCTCTACCTCGCCGAAACGGGTCGTGGCGAGCACCCGGATAGCCGGATCTATGTGCATATAATACTGTTCGGAGCAGACGTGAAAATCGTCTATCCCCTGCATAATCGGGTGTTCCGGCTCCGTGATGACCACGTCATAATGAACTCCGTCCCCGCCGGGATGAGCTACCCATTGACCGCCGACCATAAACTGATATTGAGTTTCATTGCGGAAGGAATCTCCCATCCCTCCATGGCAGCCGGCAATACCGGTCCCGCTCTCGACGGTTTCAAGCAGCGGAACTAGCTGTTCCTTGGAGATCTTCCCCATCGTCCAAACCGGGACAATCAAATGATAGTCGGCCAGCTTCTCCTTATCCCGAAAGCTGTCCAGCGTATCGGAGAGATGTACCTGAAATTGTTCCTCTCTCAATTCCCGCGCCAGCAATTCGGCCACCTCTGCAGGCTGATGGCCTTCCCATCCTCCGTGAACAATCAAAGCCCGTTTCATCGATCTATCCCCTCCTCCAACTCCTCTTCCGAGAGCTCCGACATGCGGACCCAGCGCCGTTCCGCAATCGAACGCTCCACCGCTTCCAGCACCTCCTGGCAGCGGACGCCGTCTGCGAAATTCGGCTGAGGCTGGCGATCTTCACGAATCGCGTTCATTAATTCCAACACTTCGTGAATGAAAGTATGCTCATAGCCGATCGTATGGCCGGGCGGCCACCAGGCATCCATATAAGCGTGCGCGGGATCGGTTGCCAGCACCCGGCGGAAGCCTTGAATATCTTCGTCGTCATCCGTCAAATACACCTGCAGCTCGTTCATCCGCTCGAAATCGAATTTGACGCTTCCCAGACTTCCGTTAATTTCGAAGGAGTTGGTGCAGCGGTGTCCGGGAGCCATGCGGCTGGCCTCGAAGCTTCCCAGAGCACCGTTCGCAAAGCGTGCGAGGAATAAGGTGGCGTCGTCTACATCCACCTTGCCCTTGGGCGCATCCTGGCTTCCTTTCCCGCTTAGACCCGTCATCGAATCGGGCAGCGGGCGCTCGGTGACGAAGGTTTCGCTCATGCCGATCACCTCCTGAATCTCCCCGACCAAGTAATGCGCCAGATCGATCAGATGCGCCCCCAAATCGCCGTGCGAGCCGGACCCGGCAATCTCCTTCCGCAGCCTCCAGACGAGCGGAAATTGCGGATCAATAATCCAATCCTGCAGAAACCACGCGCGGAAATGATAAATCCGCCCGAGACGTCCCTCGCTGACGAGCTTCTTCGCCAATTGGACGGCCGGAGCGTACCGGTAATTGAAGCCGATCATATGCTTCACTCCCGCCCGTTCCGCCTCCTTCAGCATCTCCCTCGCCTCCGGCAGCGTAACCGAAAGCGGCTTCTCGCAGAACAGGTGCTTGCCGGCCCTGGCCGCCGCCACCGCAATCTCCTTATGTACGTTGCTCGGCGCATTAATATCGATCAGGTCGATGTCTCCTCTGGCCACCAGAGCCCTCCAATCCGTTTCGCAGCTTTCCCAACCGAATTGCTGTGCAGCCTGCCCGACAGCGTCCCGGTCCCGGCCGCAGATCGCTTTCATGACCGGCTTAATCGCGTGCGGAAAGAACATCGGCAGATCACGATAGGCATGGCTGTGCGCCTTCCCCATAAACTTGTAGCCCACCATCCCAATACGGATAAGTTCCATATCTTTCAGCTCCCTCCAAATGATATGGCGGGGCGGACGATCCCGCTCCCTCTTCACTCCTGCAAAACAAGCGTAACGAGATTTAACGGCCCCTTCGGAACGGCAGCAGCCTGGCGTTCAATGATTTTGTAGCTCCATACACCTCTTGGTAGATATCAAATAGCCGAGCGTACTTCTCCCGCGCCTCCGGACGCGGCTCATACCTGTTCGACCGGGTTATGAACCGGGCGGCGCATTCCTCCATCGTGGCAAACCACCCGCAGCCGTAAGCAGCCAGCATGGCCGCTCCCATAGCCGGACCCTGCTCGCTCCCGAGCTTGACGACAGCCGCATCGAAGATGTCCGCCTGCATCTGCAGCCAGACCTCGCTCTTGGCGCCGCCTCCGATGGACACGACTGTGTCGATGGTCTTGCCTCCGGCTCGCATCAGCTTCACTGACTCATGAAGGGAAAAAGTGATTCCCTCCATTACGGCCCGGACGAAATCCGCTTTCGTGTGGGCGCTGTCCATTCCGATGAAGCTTCCGCGAATGAGCGAATCCGCATGCGGGGTGCGTTCGCCGGCTACATAAGGGGTAAACAGCAGGCCGTTGGCGCCGGGAGGAACCGATTCCGCCAGCTTCATTAAAGCCCCGAAGCTCTCATTAGCCGCAAAATTGTTTTTGAACCAGCTTAAACTATAACCCGCAGCAAGGGTGACTCCCATCGCATAATAAGCATCCGGCTTGGCATGATTGAAGAAATGAAGCCTTCCCTGATAATCCGCATCACGGTTCGTCTCGCAGGACAAAATAACCCCCGACGTACCAATGCTGCACAGCGTCTCCCCCGGGCTCAGAATGCCCGCCCCGACCGCTCCGCAAGCGTTATCCGCTCCCCCGGCGAATACCCGGGTATCAGTAAGCAGTCCCGTCTCTTGCGCTATCCCGGGCAGCAGATGCCCGACGCAGGCATGTGACTCGATCAGCGGAGGGCACAGGCTTGGCGGCAGACCGAGACTGTCGCAGATGGTTTCGCTCCAGCGTTTGGAACCCACATCCAGCAGAAGCGTTCCTGCCGCATCAGAGTAGTCCATATGTAGTTGACCGGTCAGCCGGTAGCGCAAATAATCTTTGGGCAGCACAAATGTAACGGCACGGCGGAAGCATTCCGGCTCCCGATCACGCACCCACAGCAGCTTGGGCAGCGTGAAGCCTTCCAAAGCAGGGTTTTTGGCAATCGCCAGCAGCCGGTCACCCAGCTTTGCCTCGATTTCCCGGCATTGGGCCGTCGTTCTTGTATCATTCCAAAGGATGGCATGACGAACCGGTCTATGCTCCTCGTCCAATAAGACAAGCCCGTGCATCTGCCCGGAAAAGCTGATCCCTTCAATAGATTCCGGCGGAACAGCCGCACGGAGCAGCAGATCCTTCAAGCATAATTTCGTTTGCCGAACCCACTCCTCGGGGTCCTGCTCGCTGTAGCCGGACTGCAGCTGAATAAGCGGATATTCCCGCGAAGCTTCATGGCAGACCTCCCCCTCCCGGCTGACCAGCACCGTCTTCACGGAGCTTGTTCCCAAATCGATGCCGATAACATATTTCATAATTATCGCTCTCCTGGCTTGAAATTCGTTTCGTCCTATTTCTCCACTATATAACTAAAGCTGTCGATTATACCGAGCAAATGACCTCGTTGATGGCCGCTTTCAGCCATTCCTGCCTCCCGGATTCGTTGCGGATCTCGCGGTTCTGCATCGCGTACTGCTCCAAGGTATGCAGCGTCGCTTTCCCGGAGACGATCTGCTCCCCGATTCCTTCCCGGAAGCTCCGGTATCTCCGTTCGATGAATGAATCCAGAATGCGCTCCTCGATCAGCCTGGCCGCCGCTTTCAGCCCTTTGGCGAAGGAGTCCATGCCGGCGATATGCGCGTAGAACAAATCCTCAGGCTCGAACGAGCCCCGTCTCACCTTCGCATCGAAATTGATTCCTCCCCGGCCCAATCCGCCATTCTTAAGCAATTCGACCATGGTCAGCGTCGTCATGTACAGATCTGTCGGAAACTCGTCCGTATCCCATCCCAACAGCAAATCCCCCTGATTGGCATCGAGCGAGCCGAGCATCCCGTACATGCGCGCCACACGAATTTCATGCTCGAAAGTATGGCCCGCCAGCGTGGCGTGGTTGGCCTCCAGATTTAGCTTGAAATGGTCAGCCAAACCGTAGCGCTGCAAAAAAGCAATCGTCGTGGCCGCATCGAAATCATACTGATGCTTCGTCGGCTCCTTGGGCTTCGGCTCAATCAGAAACTGTGCGTCAAAACCGATTTCACGGGCATAGTCAATGGCCATGCGGTACAATCGGGCCAGATTGTCGAGCTCCAGCTCCATATCGGTGTTCAGCAGCGTTTCATAACCTTCCCGGCCGCCCCAGAACACATAATTTTCGGCCCCGAGCTCCTTACCGATTTCCAGGCTTTTCTTAAGCTGGGCCCCCGCATATGCATAGACGTCCGCGTTACAGGACGTCCCTGCCCCGTGTACAAACCGGGGGTGATGGAACATATTCGCGGTATTCCACAGCAGCTTGACCCCGCTGCTCTTCATATAGCCGCGCATCATCTCCACGATGGTATCCAGATTCCGGTTCGTCTCCCGCAAGGTGTCTCCTTCGGGTGCGATATCCCGGTCATGGAAGCAGAAGTAGCGAACTCCGAGCTTGCCGATGAATTCGAACATTGCCTCCACTCTCGCTTTGGCCAAGTCCATCGCCGAATAACGGTCCCAGCTCCTTATCATCGTCCCGGTGCCGAACGGATCGCTCCCATTACCCGTCAGAGTATGCCAATAGGCGACGGAGAAACGGAGATGCTCCTCCATCGTATGGCCGGCAACGACTTCGTCCGGGTTATAGTGCCTGAAAGCTAACGGGTTCCCCGTTTCCCGGCCTTCATACTTAATCCTGCCGACTTGCTTGAACCAATCCATTTTGCATTCCCTCCTTGTAAGCGTTTTCCTATTCTTCAGTGGTTTTTACCAGCCGATATACCCATCCCGCATTGCAGGAAAAGCTTGAGCCTGACCGCGCCTGTTCATTCATCAAGCCGTTCATTTCTCGGCTGGTTGAAGCGTTATACACCTATATCTACAGCCATCATAGCAGGTTTTCGAAAGTTTGTATATCGATTGAACTAAGTTTTTGAAATATATATTTCTAATTGTGCTTTTCAACATCTATTGTTACATTTGTTTTAGTAGACTTGGCAAATAATTCGGGAGGCTCTATGAAACGAACAGGAGATCAATATCTGGTTAAACAAATTAATAAAAGCATTGTACTCGATACGATCCGCCGTCAGTCTCCGCTGTCCAGAGCACAGGTATCTTCATTGACGGGGCTTCATAAAGGGACGGTGTCCAGTCTCGTAAATGAACTGATGGAGAATGATTTGGTTAAGGAGATCGGAACCGGGCCGTCCAGCGGCGGACGCAAGCCGGTCATGCTCTTGTTTAACAAAACAGCGGGATATGCCGTAGGTGTGGATCTGGGTGTCAATTACATACTGACCGTTCTTACGGATCTGGACGGAAATATTGTCTTGGAACGGAACGTCAAGATAAGCGACCGCTCCACAGAGAACGTGCTGACCCAGCTTAAAATATCGATCCGGGAAGTCATCGACCGCTCCCCTCCCAGCCCTTACGGAGTTATCGGGATCGGCATCGGAGTACCCGGAATGGTTGATAATAAAGGGCACGTTCGCATGACGCCCAATCTGCAATGGGATGAAATCGACCTGTCCGGCGTATTGACGAAGGAATTCGGGTGTCCGGTCAGAGTGGATAACGAAGCCAACGCAGGAGCCATGGGGGAAAAGCAGTTCGGCGCCGGCCGCAAATTTTCGGATTTGATTTATGTCAGCATTGGGATAGGAATCGGAATCGGAATTGTGATCCGTGGAGAGCTGTACAGAGGAGCCTCGGGGTTCTCCGGAGAGATGGGGCATATGACTATCGAAGCTAACGGCAAGCCGTGCAAATGCGGGAATAGAGGCTGCTGGGAGCTGTATGCTTCCGAGAATGCGCTGCTGGAATCGGCGGAGGCCCTACCGCTTCCTGCCCAGTCAGTTGACGGCGGAAATGCTCTCGATCTGGATGTGCTTCTGCGGGCAGCCCATGAGGAAATTCCCGAAGTAATTTCGATGTTCGGAACAGTGGGACAATTTATCGGCATCGGATTGTCCAATATTGTCAACACCTTCAACCCCGAGCAGATCATCATCGGCAACCGGATGACTACTGCCGAGAAATGGCTGAAGGAGCCGATGCTGGACGCGTTTCACAGCCGAACACTGCCGGTCCACCGCCACCGCACCAAAATCGAGTTTTCGAGCCTGGGCACCCATTCCGCCGTTCTTGGGGCATCCCATTTAGCTGTCTCGGATTTCTTCGACCGGATGAACGTTTATATGGATCGATAACCTGTACCCCTCTGCCATCTCCCCTTGCGTTCGTCCCAAACCCGCGTTACAGAGAGGAAAATGAGTCCGGCTTGCTTTCCTCTCTCTGCCCTCACCTCCCGCCACCGACTTTCATTCCGCACCCGCAATCGTTTAAAATAGATGGAACTATAATTTTAAGGAGGGACCATTCATGCTTTCCATCGGGCAACCCGCTCCGATTTTTATCGCTGAAAGCACACAAGGAATAATCGCGCTTAATGAATATATAGGTAAAAGGCCGATCGTCCTTATTTTCTATCCGCTGGACGAAACTCCGGGATGCACTGCTCAGCTGTGCGCTGTGCGGGATGCCAAGGAAGAATACGCCCGCTACAACGCGCTCGTCGTCGGCATCAATCCGGCTTCGGTTGCCAAACATAACAAATTTGCCGAACATCACGGATTCGATTTTCCGTTAATATATGATATGGGAAGCAAGATCAACGAAATGTATAAAGTCGGTAAAATGCTGTTCGGCCTGCTGCCGCAGAAACGGACCGTCTATGTCATCGGCCTGGATGGCAAAATCGCTTACGCTCACCGGGGCTCGCCTTCTACGGAGGAAATCCTTCAAGCCATTGCCCACCCCCCTGGCGCAGAAGCCGATGAGTGAAGTAGTGGACAAGTTCACGTGAGAAGACCTGGATGTCCCATGCCGGGCGTACACGATAAAGAGGCGCCAAAACCGGTTGGCGCCTCTTCTCAATTATTCTCTTATTGGGATAAGCGAAGGGCTAAATTGTACAGCTCCATATTGAACTCTTTCTTCGTATTGACGACCAAATCGATGTCGGTAGCCACCAATTCTCCCTTAATGACTCCACAAGCCTTGCCGGAGTCCCCGGCGAGCAGGCGGCGTACGGCGAAGTCTCCCAACTTGCTGGCAAGAATCCGGTCGTTATGGGTCGGAGTTCCTCCCCTCTGGATGTGGCCGAGCACAGTGACACGAACTTCAATGTCGTTCAGCTCGCCGATGGTCCGGGCGATATCCTCTCCCTTGCCGACACCTTCCGCCGTAAGGATAATACTATGCCGTTTCCCGTTGTGGAAGTTCTCCCGCATCCGCTCGGCCACTTCCTTCAGATCGAACGGAACCTCGGGTACGAGGATCGTCTCGGCACCGCTGGCCAGTCCTGCATACAAGGCAATATCTCCGCAGTGGCGACCCATAACTTCGACTACGGAGGATCTCTCGTGAGAGGTCATCGTATCCCGCAGCTTATTAATGGCGTCTACAACAATGCTGACCGCTGTGTCGAAGCCGATCGTAAAATCGGTGAACGCGATATCGTTATCGATCGTCCCCGGCAATCCCATTGTCCGAATCCCCAATTTGCTCAGCTTGTTCGCTCCCTGATAAGAGCCGTCCCCGCCTATGACAACGAGGCTGTCGACCCCTCTCTTGCGAAGATTCTCGGCAGCGATGCGCTGGCCTTCCTCCGTCAGAAACTCCTTGCAGCGGGCCGTCTGCAGAATCGTTCCGCCTCTTTGAATAATATCTCCTACACTGCGCAGATCCATCTGCCGGATATCATCGGTAATCAGCCCCTGGAATCCACGCTGCACCGCGTAGACGTCCAAATTATGAAAAAGAGCGCTTCTTACTACAGAGCGAACGGCAGCGTTCATTCCCTGGGAATCGCCGCCGCTCGTCAGTACAGCAATCGATTTAACAGTCATATTGTTTTCTTCCCCCTAAGTGCAAGTCCTACAACTCATTATAAAAAAAAATGCCCCCGGAATGAAATAGTTTCTGAAAAAAGATGCCTAACCGCTATTTTCCATATCACTTGGGGCCGTTTCATTAACCGTATTTTTCCCTGCAAAAGACTGCAGCCACCGGCCATCCGCGCCGACCCAATATTTAAGAACGCATACGAATCCAGACACTGTTCGCCCAGAAGAAAATGCGGGTCATCGGACTTTTTTTCATCAACCGGCGGGAAATCCGTCTGACCTCCTTCTGCTTGCTAACCTTCGGATCGGACAGATACAGGGCGATCAGCCCTTCAATAATCATTCTGTGGAAGGACGGGGCTTCGAGGACGGCTACCCGTTCGCGGGCGTTCTGTACAATTTCGGCAATTCGTTCCACCGACTGCTCCATTGTATCATAATAGCTGCAAAAGTTAAGATCCCCGCCTGCCCGATCTTCTTCCTGGTCTATCAAATAATCAAGCATAATGTGAAGACCGCATACGTATGGAAAATACGCCTCCCGGATGCCGCTTACCCGCTCCTTCGTCAGCCCCGGATCCTGGGCGGCCAGAAACAGCATGAACACCCCGAGCGTGGAGCCGGTCGCCGCGGCAAACTCGTTCCACTTGAGCTGGGAATAATTGGCCGCATGCTGATTCCACCAGCGCAGAAGCTCATCCTCCCGTAAATCATGGCGAATATGCTTGTACACCTGTAAATCACAATAAAGGGAGACTAACTCCCGTATCTCTTTCTCCACCAGTCCGTATGACGGCAGCTCACGAATATGCGACTGGCAAGTTTGTACCAGCTTCAACAAGTAACCCTCGTCTTCCTTCTCCTGCCGGAATTCGTAATAGTCGTGAGTCGGTGCTGCCGGATCGACGGCATCCAGCATCGACTGGTGAAGCCGGCGGAAATCCTGCGGGTCCAGCGAGGTGCTTCGATCACATAAATTGTCCAGATAGTCGCTTATCGTCTGGAAAGCAACGATAAGCGGAATAAGAATATGGCGGGAAGGCAGATTGGCTGCGGCATATACAGCGCCGCCCTGACAATGAAATTGCTTGCTTGTCATGCTGGCGATTGCCTGCTGTCGCAGCTCCTCGTCCGGTATTTGTTCAGCTTCTTCCCTCCAACGACTCAATTCGTTTTTTACTCCGGGGAGCACATACCGGTAAACCCGATGCATCAGATGCAGGGGATTTCTCGGGAAAAGTTTGGCAGCGTCATGATGTATACTCAAGTAGCGAACCTCCGCAGCACTGCTGATAGCTATATTCCAACAGGAGTACGATTTCGAGCCGTTGAATCGCCCGCAGCAGCCGGATGACCGGCTGATCCGCAGAGCTCTGAACGGCTTCCACCAGATCGGTGAACCGGCAAGGATCCCATTCGCCCCGCCCGCTTAAAGCCAACAACCCGGTCAGGTGTGTAGACGAGGAGAGGCTCTCCTCCCTGCCGGCAACAAGGCCCTTGACGCGATCCTGAACCTGACTGTGAATCGGATGAGTTCCCGCCCGGCGGAACCAGTATTTCGCGTTGCTGTAATCCCCTTCCATCCGGTGCATGATGCCGTGCCAGTAACTGCCCGTGGCGTTCTCGATTCGTTGGGACAGCTCATGGGAATCGTGCAAATTCTCATTCCACAGGTAAAGACCGGATTTCACGCCAAGACCAAAGGGAAGCTTCTCCGGATCACCGCCTCCCAGCAGCTCCGGATTAACACTGTTAATTCTGTGGTTCAAATCCTGCTGCCATGTGCCCTCCGGCTGCAGGGATGGCTCGTGCTTCCACAGTGCCTGAACAAGATCAGGCAGAAACCTGTCATTCATAGAGTACCTCCTATCACTCACATATGGCTCCACTGTATTTATCTGCTCTCCGTCTACCCGAAAGCCGCTGTCGCCTACATGTGGATTTTATCGGACATTTCCTGGTCGACCCGGTACCATAGGTGAAGATCGTTAATCATGCTGGCCAATTCGGCGATTTCCGAGTTGAGGCTGCAGGAAACGGCGAAATCATCTTCCCGGTTCAGCCGTTCCTGTTTTTCCATTATTCTGCTTTCCAGATGCTTGATCCGATCAGGAATGGTTCCCCTGATTTGTTCCCATTGATAGAGCATTTCCGCGCGGTCCTCCTCGGAGTAACTCTCCCACTCGCGAGGCAAATCCGGCACGTAAATCCCCAGACGGCCATCATATACGAATTCCGGTCTCCACAAACCTTGCAGCCCCTTTTTTGGCAGTCTTCTTATTATTTTAATGTATCATTTCTGCCGCGTAACTGCCAGTCTTTGCTACATTGCAACCAGAGTGTTTCCGGGAGAGGATCCATTTTTACTCTTTCTAGTTCATTGGGATGTGATATACTAGAATTAATTTTGACGATTTCTTGAACGTTTCGGAAGTGACTACATGCATTCCTTCAAAGGAGTTCTACCAGCATGAACCTCTCCCATGAGATGCGAACGGAAGCCCGACCACCCCGGCAGATCCGGTTTTCCAAGCTGTTCGCTTTCTTTATTCCGCTCGGGATCTCGGCCAGCCTTGTTACGATCTCTCATGTCATCATTAACAGCACATTGGCCAGAGCCGCCCAACCGGAAGCGGTGATCGCCAGTTACGCTATTGCCCTCAGTCTGCTCGGCATTACCGAGAAACCTGCAGCCTTGCTGCGTCAGACCTGCTCGGCACTGGTCCGCGACCGGGTATCATTTCGTGCCATGAGCGCCATTGCACTATATGTATTTGCTTCGATCTTTGCATTGGGGCTGATTATTTCTTATACCGATCTGGGCCGTCTGGTCTTCCGGTATTTTTTTGGCGTTCAGGAGAACGGGCTGCAGGAGACCATCGATGCCTATAGAATACTGATGTTTGTCAGTATTTTCTCGGGCATCCGCTGTCTCTACCACGGGATAATCATTTTTAATAAAAGAACGACCTGGCTAACGATTGGTATGATTATCCGGCTTGTGGGGATGTATGCCTTGGCGCAATATTACATTATGACCGGCAAGGTGAACAGCGGCTCCGTCGGAGCGGTTATTTTTTTGCTCGGTATGGTCATTGAAGCGGCCGTCAGCGTCTGGGAAGGACGCAAGCTCTTGAAGAAAGTCATTCCCGAGAAGGTGGAGGGGCACCCAATCTCAACCAAACGCCAAATTTTTCAGTTCTATCGGCCGCTGCTCTACTATTCCCTGCTGGCCGTAGTAGTCGGGCCTGCCATTAACGCCATGCTGGGCAAGTCCTCCAATATGGAGTTGGCCATCGCTTCCTATGCCATCGCCTTCAGCTTGGCGCAATTGGCGCAAAGCTTCTTTTCCTACATTCATCAAATCGTGTTGAATTTCTACCGGACAGACCGGACGCAGGTAATCCGCTTCACGCTGATGCTGTCCTTTATTCCGGCCTTGCTGGTGGGGATGCTGGCGTATACTCCTGTTGGGCCCTGGTTCATGGAGAATCAAATGGGAGTTAACGAGGAGCTTATGCAGGCCAGTCTGGAGGCGCTTCGGGTCTTCATGATCATGAACCTGATCTTTCCCTGGCTGGATTTCTTCAACGGAATCGTAATGCTGCGCGGACAGACCAAAATTATGGTCTGGTCTCAAGGCTCCAATGTGGGGGTTACCCTTATCGTGCTGCTGATCTGTATTATTGCTGCACCTGGTTGGAACGGGACGATCGGGGCTCTGGCGCAATCCCTCGGCTTCCTGATGGAGCTTGCCGTCGTCCTGCTTGTTCTCAGAAGGGTGTCCAAAGAACCGGAACGCCCGCTTGCCCGGGGTTAGCGCCATTCGGCGGTCTAATGTGCCGAGGCGCCGCCATAACGGTTTCGGACAAGAAACAACGCCGACAGCCTGCAGGCATCGGACCGGCAGCCGCAGACCCGTGACTCCAAGATATACCAAGAATGATTAGAAAGAAGGCTTCTCATGTCTGAACCCGACATCACACCGTCCCCTGCCGCCAAGCATCGTCCAACGGGTGCTACCGCAGGCTCGGATGCTGTACTTAAGTCTTTCACATTTTTGTTCTTCATGACGATGTCCATTATCGTCTCCGTCTTTCCGATCTACTTCGATTATAAAGGTTACAGTAAACTGCAAATCGGAATGCTGTATTCTATCGGCCCGACCGTAGGCATTGCCGCCAACTTGTTCTGGGGTGTACTAAGCGACAGACTGCAGACGATCAAGAAGGTGATGATCACTGTTCTCGCAGGACAGCTCATCGCCCTGCTGATCATGTTTCAAGTCGATACTTTCACGGTCATGTTCATAGTCATGACGGCTTACTATTTCTTCCAGACTCCCATGAACGGGTTAATTGACAGCCAGACCCTTCTGGTCGCGAGTAAGACCGGGAAGAGCTACGCCTCCTACCGCATTTGGGGATCGTTGGGCTTTTCCTTCGCTTCCTTGTTTTTTGGCATGGCTCTGAGCGGGTTAGGGATCCAATCCGTCACCTTCCTTACCCTCGGGACGGTTATCATCTCTTTTGGACTGGCCTTCCTGTTGAAAGACAGCAGAGCAGGGGCGCGCAAGGCGGATTTTAGCGGAGTGCGCAGCATTTTGTTCTCGAAGCAGCTGCTCTGGTTCTTTCTCCTTATTCTGCTTCTCGCGATCCCGGCGAAAGCGAATGACGGGTTTCTGGCTCTCTACATGATCGGACTGGGAGCCAACGAAACGATCATCGGGTATTCCTGGATGATTTCCGCTCTCAGCGAAATTCCCGTGATGTTTTTGCTCAGCAAATACGGCCATCGCTTCAAGGAGCTGCCGCTGCTCGGATTCGCCGGCTTGATCTATGGAATCCGCTTCCTCCTTATGGCCTCCGTTCAGAATCCGTATTGGATTATTGCCATCCAAGCCATGCATTGTCTGTCCTTCGGCATCTTCTTCATTACCGCCATCCGGTATATCACCCAGTTGGTGCCCGACGAGTTCCGGGCCAGCGGGCAGGCGATGTTTAATGTCGTATGGGGAGGGATGGCCGGATTGGCCGGCGGAGCTATCGGAGGGCAATTATTCGATTTATGGGGAGGTGATACGGTCTATCTGTTTGCATCCATAACGGCGTTTATTGCCAGTGCGGGATTTTTTCTGACCCACATTTCCAGAAAATTCAGCGTCTAGAGAGAATTATCCAAGGAGTGAAAGCCTTTGATACCGACACCTGTCACTTTCCATTCTCAAGCTTTGAATCGGAGACTGACCTTTTATGTATTCCTTCCGCCGGGTTACGAGCAATCGGAGAAGCGCTACCCGGTCATCTATCTGCTGCATGGCAGATTTGACAGCGAAATCTCATGGCCCTACCGGGGGAATGCGTATGCAACGGCCGAGCGGATGATGGCGTCCGGGGAATTGACCGAATCGATCATCATCATGCCCAGTGACGGAGGTTTTTCCACGGGGACGTATTATTTGGATTGGCATGACGGCAGCGGGAATTTCGAGCAATATTTCATGAACGACCTCATCCCCTTCATCGACAGCCAGTATCGGACCCTTACGTCCAGAGAGAACAGAGTGATATGCGGCTTGTCCATGGGGGGCTTCGGATCCTTGCTGCTCGCACTTCGAAATCCTGGGCAGTTCGGCGCGGCCGGCAGCCTGTCCGGCGCACTCGGCATGTTTCCTTCCTCCGACCGGCTGGATTTGGCCCCGGATTGGGAGCCGGATCAGCTCGTCCGCATAGTCGGGCCGTTGGACGAAGAGTATGCCAGACATCATAATCTCTCCTTCCTTGCCGCCAGGGCGCTTCAGCAGGGACCGTACCCCGAAATTTATTTCGACTGCGGCACGGAAGATTTCCTGTATCAAGCCAATCTGTGGCTGAAGGATGAGTTAACCCGCTTAAATTATCCTTTTACATATCAGGAATTTAGCGGCAGCCATACTTGGGAATATTGGAGCGAGCATCTGGAGGATGTGTTGAAGTTTATGAATGCTTACCTGAGCCGCAGTCGTTAAAATAACCCCGGAATTTGCGGGATGCCCCTCTACGCGAGGAGCATCCCCAAAGACATGCAATTGTACATGTCTTTGGGGACAAATCCGGTAAATCCTAACAAAGACACACGAATCTGCAGGTCTTTCCGCCGCAAACCCTCGAAAATCAGGCACATGCCCAAATTGACTGACATGCACTTTTGCCTGTCTTTGGAACCCCACCTGCCCATCGGCAGTTCTTATGTAAAAGGAGAATACTGCTGCGCCCCCGCCTTTGACCGGACTGGAATATTGTTCTGCCCAGCTTCGTTTTCTCCGAATCACCAACTTCAAATTTACGCGAAAAAGCAGCCCTTCTTGTTCAGAAGAGCTGCTTCATAATCGCTAGCACATTATTTATAAGTGGTATTCCCTAATCTTATAATTTAATGACGTTAGCTGCTTGAGGACCACGGTTGCCTTCCGTAATATCAAATTCAACCTCTTGGCCTTCGTCCAAAGTTTTGAAACCTTCGCCTTGGATAGCAGAGAAGTGAACGAAAACGTCGTCGCCGTTCTCTACTTGAATGAAACCATAACCTTTTTCTGCGTTAAACCATTTTACTGTACCTTTCAAGTAAACAACCTCCTAAAATGTCGCCATTTATGGCGAATGTACCTTATTATAACACTGCTAAGAATTAATTTCAAGTCATGTAACGAATTATATGCACATAATTTATCGATCTTTTTTTGTCAGGCACAGGAGATGTTTCGAGCCCGGGATAAAGGCAAGACGGGATTCCATCATCCGTACCGAAGCCCCGCTGTCCTCCAGCTCTTGAATCAGAATGTCCAGCCCCGGGTATTCCTTAAAGGATAGATCCAGGAGCGGATATATGCGAACCTCCCCTCCCGGCCGGCAAATACGAAGCAGCTCCCGACAGGCTTCCAGGTGAAATTGTTCATCCAATCCCTGCCCGTATAGAAACAGAAAATGACTGCACAGAACAAGCGAGAACCGTTCCTCCGCGAACGGCAGATTCGGCAGCGATGCCTCGGTATAAACCTGGCTCCCTTCTGTCCGGTAACTCTCGATAAATTGTGAGAACGAGGCCTCCCGCAGCTTGCGGTGATGTTCAGGGCTGCCATAATAGGACCAGTCGAAGCTGTCACGCAATGCGTCTAATTTCTCCGTTGAAACCTCTATTTCTTCATAGCCGGTTTTCTCCATATCGTCAGCATCCATCGCATAAGTCGGATCCGCCGCGAAAGCGTCGACTCCTTTCCTTCTGGCCATAGCCGTGAACGATGATGCTCCTGCCGCAACATCCAATACCGGCCCCCGGTGCAGACGCTCTTCTTCCAGCGAGAACATGCGGAGGTATTCATCCATAGACCGGCAGGTGACAGCGTACCCGGTCTGTTCGTAACCTCTCGGGCTGGGTACAGGCCCTCTTCCTTCCTTACTCATCTCAGCTCATCTCTCCTCATCTCATCAAACTATTGTCTTGCTTCACCCGTTACGCTCCCTGGCTTAAGCAGGCGGTGCATAGCGGTTATACGGATTGTATCACGCGTTTTCCTTCAATGACAATCCGTTATCCAGCACCAGGGTGAAAAAAAACGTCACCCCGCCTTCCTCGTTGCGCGCCCCGAATTCGCTGCCGTGAAGCTGAAGCAGATGCTTGACAATGGACAAGCCGATTCCTGTGCCCCCCAAATCCCGGTTTCCGGACCGGTCGGAACGGTAAAAAGCATCCCATATATGAGGCAAATCCTCTTCCGGTATGCGGCTTCCTTCGTTGCTGACTTCTACCGTCACCTTGTCTTGCTCTGCCGTCTCCAGCACCTTGACCTCCACCCGGCCTTGTATCGGCGCATGGCGGACCGCATTGCTCAATAAATTGATCAGCACCTGCTCCAGCCGGGAACGATCGGATAAAACCTGCCGTTCCTCGCCGTCCGTCCCGGCAACCTTCAGTCTTATTTGCTTATCATTAAGGAGCGGCGACATTTTATGCAGGACCGAGCGAATCGTTTCGGACAGCGGTACCTTGGCGGGATTCAGCCGGAAACGGCCGCTCTCCAGCTGTGACAAATCCAGCAAGTCACTGACCAGCCCCGCCATCCGGCTGCTCTCTTCCACAATAATATCCGCATATTTGTCCCGTTTCGTTCCTTGTCTTATATTATCCTTCAATGCCTCGGCGTAGCCTTGAATGAGACTGACCGGTGTTTTCAGCTCGTGAGATACGCTGGCCACGAATCTTTTGCGCATCCTCTCGAGCTGCTTTTCCTTCTCAATATCGGCCAACAGCTTGGCGTTCGCCTCCTGCAATTCATCCATCGTTCGCTTCAGGTTGGAGGACAGATAGTTCATGGTTTCCGCCAGCTGCCCTATTTCATCTTCGCGTTTGAATTGGACGGCTGCGGTGAAGTCCAGTTTGGCAAGCCGCTTCGCCACCCGGTTCAACTGAACAAGCGGTTTGGTGACGGTGCGGGAGAACAAAATGGCGAACAGAACAATCAGCACCAGCGCAATTAAATAAAAATAGGAGTTGAAGTTTCCCATGACCTTCACCGCATCGCCAACCGGCTGCAGAGTCGCCACCGTAAACAAATATGCCTCCCCGCCTGCGGGATGAACCGTGTCCGGAAGCTTGGCCGCAGCTATCAATATATTTTCCCGCTGGCCGCCGACTCCCGAGTTGTTCATTTGCCTGATCAAGATTTCTCCATCGTCGAGCTCGTCAAAAAAGTCCTCTTCCTGCAGCCAATAGCTCAAAATACTAATTAAATTGCCGTAGCTTCCACCAATAGCCGGTGTCGCCGGTTGAGACGGCTGCGCGATAGAAAATGAGGAGCTAACTGGCTCCCTCCCTCCCGGGTGATCCAACTTCGTTAAAGGGGCTTCCTGCTCATACGAATGGGTTAAGGTTTCGGCCGAAGTATGGATACGGATATCATAAGCCGGATTCGGTTTTCTAAGAGGCAGTGCCGGGACGGACGTCATCCCGACATACAGATCTACTCTATCCTCTTGCTTGAACACAGTCGTTGTCAGACCGTAAAACTGCTGTTCAAACCGGCCCACCTCCTCCGGCTTGTCAAACAGGTCATAGCGGCCATCGGCATATCCCCTATAGATTTCTGAAAATTGACTTCTCAGTTCCTTCGTTTTCTGACTGATGTAGTAAGGTTCAAACAGAAACTTCTGTAATTGAATCCATGCCAGCACGATCAGCATCAATCCGATGAAGGTCACCCAGAACACCTTGTAGGACAATCGTTTATTGCTCATGCTCCAGCCCGTACAGAAATCATTATCTCGAACCATTCAAGGCAGCGGCAAGCTGGTTCCGCGCCACAAGTCCGACCTTATAAACGAGAGCGGCTGGAAAGTCACCCGGGTGCATGTCGGGAAAACGATACCGTCCAAAAAGGACAGGTGCTTGTCACCTATGACACTTCCCAGCTGGACGAGCAGCTGTTGAATGAAGAGGCTCAGCTGCAAAAAATGAATTTGAACCGAGAAGCGCTAAAGGAACAATTTGTCGCCGCCCAGCGGGAAACCGATGAGGATTCTGTGCGAAAGGCGAAGCGCGACCTGGAAAGCCAGCAGCTGGACATCGAGATGCAGCAGCGTAAAATCGAAGGCCTGCGCAAAGAGCGGTCCGATAAAGGAACGCTGAAAGCTCCATTCGACGGCAAAGTGACGGATATCTATGTGGAGGAAGGGCTGAACGCTTCTCAAGGTCAGGCGGCCCTGTCGCTTGCAAGAATGAACGAAGGCTTCGAATTTACATTTACGACCGATGAAGACGATGCGGACGCGCTTCAGCTGGAGGAAAAAGTGTCCGTCCGCATTGCCGGAGAGAATGCAAAGTCGCTGGAAGGAACGATCATCGATATTAAAGATGCGACCGCCTCCGGGGGAGGGGGCCCGCCTGATAATAGGGGTTCCTTCGGTGGAGGCATGTCTTCAGGCGGTGACAACGGCGGCGGCGGCGGACCAAATGCGCAGAAGACGATCGTCATATCCGTCATAGACGATACTTTGACGGGAGAGGAGAAAGCAAGCGTTCGAATCGATAAGCCGATGGACGGGCAAGGGCTCGTCATTCCCAAGAAGCTTGTGTATAAGGACAGCAAAGGAAATTACGTCTTTGTCATCCGGGAAAAGAAAAGTCCGGTCGGAAATACGTTCCATGCGCAAAAAGCGTATGTGAACATTGGAAGTTCCACCGACGATGAAATCATCGTCCTGTCCGGTCTCTCGCCGAAGGACGAAATCATCTCCGAGACCAGCGAGCCGCTGCAGGAAGGCAATCGGGTGCGCATCAAATAGCGGTTGATCCACCCGGAATAATTTTATAAGGGAGCGATAAACATGAAAAAACATTTAGCATGGATGATGATGGCAATTTTAGTATTATTGACGGCTTGTTCCGGCAACAGTCCCTCCTCTGCAGGGGAACATTCGTCGTCGGGAGATCAGAAAACGGTCGTCATAGCCGTGACCGGCAGCAACCGGTTCCTGGAAACGGCGGCGCAAAAATTCGAAGATCTCCACCCCGATATCCATATCGAGATAAAAGAATACCTGGCCATGCCGAATACGGACGGGGGAACGACCAGCGCGATCTCCCAAGCGGATATGGAAAAGTATGTTCAGACCGTAACGACTCAGGCGCTGTCCGGAAAAGCCTCGGATTTGATCGATATGACGAACTTGCCCCAGGATAAATTCGTCTCCAAAAACGTTCTGGTCAATTTATACGATCTGATGGCCCAAGACTCTACTTTCGATAAAAGCCGGTACTATGAAAACATTTTAAAGTCTTCGCAAAACGGGGACGGTCTGTATGCCATGCCATTCTCGTTCTCGCCGCAGTTCGTAGCCGGAAAGAAATCAGTCTTGGAAAAGGCGGGCATCTCGATAGACGATAAAACCTGGACATGGGGCCAATTCAAGAACATTGCCAAGAAGCTGCAGGATCAGGTCGGACAGGATTACGTTGCATTTGTTAATTTGCTTCCTAATCAACTGCTCGCCGATTATATTGAAAAGAACTACTCCGATCTCGTTCAGGACGGCAAAGCCAATTTCGATTCAGAGCTGTTTAGAGGAATGATGAACGAAATCAAATCGATGTACGACGAAGGGATTCTTCAAGCCGAGTTTTCTTACGACTATGATAAAGCTTTGTTTTCCATGACCAGCCTGTACAATCCCGCTATGGATTTAATCAATGTGCTGAAAGAAGACACTCAATTATTTAACAGGCCTACGTCCAACGGCCAGTCCGGCGGAGGAGAGTATTCCTCTTACTTCACTTTGGGGCTGAACAGCAAATCGCAGGTGCAGCAGGAAGCATGGGAATTTCTGAAGTTTCTGCTTTCCGACGAGATGCAGTCCTCCCCGGAATTACCGTCGGGATATCCTATTCATAAGGGCATAGTGGATAAAAAATTTCACGAAGCTAAAGAAAAACTACTTCAAGGCGGGACGCTGGAGGTTTCCGGATTTCCAGTGGAAGTCCCTGACAATCTAGATATGTCCATGGTGGATGAACGAATCGCAACCATGAAACAGCAGTTGGAGAACGCAAGTAAGAAATTAACCAGCGACATGAAGGTGTTCTCCATTGCGATGGAGGAATTTGAAGCGGAGGAAGTAAGCAAGCTGATTCAAAACCGGGTGACGACTTATTTAAATGAGTAGGCCTATAGAAAACTCTTCCTTTCGAATATCAATTCTGACCGTTCCTGTGAGACATCCGTCGCAAAATAAGCTACAATAATAAAGAGCGAAAAAATGAATGAAGCGAGGAAATAACCTTGAAAAACAATCGTGTGAAAAAGCATATGATTTACAAAAAAGACAACTGGAACATGATGTCCGTCGAAGTCAACGGCAAACAGCTCATTGTCCGTGAAATATCGGATCAATGGGGAGAGGAAAGCCACATTTTCCTAAGCCGCCCCGCTATGATGCAATGGGTCAGCGAGCGGTTTGCGGACGATCGTTTTGACGGTTCGGAGGAAGAACGTGAAGAAATAATTAGAGCCTTCCAGGAAGTATAAAACGCAAGAAGGCTAACAAAATTTGGCTTCTTTAACGGAGGATCATCCGACAAAAAATAGGCTTGACAAAAATCGCTTTTCCATGCCATACTGAAATAGAAAAATATGTATCGTCCCAAAGGGGAGTAGCTAGTAATCAATAAAGTCGTCAATTCGGGATATTTGTCCCCGGCTTTATTGGCAACATTACGTTGTTAGCAAGACCTTTGCCGATTAGGTAAGGGTCTTTTATGTTTGCTTAAGACCTTTGCCGAGCTCGGTGAAGGTCTTTTTTATATAAATTTTCCTGTGTCCTTGTCCCGTCCGGGGGCACCCTATCCATGAACGTATTGTTCCGGAGCATTGCGTTCCTTAGGATAGGAAAATTTGCTAACGGCTCTGGCTCCGGACATCGGGTTCCCTGCCTGATCCGATGGCCGGATATGATTCCAGAAAACTGACGGATAAATAGTGATGGGCAATGATTCTTCATGAGGTTATACTATTTAAGGAGTGGTACACTTGGACATATTCTCCGTCACTTTCCTCTTGGCACTTGTCAATATCATCATAATCGACCTGGTGCTGGCCGGGGACAACGCGATCGTCATTGGATTAGCCGCTCGCAACGTTCCCAAAGAAATGCAGAAGAAAGTCATTATCATTGGTACTATTGGTGCTGTCGTCATTCGTGCCGCAGCTACTCTGGCCGTCACTTGGCTGCTGAAGTTTCCGGGACTTCTGCTGGTTGGAGGCGTTCTTCTCGTCTGGATCGCCTATAAGCTGCTGGTCGATAACAAAAGTCATGAGATGCAGGCTAAACCGAGTGTTTGGGGAGCCATCTCCACCATTTTGATTGCCGACGTCCTGATGGGGCTGGATAACGTACTAGCGATCGCAGGAGCAGCGCATGGCAATTATGTGCTCGTCATTATCGGCCTTCTCATTAGCGTCCCGATAATGATTTGGGGCAGCACACTTTTCCTGAAATGGATGAGTCGTTTTCCATGGATCATTTATATCGGCTCCGGGGTTCTAGCCTTTACGGCAGCCAAAATGATTACCGATGAGCCTTTCGTTCATAATTTGCTGTTTGTATCCCCCATTGCCAAATGGGCTTTCGTAATTGTAGTCATCGTGGCTGTCCTGCTGCTCGGTTTGCGCAAAAACCGGATGCAGAGCACACCCAGCCCCGCAGGCCAATAAGGATAGGATTCAGCAGACAAAACAGGCCGCTATTCAACGCGAATAGCGGCCAAGCTTTTTTTCGCGCAATGAACCCTATTGCTCTCCATTCTATTCCTCCGCAGCCGAAAATGTTCCTTGCCGACGAAGTGTCTTTAGTTAGCCTTGTCGGGATCCCGACCGACTTCCTTTCTCAAGCCGACGTATGCGGAACGACCGTATCTGCGGTCATCACCTCAATTAGGACAGGCTGCGGATTCTTCTGCGCTTCAGTCAATGCCTCTCTCAGTCCATTCCTGTCCTCAACTCTTCGGCCATATCCTCCCAACGCCTTGGCTACCGCAGCGAAGTCGAGATTGCGAATAACGCTTCCCAGTGTATTCATCCTCTCTGCAAGCATCCTGTTTTTTTCCATCGCATAAGCTCCGTTATTAATGATCAAAACAGTTATAGGGAGCCCCTGCTCCACAGCGGTCTGAAATTCAAGCAGCGTCTGTACGGCGCCTCCGTCCCCGGCCACAGCTACCACCTGGCGCTCCGGGCAGCACAGCTTCGCAGCGATAGCAGCGGGTACGGCGAAGCCGAGCGTCCTCCATCGTCCGGAGATCAGAATCCGCTGCTCGCGCTTGGCTTGATATATACGGTTAAACCATAGAGTATGGTCTCCCGTGTCTACCGCAATGATTGCATCGGATTCCAGCCAATCGGACAGCTCCGCCATGATCGCCTGAGGCGGGGTCGGGCTTCCTTCGAGTGCCGCTTCCCCCTCGATGCGAAGCCTCCAGGCTTCTCGAAGCTTGGCCGTCCGTTCCTTCCAGGAGGTCCGATCCGGCTGTTGTCCGAGACGCTCATTTATTTTCGGAAGAGCACTCGCCAGATCGGCCACGATTCCTTGAACGAGCGGATGCCCCTTGCCCATCTGGGACGGATCGATATCGATTTGGAGCACGGACGCTTGCTTAGGCACATAATCGTCCGGCCACCAAGTGGCCCCCAGCATCAGGACCAGGTCGCATTCGGCCAGAATAAGGCTGGAGCATTCGCTGCCTGCCTGACCCAAACCTCCGGCATAGAGCGGATGATCGTTCGGGACCAACGTTCTTGCCGGAAGGGAAGTAATTATCGGGGCACCCAGCTTCTCGGCCAATCGAATCAGCTCTTGGGAAGCGCTCTCTGCGCCACGTCCCGCATAGATGACGGGGCGCATCGCCGAATCCAGACGCCGGGCAGCATCCTCCCAAAGCTGCAGCGGGGTCTCTACCGCCTGATGGAGATGTGGAAAGTAGGGGACGACTTCTCCCCTTACTTTCTTACGAAATCCATCCTTCGGGATGGACAGATGTGTTACCTCGCCATGAAGTACGGCATGGACCAGCAGCCGCTGCAGCAATTGCGGCAGTGCGTCAGGATGCGCCAGCAGCTCGCTCTGGCGGGCAATGGGCTGGATCAATAGCTGTTGGTTGATTTCCTGCTTCGTTCCCGTTCCGATTTGGTCAGAGTCGACCTGACCGGTTATCGCCAGTACGCCGGCCCGGTCCGCTGCGGCATCCGCCAGACCGTTGAGCAAGTTGGCGATTCCCGGGCCGCTTGTTGCCAGACATACACCAATTCCTCCGGTTAACTTGGCTTCGGCTGATGCCATCAGGGCGGCCGCTCCCTCGTGCCGGCACGCGATATAGGCGATTTCGTTCTGCCGGGCCAACTCATCCAGCAAATCGAAGGTCGTATCGCCAATGACTCCGTAAATTCTGCGTACCCCCCACGCGGACAACTGCTTTACAATATATTGTGCAACCGTCATAGATATCGGTTCGGCCTCTTCCGCCAGCACAGGTTTATTCAGTTTCTCTTCCGTTAATATATTCACAGGCTGTCTTCTCCTTAGTTTGTCGTTACGGGTATAGTTTGACCTCCCTCCCTGTCTCCCATTCGGTTTCGGGGGCGAGCAGGAATTCAATATGGATTTGGAGAACATTAATAGGCATACTATTTGTTTGAGGTGAATATTATTGCTTGATTCCGGAACCGTCATCACCTTCATTATCGTATCATTCTGCCTCGCAGGGGTCCTTATTTTTAAACGGGACTCGATTCCTGATCAGATGAAGCGGCCTCTTGCCATATGTGCGCTGCTTCTCGTCTGTTTTTCGTTTTTTCTCATCGTTTATCTATTTTTTACTGCCGGGTCCAATTGGAAATAGGAACCATTAGGGAGGATATTGTTTTATAATATGAGCAGTGCCGGTTCATACTAGAGGAAAATAATAGGGGGGATGTACCATGCGGGTAATTCCTGCTGTTACCGCCTTCTGTATGATCCTTGCGGCCACTGGCCTCCCGGCGGCTTCGGCACAGAAAACATTGAATTTGTTAAGGAGGGCTAATATGAATCAAGTAGTCAAGCGTTCGGAAGTAGCACAGGAACATACCTGGAAACTGGAAGACCTGTTTCCGGATCAGAAAGCTTGGGATAAGGAATATGACGAAGTCAAGAGATTGATTAAAGAAGCCGCACAATTTCAAGGCAAGCTGCACGATCCCGCTGAAATTAAACGCTGCTTCGAGCTGGAAGATCAGATTTCCCTACATACCGAAAGACTCTATGTTTACTCTAATATGAAGCATCATGAAGATATGGCGGATCCCACCTACCAGGCGCTGTCGGAGAAAGCCAGAAAATTAAGTGTCGAAGTGAACGAAGCTCTTTCTTTTATTACCCCGGAAATATTAGCGCTGTCGGAGGAAGAAATTAACGCTCTGATCCGTCATCCGGAGCTTGGCTTTTACAAGCGGACTCTGGAAGAGATGCTTCGCCAGAAGGCCCATATCCTGTCCAAATCGGAGGAAGCCTTGTTGGCTCAGGTGGGAAGCATCTCCCGCGCTTCGGAGACGATCTTCGGGATGCTGAACAATGCGGATATGAAGTTCCCGACGATTAAGAATGAAGAAGGCCAGGACGTTGAGCTGACTCACGGCCGTTACATTCAATTTCTGGAGAGTAAAGACCGCAATGTCCGCAAGAGCGCTTTTGACGCCATGTATGCCACATACCGGAAGAACAAAAATACGCTCGGCGCGACTTTAAGCTCCAACATCGGGAAAAATGTCTTCTATGCCAAAGTACGAAAATACCCTTCCGTTCTGGAAGCGGCTCTCTTCGGTGATAATATTCCGAAGGAGGTATACACCAATCTGATCGACACCGTCCATGATTCTCTGCCACTTCTTCACCGCTATATGAAGCTGCGCAAGGAGCTGCTTCAGGTCGATGAGCTGCATATGTATGATTTGTTCGCACCGCTCGTTGAAGAATTCAAGTGGGATATTTCTTATGAGGAAGCCAAGGAAATGGTGCTCGACAGTCTCAAGCCGTTGGGAGACAATTACTTGAATATCCTTCGGCAAGGATTCGAGGATCGCTGGATTGATGTTTACGAGAATGAAGGCAAGCGAAACGGCGCCTACAGTTGGGGAGCCTACGGAACCCACCCCTACGTCCTGTTAAACCATAAGGATAACTTGAACAGCATGTTTACGCTCGCTCATGAGATGGGTCATGCCATGCATTCGTATCTGTCCGATGAAAGCCAGGAATACCGCTACGCCCAATACCCGATTTTCCTGGCCGAAGTAGCTTCTACGTTGAATGAAGCTCTGCTTATGGACTATTTATTGAAGAAAACGACCGATCCGAAAGCTAAAATGTACCTGCTCACGTATTATGCCGATCAATTCCGGACGACTCTTTTCCGCCAGACCATGTTCGCCGAATTCGAGAAAATCATCCACGAGAAGACGGAGCAGGGAGAATCTCTTACTCATCAGGACTTCAGTCAAATCTATTATGATTTAAACAAAAAGTACCATGGCGATCACATGGTAGTTGACCAGGATATAGAGATGGAGTGGGCACGAATTCCACATTTTTACAATAGCTTCTACGTCTATAAGTACTCCACCGGCTTCTCTGCGGCGACCAGCTTTGCGAAGCAGATTCTGGATCAAGGGCAGCCGGCCGTAGAACGCTACCTGGGCTTCCTTCGCAGCGGCGGCAGCGATTATCCGATCTCGATTCTGCAGCGGGCCGGGGTAGATATGTCCACCCCTGAGCCAATCGAGCAAGCTATGAGCGTCTTTCGGAATATCATCGAGCAGATGGAGGAGCTTTCCAAGTAAACATCGGGATATGCTGTCAAGCGTCCGGTCCTTATCCGGGTGCTTGTTTTCTGATGTTCTTGTTTATTATGAATCGGAGGAGAGTGTCCGAGGAACTTTTTTTATACGGATGAAACGAAGGGAGGAAGATAAACGTATTATCTGCAGAGAGAAGCCTACTAATCTCATGGCATCATTATTAGACAAATACGGAGGGATAGGCACATGATTGAGTTAACGAATGTGACCAAAACTTATAACGGAACTCACAAAGCCGTTGATAATCTGACATTGACCATTCCGCAAGGTGAAATATTCGGTTTTCTTGGTCCTAACGGCGCAGGCAAAACTACGACCATCAAGATGATTACCGGGATTACCAGCCCCGATCAGGGCTCCATTCTGATCAATGGCGTAGACGCTATACACAATTCATTAGAAGCCAAGAGGCAGTTCGGTTACGTTCCGGACAGTCCGGATCTCTTCTTACGGCTGAAAGGGCTGGAATATTTGAATTTTATGGCCGATATGTATGACGTGCCCAAAGAACTGCGCAAACAGCGGATTGATGAACTGGCCGGCCGTTTCAGTATGGAAAACGTGCTTTCCGATCCTATTCAGAGTTATTCTCACGGAATGAGACAAAAAATCGTTATAATGGGCGTATTGATCCATAACCCATCCGTATGGATTCTCGACGAGCCTCTAACCGGGTTAGATCCCAAGTCTTCCTATACTTTAAAGGAAATGATGAAGGAGCATACCAACGCCGGGAAAACCGTTTTTTTCTCTACTCACGTGTTGGAGGTAGCCGAAAAATTATGCGACCGCGTCGCTATTATCAATAAAGGCGTGATTCGCTTCTGCGGAACTTTCAAGGAAATGCAAGAGCACTTCAAATCGAATGAATCGCTGGAAAAAATCTTCCTGGAGATGACTGGACATGAATAAGACCTTATCGCTAACCAGAATTCTGCTCAAAAACGGAAGCGGAAACTGGGGAAGTAAAAACAAAAAGAGAAGGATTCCTCTCGGATTTTTGGTTCCCCTTCTTATCACGGTCGGTTTGGTCCCGGTTTTTTCCATGTTTTATTTCTTAGTCTCTGTCTTATACGAAGGGCTGGCTGCCATCCAGCAAGAAGGGCTCATTCTCGCATTGGGACTGTCCATCGTCAGCGTCGTCATTTTCTTCTTCGGAATTTTTTACGTAATCAATGTTTTTTTCTTCGCCCAGGATCTGGAGCATTTGCTCCCGCTCCCGCTTAAGCCTTCACAGATTTTGACGGCTAAATTTTCGGTAGCTCTTACGTACGAATATTTAACCGAGCTTTTTATTCTCATGCCGATCTTAGTCTCTTACGGAATCGTTAGCGGTGCAGGCATATTGTATTACGTATTTTCCGTAGTTATCTTTCTTGTACTGCCGCTTCTGCCGCTGCTTCTTGCTTCGGTCATTGCCATGCTGATCATGAGATTTACGAATGTTTCCAAGCATAAGGACCGTTATCGCATGATCGGCGGAGCCGCCGCCATCATCCTGGCGGTCAGCTTCAACTTCTTCTTTCAACGGTTTGCTAACAATAATCTGGATCCGGAACAGATGCAGAAGATCGTGACCGAAGGCAATAATTCCATTATGAATGCCATGACCATGTTCTTCCCCAATGCCAAGCTGGCAGCACTGGCCCTGATTAACGGACCGGCACTGGCCGGATTAGGGTATTTGCTTGCCTTCCTGGCCGTTTCCGCAGTAGCCTATTGGATCTTTATGCTGCTTGGCGATTGGCTCTATTTCAAAGCAGTCATGGGCATGTCTGAATCGTCGGCTCGCAGAGAGAAGGTAAGCGACGAGAAGATGGACAAGATGACACAGCAAAGCTCCGTGATCAAAGCTTATACGGTGAAAGAGTTGAAGCTGCTATTTCGGACACCGGCTTATTTTACAAACTGTGTTCTCATTTCTTTTCTCTGGCCCATCCTTCTTGTTATTCCATTGGTTGCCCAATCGGGCAATCTTCAGGGGATCAAAAATTTGAGCCCGCATATGTTTAATGAAAGCACAGCAGGTATTGTTCTGGGGATTGCCTTCGCTTTCTTCTTATTTTCCGGGGGGATGAATCCGACTGCGGCCACTGCCATCTCACGGGAAGGCCAAGGGATATTCGTCAATAAATATTTGCCCGTTCCTTTTGCGAAAATGGTGATGGCCAAAGTACTGTCCGGTTTGCTGCTCGGCATGATAACGGTTGTTCTGGCCATTATAGTGGCGGTTATATTGCTGGGGCTTCCGGTCTACTATGCCATATTGCTTGTGGCCTTGGGCATTCCTGCCGTATTATTTGCGTCCTTCATCGGCATTATCATCGATATTCATTTTCCCAAATTGAATTGGGACAATGAACAAAAGGCGGTTAAGCAAAACATCAACTCTCTATTTTCCACGCTGATCTGCTTTTTGACCGCCGCGCTGGTCGTTATCGCTATTCTGTTCCTGGATTTGTCTCTGCCCTTTGTTTTCTTCGGTCTGCTGATTATTTTCGGGCTGATCAATTTCCTGCTGTATCGGCTCGTTGTTGCCAAGAGTGCCGACTGGTTTAATAAAATCGAAGTGTAATTCACCTGCCTTCCCGCCCGTCTCCTTTCGGCGGGAGGGCTTTCTTTAACCCCTTACAATCCCTCTAAATATCGACCTCATAATGCCAACGAACTAAAAAGCTCCGCTTCTTTTGGCCCCGCTCCCCGGTTATTTCCTTCACCCATTATCTTTTTCTGCCTATCAAAGAGCTCTTTTCTTTTTCACGTTTTTTTGCAACATTTTACCAGCCGGGCCCGTCTAGGAGGAAAAATAAGCAATTTTTTCTAGGAGGTCGATTCCATTGAAAAGATTACGGCGGATTCCGATTCTGCTGATGATTTTGGCGGTTTGCCTGATTTCTTCCTCATTCCAGGCATCCGTTGTCGAAAGCAGCGGATATCCTGTAGTCCTGAACGGGGAAACCGTTTATTTTGAAACCGCTCCCTTCCAAACAGGCGGAACGATGATGGTGCCGATGAGGGAATGGGCAAATAAGCTCGGTGCATCGGTCGAATGGGATGCTTCCACTCATTCGGCGACCGCTGTTCGGGAAGGAAAGGAATGGAAGGTCTCCGTTAACCAGACAACGGCATACCGTAACGGGACTTCTCATGAAATGGAACAACCGGCTGTGATTAACGGCGATCACTTGATGGTGCCCCTGCGGGCGATGAGCGAGGGACTGGGGTATATTGTGAAGTGGGACTCGGTGGGAGAACAAGTACTGGTGGATGACGAAGGTTTATTTCTTCCCAAGGTGGGGACCTATGACAACCTGAAGGCTTTGCTTGCCGCTACCGTTCAGAAGGAAGAAACCAATCTGAAGCTGCAGGGGGACTCTGCCTTAATTAAATCCCCCATGGCGATGGAATCAGCCGCTGTGGCAACGGGGGGCTCAAGTGCCGATTTTTCCGGAACCAATCTCCAGGTAGAGGGTGTCGATGAAGGAGACCTTGTCAAAACGGATGGAGAATATATTTATCAGGTCAACGAGAACCGGGTGATCATTACTTCGGCGGTACCCGCCACCGATATGAAAATTCTGTCGACCATCGACCTCAATGACGTTATCCATCCGGCTGATATCTATGTGGATGACCGTTTTCTGGTAGTAGTTGGCTCCGCGCCTGTTGAAAATAGAGTGCTGCCGATGACCAAGGAAAAAGCGCGAACCCAGGACTTGGTAATGCCGGCCATATTCCCGAACTCAACCAAAGCGGTGGTTTACAGTCTTGAAAATAGAAGCAATCCGGCCCTCGTTCGGGAAGTGGAGCTGGAAGGTAATTACGTCGCCTCCCGTAAAATCGGCGACAGCTTATATTTTGTCACACAACAATATCTGAACGCTTATGCGATCCTAGAGAAAGGCCAAGAAACCCGGGCACCGCAGTATAAGGATTCCGCCCAATCGGAAGAGCCTATTGAAATCGGATATGAGCAAATCACTTATTTCCCGGATTTCTCCGGATCGAATTACTTGCATGTCGCCGGATTCCGGTTAGACAAAGGAACTGAACCCGTTAATGTGTCAACTTATCTGGGGGCGGGCGAGCAGGTCTACGTATCGCTTAATCATCTGTACGTGACCCTGACCCAATATGACAAAGACGAGGCTGCAGCCTCCGAGAGCACGGAGCAGAGCATGAAGCTGCGGCTTCCTTCCCGCCCGCTTAAGGCTAACAGCCAAATCTTTAAATTCAGGCTGGATGAAGGAGAGACCCGTTATGTTGCCAGCGGAACCGTTCCGGGGACTCCTATCAACCAGTTTGCAATGGACGAATACGAAGGCAGGTTCCGAATTGCGACGACGACCGGAGATATGTGGCGGAACGATGAGCATACATCCAAGAACAACCTATATATTCTCGATGAAGCTATGAACGTAACGGGTAAAATAGAAGGAATAGCTCCGGGAGAACGAATTTATTCCGTTCGATTTATGGGAAATCGCGGCTATATGGTCACCTTCAAAACCGTGGATCCGTTGTTCGCCTTCGATCTGTCTGATCCGGCCTCGCCTGAATTACTGGGTGCGCTTAAAATTCCCGGCTACAGCGACTATTTGCATCCGTATGACGAGAACCACTTGATCGGCTTCGGCAAGGAAGCCGTGGAAGTCGTCGAGAAGGACGCCTCAGGCCGGGCTGTAGGCCAGCCGCAGGCCTATTATCAAGGGATGAAGGTGGCCCTGTTCGATGTGAGCGACATTACCCGGCCAATCGAACTGTTTAATGAGACGATCGGCGACCGCGGCACGGAATCGGAGCTGCTCCACAACCATCGGGCCCTGCTGTTCTCTAAGGAGAAAAATTTGCTGGCCTTCCCGGTAACGGTGGCTGAGGTGAGCGAGAACAAGAAGAATAGGATGGATGTAGTCTCCCATGGCGATTTTGTTTTCCAGGGGGCATATATTTATTCCCTTGACCCGGTGAACGGCTTCCAACTGCGGGGCAAAATTTCGCATCTGTCCGAGGAGGATATGGCGAAAGCGGGACAGTACTGGTATGACAGCCGCAAGAATGTGCAGCGCATTCTTTATATCGGAAATACTCTGTACACTTTATCGCCTTCCGAAATCCGGGCAAATGACCTGCAGACTCTGAAGCCGATACAGAGCATTGCCATTTCGCCGGGAAGCTGATAATACGATTGCAGGAGTAATTCCGGCAATAAACGAATTGCAGTTAAAGATGATTGTTGCACCGTTACAATAAAAAGGGCCGGTTATTCGGATTCGCACGTCTTTAACCCGAACGAATCCGTTAACCGGCCTTATAATATTGCCGATGCAATAAGTAATCCCTCAACCCTGCGATTTCGATTAACGCAGCTCCAGATACGGTGAATGTCGGGCGTTCTCTATGCTGTTAATCCTGACTAACGAACCGGCTGCGCTCTCATCGAGCAGCATGAACGAAATCTCTCCTTCGGCAGCCTCAAGCCCCGACAAGCATCCGCTAATCTCCAACTCGTACCAGCCTTCGCCGTTTATCGTCACCGAACCGCAGTTAACCGCGTTACTGGCTTCAGGAGCCGTATTCCAGGTCAGGTCTCGGCCGGCCCATGACTCGCCCGAGAAGGCGTATATTGTTAGCGGCACAGAAGATTTCCCTATTTTATCGACATACCAGTGAAGCTTGGCTGTAACATAGGATCGGGCCGAATCTTCCGGCAGGATTGCTTTCATATACCCGATTCTCTCATGCTTGACGGCCGCCCCTTTAGGATGCTCGCCCACCTCAATCCATTTGTCGTTTCCGAAGGTTTTGTTCGCTTGCGGACCGCTTCTGGCATAAGTATCCTCCGTTATCGGCACGACTTCAGCTTCGGCGGACGGACGCCTTACTTCAATAATATAACGGCTGGCGGAGCCATCCTCCGCTTTAACCTGCACCGTTATAATACTTCTTCCTTCGGGCACGGCAATCGGGCCGGACGGCTGCCCGCTTTCAACGGGTTGCCCGTTGATAGTTAACTCGGACGCTTCATCCATCGCTGTTGCAGTCACTCCCAGTTCATATACGCTCTCCGAAACGGTAACGGCGTATGCCTTCGTATCCGGATGAAACACGGGGGATAGGGTTTCTTCGCCAACCTGCAGGCTGCTTAAATAAGAGTTTGTGGAATAAAGCTCCGCCGTATGCGGACGGTCGTACGCCTTGGCCCAATAATAGCCCGGAGCCATTATTCTTCTCGGCTCAAAGCCGGCCTGCTCTCCGGCATCGATTCTTTCGGATAAGGCGCTTCCCGTCCCGTCCGCTCCTGTGACGAAATCAACATATCTACCGCCGGCATAGGTGAACCGGCCGTGTGCGGAAGCGGCAATTCCCTCTCCCGTCTTATAATCGACAACCTTCAATGACACCTTAACTCCTGTACCGGAGGGCTCTACCGTCATGCCGTCAATGATCATCGGCTTCAGCTCCGTGCTTCCTGTAGTAGCCGGCACAGCATCGGAAGCCGGACCGATATTTCCCTGCAAATCGACGGCAGCCACTTTGTAATAATACGTAGTATTCGGAAGCAAGCCTTCATCCGTGAAGCGCAGTGAGCGGGACGTCCCGGCCAGGTTCCATGGCCCCGTCTCAAAGCTGCTTTCCGTACCGCGGTAAATATTGTAGCGGGCGACCTCCAAATTATCGTAAGCCATTCCGTAACGCAGATCGATTCGCTCATGATTGAAGGCGGATGCCGTCGGCGGGGCTGTCAGGGCGGAAGGGCGTTCATTATCCGCAGGAGGCTCCCAATAGTACCGGTCCCGGCTCCAATCCGAAGGAAGCTCGCGGACCGAGTCATAGTGATGCATCGCCATTCCGCCGAATGCCGGGCTGCCGGAGTAGGCTGCGTACACTTTGGCAAGCTCATTCTCCATGTACCTTCTTCCCTCTTCCCGGAAAGTTATGGATGATGGGTCGCCGCTGTTGGCGATATCCAGCGTCTCCACAGCAATAACGACCGAGTTCGGCTTGCCGATGGTTTCGGCATAGGCCATCTCCCCCGCCACTTGGTGGATAAGCCCGACGGAACCGTCCGCCGTATCGCGATAATTCATAATCGCAATATAGTCGCTAATGTCCTGGATATGCTCGGACAGCCATTGGGTCGAGCCATTCCAGGGAATATCTCTGGCCTGATCCGATGAGTCGTACCATCTTGGAATCGCGGGTCCAAAGGCCAGGTTGACGCCTGCCGTATCCCGGCGTTCAATCATTTTAGCCAGGACATCCAAGTATTCGATTTGCGCAGAAGGCGCGTCTGTTTTGAAACTCGGCATAATATATGGCTCAATATCGACATTGACCCCATCGAACCGTTCTTCCTTCTCCGATGCCAGTTGATAGTTCACTATTTTCTCCATTAATCGGACCGCACGATCGTGATATGGGGCCAGTGCCCCGAGATAGGGCGGCGAGGTTCCTCCTGCAATGCAGGCATGAACCTGATAGCCGTTGGCATGAGCCCAAGCAATGAACTCGCGTACCTTCCCCGGGTCATCTTCCAGGATATCCACCCCCGCATAACTGTCTACTGCAAGATACAGAGTGGTTACCGGCTGCGAACCGAAAGTTTCGGTATCTTTCGCCATCGCGTCCAGCACCTGGCGCGAGCCCGGATTCAGCAAGAGGTTGTAGGCCGCCGGCTCCCAAATCCAGATGGCTCTATCCTGATGAATAACCTTCACTTCTTCCTGGGTTCCCTTCCCGGATTTCACGTACGTTGTCATACTTCTGCCGATGTTGCCGTTGGAATCGGCCGCTCTCGCCTCCACGCTCAATGTTCGGTCTCCCTGTCCCGAGGAATCCCAGATATAGCGATACCTGTTCTCCTTCCCTAACGATTCGGCCCGATTCCATGGTCCCCCGTTAATTCTAACCTCCACATTTTCCACCGGATTTCGTCCATACGCTTCAACTTCTATCGGAACCTTCCCATGAACATAAGCTCCATCCGAAGGACTTGCAATGGTCACGACGGGAAGGCTTGCCGGCGGGTTATCCACCTTTAGCGTCATCCATTCGGACCAGACGCCGTAACGCGTTTTTCTGTCGAGGCTTTTGGCCGCAATCTGAAATTCCCCGTCATTGGTTGCCGTATCCAGAATGTAATACCAATCACCCGAATCATCCCCATCCGGATCATTCATATGAACATCCGCAACCAAACGGCCGTTAACCATTAATTGAACTTGATAAGAGTCCGTGTAGGTTCCCGATAAAGTGACCTTCCCTGCCGGTACCTCCTCGCCATCTTGATGTGAATCGATCATTACGGCGGCTTCGGCCCGAGCTGCGGAAGGGATCAGCAGAACCGCCAAAGCGGTACCCAACAAGACAATCCATAGCATACTTATAGCCTTTTTCTCCCGATTCCCTACCCACTTCCAAGTACAAATCATTCTCATTCCCCTTTCAGTAAATTTGCCGTCAGCATGGTAAAGCGTTTTCAAAACTATGAAGCTCTCAATCCCTCCTCCGCTAACATTCTTTTTCTACGTTAAAATAAAGTCAGGCTGAGAGAAATCTTCTTTTCTTTTACTCTTATACAAATATTTGAATAGTTAATAAAATCATTACTTTCCATAGAAAAGGATAGCTCTTAAGTACACACAGCTAAATTAAAAAAAAGCCCCAAACGGAGCCCTACAATCCCCACAAAGTGACGTATGACCTTTGAAGCGTATTCCGGGTACTTTGCGGGGAGCCCCGGAACTGAAGATGAATAACCCGGTCATTCAAATACAAAGACCGCCTCATCATAGGGTCAAGTGACCGAGGCGGTCTTGTCGGTTAATTTCATTTAACAGAAATCAATATATCCCCCGCAGGCTCATCATTCCAGTAAAGCTGAAGCCTATCTCCATCCGCGACCGCACCGACACCCTCCGGAGTTCCGGTAAAGATCAAATCACCCGGCCCTATTCCATAATGCTCCGCACAGAAATCCACGATCCCCTGCAGGTCAAAGATCATACCCCGAGGCTGTCCGCTCTGTACCATCTGCCCGTTCTTCCGTAAGTGGAACGTACCCTCTCCGGCTCTTGCAATGCCAGGAAAAGCCCGAAACGGTCCAATCGGCGCCGATTGAAGAAAGCCCTTGGCCGGAAGCCAAGGCTGCCCTTTCGCTTTCAGTGCCGTTTGAACATCCCGCAAGGTAAAGTCTATCCCCAGAGCCATCTTGTCCACGAGCTCGTCCACGGAAATTCCCGGTTCATAAGAGCGTCCAATATGAATGACCAGCTCCGCCTCATAATGAATCTCGCCGACGCCAGAGGGAAGTCCGATAGTTCGGCCATCCATGGGAACCAGAGCGTGGCTTGGCTTCATGAACAGCATCGGCTTATCCGGAACGGCATTGCCTAATTCTGCGGCATGCAGGCGATAATTTCTGCCAACGCAGTATACATTTCTGATCTGTTCGAACATTGCTTCGGCTCCTCCTTTCGCAAAGCGGAATAAGCGTATGATTCTAAATATAGTTCGCACGGCCTTGGTTTCTCACATCAAAATAAGTGCATATAAGATCAATTTCACCATGTTCTAGGGCCTTGAGGCGCGACTTCCTTTACTCTTACTACACCTCAACCTGTTTACTGCAAAGTCAGCTATTCCTCTGCGTGAATGTATCCGTCCTTATCGACAAAAGCCTGCCTCGATATGGAGGTCAATCGCTCGTAAAGCTGCTGCCCTTCTTGCTCTTCCATGACAACAGGCTTCGCCCACTGGGTAAAAATCGGCACGGCCTTAAGATCACAGCCGTCGGTCGAGCAGGTCGCCTCCAGAATGACGGTTTCGAGCGTTTTGGCGTTGTTATTCGTTGTGAAAATAAAATTCCCAAGGCTGTACGCGATCCATTTCCCGTTATATTGCTCAAAACCTTGCAGCACATGCGGATGTCCTCCGATGATTAAATCCGCGCCGGCATCTATATATCGATGGGCCAGATCGATTTGCTCCTGGTTAGGGTGGTCCTTACGCTCCTCGCCCCAATGCGCGATGACGATGACCAGGTCCGCCTGTTCCTTTGCTTTCTCAATCTCCCGTACCGGGCGGATATGACTGTAGGTGTCTGCCAATCCGGGCGACGCAAGGCCGGCTTTCCAAGAAGCATCGGGAACGACTTTCGTAAATCCGAGGAAAGCGATTTTGAGCCCGTTCTTCTCTACAATTACCGGCTGGAACGCCTCGTCCGCATCTCTTCCGGCCCCTACCCTCAGAATCCCCTGCTCATCCAGATGGCCGAGTGTATCCAGCAGCCCTTCAACCCCATAATCCATCGTATGATTATTCGCCAGATTGACCAAATCGAACCCCGCTTCCTTAAAAGCAGGCAGAACCTCCGGGGAAGAACGGTAAATATAGGTTTTATCCTTCTCCGCTGTCCCCCGGTCCGTAATCGGAGTTTCCAGATTGGCAATCGTTAAATCCGGTTTCTGCAGAAGCTCCCGGACATCCTGATACGGATACTCGTAGCCGTGAGCCGATAATAAATTATTCACCGTGCTTCCTAACAGAACATCCCCCACGAAGGACAGGGTCACCTGCTTCTTCGGCCCGTCTCCACGGTCCGGCTCCGCGGGAGGGGCGGATTCACCGCTATCCTCCGGGGACGGGGATGGTGATGGTGAGCTCACGGGCTCTTCGGAAGGCGAAGGACTCGGCATTGTAGAAGGCTTGGGAGAAGAAGCCGGATCTATAGCTGCCGCATCAGGCCCGCCCCCGGATCCGGAGGAAGGGGCGGATGACTGCTTTTCCATCCATATGTACAGTCCAATAATCGTTACAATCATAAGAAAAAAAAGAATGACGGTCGCTCTCATCATCGATTGATACATCTTCTTGCGCTGCGACATTTTTCTTTCGGTCCGTGAAAGATTCATAATTTCCCCTCAACCCGCTTTCGTATCATCCATAATCAATATTATACCAGAAAATACTGCCACTTTCTTCGAGATCCGCCAACATCCGACATCCCCGACCAAGAAACTTGCCGACTTATCAAAAAATATGACATCCGTATAATTTTGCAAAAATAAGGGGACAATGATTGCGCTGTTTCACAAGCATGGCATTAAGTATAATGACTAGCAAGAGGGTCGGATTCGTAAGGATAGAGGGGGTGCGGGACTATTCTGGACGAGAGGAGCACTTCCATTCTTGCCTTATTGCAAGAGAGGGAAGATTATGTACCATTGCAGGATTTGATGGATGCTTTTCATATATCCAAACGGACGGTTTATTACGATATGGGTAAAATTAACGAATGGCTCCAGGCGAATCAACTGGCTCCCGTTCACTATGTCCGCGGCGCGGGCTTCGTGCTTCCGGAAGAGTCCCGCAGGCAGCTGCCGGCCATCGCGAAAACCGTTCAGCCATCTCAGTATTATCTGTCCCGTAACGAACGGAAGGCTTGGCTGGGACTTCATCTGATCCATCGGACAGAGCCCCTGTTTCTTCAGGACATGGAGCAGCTTCTGAACGTCAGCCGCGGAACCGCCCACACCGAATTAAAACGTCTTCGGGAGGAATTGGCCGGCTTCAGACTGACGGTGACGTTTGACCGCAAGCACGGTTATATCGTCGAGGGGAAGGAGAAGGATAAGAGAGCGGCACTTTCGCATATTTTATCCGAGCTGTTATCCCATATCAGCTGGAAAGATTTCGTCCTGCAAATCCAGGGCCTGATCAATGCCAATCTGTATCAGGCTCAAGCCCCTGCCTTCCAAGCCGAGCAGCTATCTTCCATCTACGATATCATCGCCTCCGGGGAACGAACGATCGGGATGGAGCTGACGGACGAAACGATTCTGCAGTTGGCCGCCCGTCTATTGCTGTTTACGAACCGGCTGATTGAAGGCAAAGCAGTCACAATGGATCAGGATGAGAGAGCCGCCCTGCGGGAAACACCGCAATTTAAAGCAGCCTTACAAATTTCCCTGGAGCTTGGAGCCTTGTTCGGAATTGAATTTCCCGAGGACGAGATCTGTTATATAACGGTTCATTTATTGGCCGCCAAGGTCAACAAGCTGGGAGAACAATCGCATAATCCCGAAACCAAGAGGCTCCGCGTGGCCACCAGACAAATGATCGAAACCTTCGAACAGCTCGGCTGCGTTTATTTCCAGCAACGCAATGCACTGGAAGACCAGTTGTTCCTTCACGTGAAATCGGCCTTCTATCGGATCAAATATGATCTGAAAATCGAGAATCCCCTGGCGGATACGATCATGCAGAAATACCGGGAAGTGTTCGAGCTGACCAAGAAATCGGTGCTTCCACTGGAGAAGCTGCTCGGAAAGCCGGTGGATGACCAGGAAATCGCTTATCTGTCCATGCACTTCGGCGGCTGGCTGCGCAGAGAGCAGGTCGAGCCGGTCCAGGGGAAAACCGCCGCAATCGTCTGCGTTAATGGCATTTCAGCCTCGCGCATGCTTAGAATCCAGCTGAAACGCTTATTCCCCGCCATTGATTTCGTTGCCGTTCTCTCGCTGCGGGAGTATGAGAAATTTACAGAATGGGTTCATTTTATTTTTTCTACCGTTCCGTTGTCCGGGAGCAACGTCCCTGTGTTTATCGTCAATCCCATCCTGAGCGATGCGGAGAAAGTCCATCTGCTTAACCAGGTACAGCCTTATCTGGATGGAGGGAGCGAAGAAGGCCCCGGCCCTTCCGCACAGGCGATTATGGAGCTGGTCAAGAAGCATTCCAGCGTCCTTAATGAATCCGCTCTACAGGAGGAGATTCAGCGCTATCTGACGGCTGCCCGCAATCGGCCGATCCAGGATAACAGGCCGACACTGAAGGATTTGTTGACCCCTAACCGGATCGTTCTGTGCAAGGATGCTACGGATTGGCGCTCAGCCATAAAGATGGCCTCCCAGCCGCTCTTGAATGACGGGAGCATAGTCCGGCAATACGTTCAGGCCATGATCGATAAAGTCATAGAGCATGGTCCTTATATCGTCATCGCGCCTGGAATAGCGATTGCACATGCCAAACCGGAGGACGGTGTCGTTCGTACCTCCATGGCGCTTCTCTCTATTCGGTCAGGGGTTCCGTTCAGCAGTCTGAAGAAGCACCGCGTCCGTCTGTTATTTGTTATAGCCAGCCTGGACGGCGAATCTCATCTGAAGGCGCTGACTCAATTAACCGATATGCTCAAGGATGAACAAAATAGATTCTTGTTGGGGAATACGAGCGATAAAGATGAAATAATGCGAATGCTCCATCAATATTCCTTTACATCATAGGACACACTAAGGAGGATTTTACCATGCGTTTTCTGGAACCAAGCCTGATTTCATTGGATGTCGAGGCTAAGAATGCCGAAGAAGCCATTCGTGCAGCCGGCCGGCTTCTGGTGGACAGCGGAGCTGCGAAGAATAGTTATATAGAAGCAATGCTCGCTTCCTACCGGGAGAAAGGACCTTATTTCGTCCTCGCTCCACGAATCGCCCTGCCCCATGCGAAAGCGGAAGACGGGGTGAATGAAGCTTCCGTCTCCTTCGTCCGGTTGAAACAGCCGATAGAATTCGGACATGCCCATAACGATCCCGTGGAGCTCGTCTTCGCCCTTGGCTCCTCATCTAGCGAAGAGCATATAACGCTGCTGCGCAAATTGACTACCCTGCTCAATAACCCGGCTAATGTGGAAGCTATGAAACAAGCTGCGACACCCGATGAGGTAAGTGCATTGCTCGCCAAGGCAGAAGCTTAACGACCGGCTGCTTGAACGTTTAGCCGGATGATATGCAGCTACTTTGCTCATTTAGCGAGAGTTAGGAAAATTAACCGGATTTTAAAAATACTTAGGAGGTTATCTTATGAAAATTTTATGTGTATGCGGACTTGGACAAGGAACTAGCCTGATTCTGAGAATGAACGTGGAAAATGTACTGAGGGAGATGGGCGTTCAGGCAGACGTAGAGCATACGGATGTATCCACGGCTTCCAGCATGTCGGCCGACTACATCGTGACCAGTAACGAGCTTGCCCAAAGCCTGCAAGGGCATTCGGCCAAAATTGTTATCGTTAATAACTATTTCGACTTGAATGAAATCAAGGAAAGCTTAAAGGAAGCCATGTAATTACTATAGGAGGAGTGTCCAATGGAAGTCATTTTTTGGATAGCCACTAACATCTTCGGTACCCCCGCTATTCTGCTTGGCTTTATCGTTCTGCTCGGCCTGCTGCTGCAGAAGAAAACGACCAGCCAAATCATCAGCGGGACATTCAAGGCGGTCATCGGTTTTCTTATTATCGGTGCCGGTTCCGGCGTTATCGTCAATGCCTTGAATGTATTCGAACCGATGTGGAAGGAAGTATTCGGGCTGCAAGCCGAATCTCTGGGACAATTTCTCGGCCAGGAAGGGTTCAACGCCAGATTCGGCAGCGCCGTCACTCTCGCCATGCTGGTAGGATTTCTGATTAACGTGCTGCTGGCCCGCTTTACGAAATTTAAATATATTTACTTAACCGGGCACATGATGTTCTGGACCGCATCGATCTTTGCCGGAATCGTCGTTCATACCTCTGGAGATGTAGCTCAGTGGAAGCTTGTTCTTTTCCTTGCCGTCATCTTGGGACTGTACTGGACGCTGCAGCCCGCGGTAACGCAGCCTTTTATGCGCAAAATTACCGGAAACGACAACATTGCCCTTGGACATACTTCCGCCTCCGTCGCATTGTTGGGTGCGCTGTTCGGCAAATTGTTCGGCAATAAAAACAACGACTCGGAAAAAATTAAAGTCCCTAAAGGACTGGAATTTCTCCGCGATTCGAACGTCATTACCGCGCTGAGCATGGGTGTCCTGTTCCTCGTCGGCGCTGTCGTTATTGTTACGAAGGGGACACCGGGTGCCCAGGAGTTGGTGGCTCAAGCCGGAGAACAGAATTTCATCATGTACTCTATTATCCAATCTCTGACCTTCGCCGGTGGGATTGCCATTGTTCTGATGGGTGTGCGGATGTTCATCGGGGAACTGGTCCCCGCTTTCAACGGGATCGCTACCAAGATCGTTCCCGGTGCGAAGCCGGCGCTGGATGCTCCCGTAACATTCCCCTACGCTCCCAACGCGGTTATTCTCGGATTTATCGGAGCGTTCGTCGGCGCATTGATCTGGCTCGTCGTCTTAGGCAGCACCGTTGCTTATATTTTCGTACCGACCATGATTGTTCTGTTCTTCCATGGGGCAACGGCAGGAGTGTTCGGGAATGCAACCGGCGGAGTCCGGGGAGCGTTGCTGGGCGGCTTCTTTACCGCAACCATCGTAGCTTGGGGGCAATTTGTCATGGTTCGCTTCCTGATTTCGTCCACCATACCGGATACGGCGATGTGGGCGGCCGATTCCGACATGTTCGTTATCGGACCGATCATCCGTTTTCTGGCCCAGTTGTTATTCTAGGGCACTTAAAGTCCGTGAAACTTGACCATATCTATCGCTTCCTGCAATCACATTTATACAAGGATAAACGGCTACGTCCTTTGGACAGGGGCGCTTAACGATGAAAAATAAAAAAAGCTTCTAACGGAGCCTCTTCGAAGACGAATAACCCGGTTATAAAGGTAGCCTTTTATGCCAATTAAAAAGTTTGTTCCATTTCAATGCTGTAATGAACTTAAACTTTCTAATGTGGTAAGAACAGGTATAAGGTAAAACTTATACTTTCTTATTTTTTTAAAAAAAGAGTCTTACGGTTCCTTGTAATCCCCCACAAAGTGACGCGTAACCTTCGAAGTGCATTCCTGTACTTTGCAGGGAGCCCCGGAGTTGGAGAGGAACAACCCGGTTTTGGCGGAAGCTTTTTATAACGACAGGAAACAAGTACATCGCATTAAGGCTGTAAAGAACTTAAAGTTTCCTATGTGATAAACATTACAGGATAGGACAGGAGGAGCATACAGGATGAGTTTTATACGTACGCTTGATGCAGATATTTCCAAAGAGCAATTAGGGTTCACTTATTCCCACGAGCATATCGTCTGCCGTCCGGCCCATTGGTCGGAACGCGGCGTGGATGACCTGCTGCTGGACGATCCGGAGAAGTCTAAGCTGGACGTCCTCGATTTCAAAAAGCATGGCGGCCAGGCGATCGTAGACGCCACCGCTATCGATTACGGCCGTGATGTTCCCGCCGTATACCGGATCATGCAGGAGACGGGCGTCCGGATTATCGGCACCGCCGGTTTCAACAAAAGCTTTCTGTGGGATGCCAAAGTGAAAGAAGAGCTTAAGCCGCTTATAGGCGACTATGAGACTTATTACGAATGGATAGAAGCGAAGAGCATTAACGAACTGGCGGATTTCGTCATTAGGGAAGTTGAGGAAGGCCTCGAAGGAACTCCGTTCAAGGCCGGCCAGGTCAAGTTCGGCACCGGCTACAACCGGATTACGCCGCTTGAGGAGAAGACGCTTCGGGCCGTCGCCCGCGCCCATCATGAAACGAAGGCGCCGATTCACTCCCATACCGAAGTCGGCACGATGGGGCTGGAGCAGATCGAGCTGCTGCGCAGCGAGAACATCGACATTAGCTTCCTGAGCCTCGGACATATGGATCGCAATCCCGACCCGTATTATCATGAACAAATTGCGAGAACCGGAGCCTACCTCTCCTTCGACGGAATCGCCAAAATCAAATATGCGCCTGAAAGCACGCGAATTCAGCTTATTCTGGAGCTTGTCCGCAAAGGCTACGAGAACCAGATTCTGATCAGCGGCGATACGGCTCGCAAAACCTACTACAAGCATTACGATCATGGTCTCGGGCTGGAATATATTATTGCCAAGTGGGTTCCGCGATTTATCGACGAGGCGAACCGGGCCGGCTTCGACGGCCATCAATTGATTGAGAAATTTTTCGTGACGAATCCGGCAAATTGCTTCGCTTTTAAGCTGTAAGGAGACAGAATAATGAACTTTCAAGAAGAGAATGCATTTGAGATTGCCGCTAAAATTGAACAAAGGCCGTGCGCCATCCTGCCCATCGGGGCCGTGGAGGCTCACGGCCCCCACCTCCCCCTGGGTACGGACAATTTCCTGGCGGAGCGTCTGGCCCGGCGCCTGGCGGAGCGAACGGACAGCTTCGTCCTGCCCACTCTTCCTTATGGACAAGTATGGAGCCTGCAGAACTTCCCGGGCAGCATCAACGTCTCCAACGAGGCGCTGATCCAAATGCTGTATGACATCGGAGAAAGTCTTGTCCGCCAGGGCTTTCGCATCTTCGTGATGCTGAACGGGCACCTCGGCAACGCTCCCGCTCTGAAGGATGCAGCCCGTCTGCTCTACCGGGATTATCCGGAATTGAAAGTGTACTATTTCTTCTACCCCGGCTCCAAGGAAGCGATCGAGAAGGTACGGGAAACCCCGTCCTCCCATGCTTCCTATTTCCATGCTTGCGAGCTGGAAACCTCCTACATGCTATATTTGGCGGGGGAATATGTAGATATGACAAAAGCTATTAACGACATCCCGACGATCGATCTGGAGGCCGACTGTACCCCGACCCCCTGGGAGGAATTTACCTCAACCGCGGTGCTGGGAAATGCCACGCTGGCCACGAAGGAGAAGGGCGAGCAAATTATCGAAACGACCCTGCGAACGATGACTACGATGATTGAGAATGCCAAAAAACGAATACTATCCGGAAAGGAGCAATGATGCCGGATGTTTCAAACTTATTTTAATCATCTTCATGAAATGCTGAACAAAATTGAGAGCCGGCAGTCCGAGACGATCTCCCAAGCCGCCCGGAAGACGGCGGAAGCCATTATGAACGGCGGAATTATCCACCTCTTCGGCTGCGGGCATTCGCATATTTTGACGGAGGAAGTTTTCTACCGGGCCGGCGGGCTTGTTCCAATCCGCCCTATTTTCATCGAGAAGCTGATGCTTCACGAAGGGGCGGTCCGTTCCTCGGAGCTGGAAAGACAGAATGGGCTGGCTGAAACCTTCATGCATGATCAGGACATTCGTCCGGGCGAGGTGATGTTCGTCCTCTCTACTTCGGGACGGAACCCGGTTCCGGTCGATGTTGCCCAAATCGCCAAGGCCAAAGGTGCCTTCACGATCGGCATAACTTCTCTGGACTATTCCGGAAGCCAGCCTTCGCGGCATTCCAGCGGCAAGCATTTGTACAACTCCGTGGATCTGGTCATTGACAATTACGCGGTCAAAGGAGACGCCGTCCTTACCCATCCGGACGTACCGATTCCTTTCACTCCGACCTCCACGGTGATAGGCGCTGCCATTCTTAATGCTATTCTGGCGCAAGCCATCGCTTTCATGGCTGAACAGGGGTATGAGCCTCCCGTATTTTTAAGCGGCAACATTGATGGTGCCGATGATCATAACAACGCTCTGATCGAGCGTTACCGGGAAAGAATTTCTCTTCTTTCCTGATTCCCTACCCTTATAAAATAGAGACGGTTCACCGATAGGAGGAGATTACATGGTAGCGAGACAACTGACCATACAGAATGAACAAGGATTTCACGTGCGTCCCGCACAGCTTTTCGTAGATAAAGCGAATGAATATCAAGCGACGATCAAAATCAAGAATGCCGCCGGCGAAGAAGCCGATGCCAAGAGCATGCTGGAGCTGATGACCTTAGGTCTTGTCAAAGGGTCACAGATTACGCTCGAAGCTGAAGGTCCCGATCAGCAGGAGGCCGTTGACGGGTTGGCGGAGCTGATCGAGAGCAAGTTTGGTGAAGAATAATGGCGGAACAGTTAATCCAGGGCATCGGTGTCTCGGATGGAATACGAATCGCAAAAGCGTTCGTGCTGCGGGAACAGACGGAACCGGCGAGCATTCGCGAGGAGATTGCCGCGGAAGAGGTGGAGGCCGAGCTTGAACGGCTGAACCGGGCCAAAGAACAGAGCGAGGCCGAGCTGACGGAGCTGGCGGAGCAAGCCAAGCAGACGCTTGGCGAGCAGCAGGCCGGCATTCTCGTCGGCCAGGCGCGGATGCTGTCCGACCCGGCCTATTATCCGCAGATCGAGAAACGGGTGCGGGAGGAGCTCCTCAGCGCCGAGCAGGCCGTCAGTGCGGTGACGGAGCATTTCGCCGGACGGTTCGAGCGAATGGACAACGAATACATGCAGGAGCGGGCCGCCGACATTCGCGATCTGGGCAAGCGGCTGCTGTCGCAGCTATTGGGAGGTAAGCGCGCCGGACTCGCCGATTTGCGTGAGGAAGTCATCGTCGTTGCCGACGATCTGGCGCCTTCCGATACGGTCCAGCTCGACAAGAGGTATGTACAAGCGCTGGTTACAAGAATGGGCGGGAAGACCTCCCATACGTCCATTCTGGCCCGTTCGCTTGGCATAGCCGCCGTTGTCGGAGCGGGAGAAGCCGTTCGCGAGATCGCCGACGGGGAGCTGCTGATCGTCGACGGCAGCCGGGGGCTCTGCATCCGGCATGCGGAGCCGGAGACGATCGAAGAGTACCGCCGGCGCCAAAGCAGCGAACAGAGCGAGCTGAGCGCGCTGGAACGGTTCCGTTCCCTGCCGGCCGAGACGAAGGACGGAGTCCGTGTCGAGGTGGCCGCGAATATCGGAACCGTTCAGGAAGCGGCTATCGCCGCGGAGCAGAACGCGGAAGGCATCGGCTTGTACCGGACCGAGTTCTTATACATGAATTCGAACCGGTTGCCGGACGAGGATGCGCAATTCGCGGCTTACCGGGAAGTGGCGGAACGGATGAACGGCCGTCCGGTCGTCATCCGCACGATGGATATCGGCGGAGATAAGGAGCTTCCTTATCTGAATTTGCCGAAGGAAGCGAATCCCTTCCTCGGTTATCGCGCCATCCGCATCGGTCTTGACCGGAAGGAGCTGCTGCATACCCAGCTGCGGGCTCTGCTCAGGGCCAGCCAATACGGAAACATTAAGATCATGTTTCCCATGATATCCAGCCTGGAGGAATGGCGGCAAGCCAAGGCGCTCTACGAACAGGCGCGCCGGGAATTGGTACAGGAAGGAGTCTCCGTTTCCGATTCGGTCGAGGTCGGAATAATGGTCGAAATCCCTTCCTCCGCCCTCCTCGCCGGCTCGTTCGCGAAAGAGGTCGACTTCTTCAGCATCGGGACGAACGATCTCGTTCAGTATACGCTGGCTGTAGACCGGATGAACGAGAAGGTTTCCTATCTGTACGATTACTTCCATCCTGCCGTTCTGCTGCTGATCCGGCAGGTCATCGAAGCCGCCCATCGCGAAGGCAAATGGGCGGGCATGTGCGGCGGGATGGCCGGGGATCCCCTGGCCGCTCCGCTGCTCATCGGGCTCGGTCTCGACGAATGGAGCATGGATGCAGGCTCGATCGTTAAGGTTAAACAGGCTATCTCCAGGCTGGACAGCCGGGATTGCCGCACCTTGACCGACCGCCTGCTGCAACTGGCTACGACCGAGGAGGTTCGGCAGGAGCTGCTCCGATACACGGAGAGCCAGCCGGATGCCTGATTTTCAGCATTAACCTGCGCTTGAGAACATCCTTTAAGAACCAATTGCCCGCGCTGCGGCGCGGATTTTCGGCCCGCATGCTTCCGTCTTGATGAAGCATGCGGGCTTTTTTGCTGCTGCTATCGAAACAAATCAAAAATATTAACGTATTAGTCATTATCCGGGTTTATAAGGAACTAATGGGATCGGAGGAGAATGAGATGGCTGTTGTCGTTTTGCATAAACCGAGCGGAGAGCGTTATCTGTTGTTAGGGACCGGGTTTGGCGCTTATAAAGCGGCCCGGCCGAGCTTGTTCGGAGGCAACCTGTTTCCGCATGAGGAAGCCGGAGAAATTCCCGCTGCCGCCGTTTGCGATGAGCTTGGGAACATTCACTGGTTTTATACGGAGGAGCTTCAGGTGCTGGAAATTGATGGAATGGAGGTCGGCCGCCTGTACGGAAAACTGAAGTCCTTAAGCAGCAAGAAGGCTTCGGACACAATTCCCGCAGAAATGGAGCTTTGCCCGGCCTGCAGGACAAGGGTTAAGATAACGGATAAAGAATGTCCGTCATGCGGTCTGACCTTGATCGTTTAACAGTTACCTCCAGGAATCCGTCCGATGAAGCGGATGATTATCTCCCCCAAAAAAACATTGTCAGCCCCCCTTCCTTTGATATAATAGAGGCCGTTCTCACTTTTTTTATCTACGCATATATACCGCGCATCGCATAAGGGCATGCTCCGCCCCGAAGATGCAAGAAGCCTCTGGTAAGACTCAATCATCAACAACAAGTTTCCGCTTTAAATAACCAGTCTTCATTTCCACTTGATATTTTCACAACAAATAGTGCAACTCCTTTCTTGCTTTCCGCTGGAACGGCTTTGGCTTGCGCTCTTTTTTGCTGCGCCCTTCTTCCTCTATTTCATCTTCGGAAGCCAGGCTTTTCGCATCTACACAGTCCCCATCCCATCCGGGATAACAACGGCTATTAGCCGGGACAAGCAAGAAAGCAAAACCAATGAACAGGAGGTTCACATGCTGTTCCACGTATTGGCCCGCAAAGCCTATGCACGCAATTTGCAATATCGCGGCTCTCATGCGCTGAATACGTTTGCCAGCGCCATCTTTGGCTTTATCTATGTTTCGATCTGGGTCGGGATAGGAGAGAATCAGAATCTGGGCGAATACGGAATTTCCGGTATGATCAGCTACATCGCCTTCAATCAAACGATTCTGTCTCTAACCGTTTTTGTCACCAACGGACTGGGGTTGGAAGCCAGTGTAAGAAGCGGCCAGATTTCCATTGACATGATGAGGCCCGTCCATCTCTTCTACATGACGATGTCGCGGGAATGGGGACAAATCGGCTATCATCTCGTTTACAAAGCATTCCCCATCTACCTGGCTTACACTGTTCTGCTTTCCATGCAGTTACCGGACCGGTTCGTTACCTGGTTGTTGACCGCCGCGGCCGTTGCATTCGCCGCCTACATATCTATCTGCATCCAATATCTAATCGGAGTTTGCGCCTTATGGACAACGGAATCCCGCTGGTTCTCCTGGGTGAATTATGCTCTCTCCACTCTATTGTCGGGTTTCCTCATTCCGATCGAATGGCTTCCCGGTTGGCTGCAAGCTATAAGCCGTTACTCCTTCTATCCTTATTTGCAGTATTATCCTGCCCGCATCTATCTGGAATACGATAATGGCATCGTTCTGCTCGGATCGATTCTTTGGTGCGCAGGGCTGACCGCGATTTGTCTTAGTGCGACCGCCATCGTCCGGCGCAAACTGGAGGTGCAGGGAGGATGAGCATGCTCAAGCTGTACGGGATACTAATCCGGGCCAGCATTCGAAGCCGGATGCAGTACAAATTCAATTTTATCTTCTCCTCGCTGATGGCCGCTTTCATTAATGTCGTGGAATTTTTGCTGGTCGCCATCCTGCTGGACAAATTCGGAAATATCAAGGGCTGGAGCTTGTATGAGGTCGGATATTTGTATTCCGTCCTTATCCTCTCCAAGTCCATTTACCGGAGCCTGGCTTCCGATGTGCACCATATCGAGCGTTATCTTGTCAGCGGAGAGATGGATCAGCTGCTGATCCGCCCGATCCCCATTCTGCTCGCGTTAATGACCCAGAACTTTACGATCATGCTGGGAGAATTTTTGCAGGGGATCATTATTCTGGTTATCTCCATGCAAGGATTATTCGCCGCCGGTCAAATAACTGTGGCGTCCATCCCTCTGACCGTTCTTATCATTTTAAGCGGGGCGGTTGTCTTGTTTACGATCGGTCTGGTCTCGGCCACTATGGGCTTCTGGATTACCCGTGTCCGGGATTTACAGAATATTACGGAAGATGCCTCGCATACGGCCGCCCGCTATCCGCTTCTGATCTACCCGAAGTGGCTGCAGCTCCTCCTGGTCTCGATTCTGCCGGTCGGGCTGGTCAACTATATCCCCTCCTTGTATATTCTTCGGGGACAATACGGGCTGTGGGTGCTTGTACTGACGACTGCTTTGGCTGCATTCGCTCTATGGCTCGGTCTCCGCTTCTGGCGAATGGGACTGTCCAAATATCAGAGTACCGGCAATTAAATCAGGGCTGCTCCGCACAAAAACCGACATGAAAGGAGTTCAACAATGATCGAGGTTGAGCGAATCAGTAAAAGCTTCAAAATTCCGGTCGTTAAAGAAGGACGATTCCAAGGCATACGCAGTCTGTTATCTCGGGAGTCTACCGAAAAGTTCGCCGTGAAGGATATTAGCTTTCGGGTGAACAGAGGGGAATTTGTCGGATATATCGGTCCGAACGGGGCGGGGAAATCTACGACGATCAAAATGCTCACGGGCATTCTTCATCCCTCCGCCGGGGAAGTGCGGATTTTCGGCCTTAGTCCGCAAAAGCACCGCAGGGAAGTCGTCCGCCACCTGGGAGTCGTCTTCGGACAGCGGACCCAGTTGTGGTGGGATCTTCCGGTGAAGGACTCGTTTGAAATTTTGGCGGCAATGTATAAGCTGGATCATCGGATCAAGGAAGCCCGGCTTGCCCAGTTAAGCGAGATCCTCCAGTTGGATGAATTTATCTCCACCCCCGTCCGCAAGCTGTCCCTTGGACAAAGAATGCGGGCCGATCTGGCGGCCTCCATGCTTCATGACCCGGACATCTTGTTCCTGGATGAGCCGACCATCGGACTCGATGTAGTTGCGAAACGCAATATAAGGGAATTTCTGGCGAAAATTAATCGGGAGCTGAACAAAACGATTCTGCTGACGACCCACGATATGGACGATATTGAACAGCTCTGCCAGCGGGTTATCGTGATCAATCACGGAACCCTCGCTTATAACGGAAGCATTCAGGAGCTCCGGGACCGAATCGGGCTTCCTACAATCATTAAAGTAAGCTATCGGCAATCCTTCGCCGAGGAGGGCTCCACCGCCGACCTGCCCTTTACCATCCTTGAGCGTGAGGAATCGGCGCTTACCATACAATGCAACAGACAGGAAACGACCGCAATGGAGGTCCTTCGAATTCTTAACCAGTGGGGAGAAGTGGACGATGTACATATGGAGGAGCCGGATTTCGAGGATGTCATCCATAGGGTTTATTAGAAAGCAGGCTAGAAAACGGTCGTGACCCGGCAAATTTGCTTCTCCTCCCTCTTCCCTCCCCTGTTCTAAAGCAAAAGCTCCCTCATATCGCATCGGCGAAGAGGGAGCTTTTATTATGATTTTACCGTACCGTGATAACTAAAACTGGTGTCCTGCGGAATCCTCCGTTTCGGAGGAGCTTGCTGCTGAAACGGAGCTTATCCCGGAACCGTTATGCTGCGCTGCCGAAGACATTCCGCCTCCAGCCATAGAAGCCCCGGCCGCGGATGAGGAAGATGGAGCGGATCCGGCCCCCGTAGAAGAGCCGGACGTCACTGTAGACGCTCCCGAATTTGCGGCTCCCGATGTCATCGAAGTCCCCGCCCCAGACGTTCCGGATGCCAAGGAGGAGTAGCCCTGTCCCGATGCAGAGCCGGAGGACAGCCTTGCCGGAGAGCTTGCGGAAGTCATCGCTAAGGAGCCCGCTCCGCTGTTATGACTAGCTCCGTATCCGCTCATGACCGGGCCCGAATATGTCGTGCCTGTCTGACTTGAGGAGGCATACGGAGAGGAATGCGTCATGCCAGGCCGATTGGAGGCCGGATATGAGCCGTATGCGCCGGATATGGAGCTTCCCGCAGGATTGCCGGCATACCCTCCCATTTCCATCGGCTTATAGCTGTGAAGGAATGTTTTGGCCGTATGATCATTCATGGTCGGTACTTGATATTGTCCCTGCTCGTTCATGAACAAGAAGACCTCATAAGCCTGATTCGAGCAGGTCACTGCCCCATCCATCAGCATTTGCCGCAGGTTAGGATCCGCACATTCCAGAGATGCCGCCATATGTGATTTGGCCGACTGCTTATGAAAGGACAGCATCGCAAATAAAATTTGCTTATCGTTAAGACGCCCATGCATTTGCGGAATTTGCGGAATGGGCTGATGCAGCCCGTATTTGATCTGCTGCGGGGAAGACGGGGGCATGCCATAAGCCTGGGGTCCGCCCTGCGCGGCAGAGTAATCATGTGTGTATGCGACTAACTGATCGTAGTGACGAATCGCCGTGTTCAGATGTGCCTGGAGCATCTGCCGGAGCCGCTGATCTTCGCATTGCTCCGCATACATCGAGAAATGATTAATGAGATTAACCTTTTCATTCAACATTTCATGAGCTTCCATCGTTTCATGTGCGCCAAAAGGCATGGCCATGCACTCCTTTTCGAGGGATATTTGTCCAGAGCTTACTATTCCCCCAAAATTCCCTGCCCATTCCGTACTCTCTGAGGCCAAATGACGGAATGAGCTCCCCTCTTTGTGGAATAGAGCTCGCGAGGTGTGCAATCCCTCTTTATTCCTCCTTCATTCCCGGCACGTTAGCGCTTCGTATCTTTTTTGCTTTTTGATATAATAATATTTTACTGAAGGAATGGACAGAAAAGAGGCGAGCTACTTTGGAACGATGGCGGATTAACTTGCTTGTCCTGTGGTTCGGACAGTTTTTCGTTATGGGGGGAATGACGATGATCATTCCTTTTTTGCCTCTTTACCTGCAAGAGATGGGAATGTCGGATCCGAGCCACCTTTCACTGTGGGCGGGAATGATCTTTGCTGCGAATTTTGTAACCTCCTTTATTTTTCAGCCGATTTGGGGCGGTTTGGCGGACCGTTATGGTAGAAAAATGATGCTGCTCCGCTCCGGATTTGGAATGGCTATTGTCATGGTACTGATGGGCTTTGCGCAGGACGCCTGGCATCTGCTGCTGCTGAGAATGCTGAACGGAACAATTTCGGGATTTGTCCCTGCGGCGATTTCTCTGGTTTCGGCGAACACGCCGAAGGAAAGAATCGGGTTCGCTATGGGAATGGTTCAGTCGGGCGGGATGGCGGGTACTATTCTTGGACCGCTGCTCGGCGGATTATTGGCATCGACGATGGGTTATCGACCGATTTTTTATCTGACCGGGGTGATGCTCTTTATCGCCTCCCTGCTGGCCGCATTTCTTGTGAAAGAAGACTTTAACAAAGAAGAAGCCAAGGTTCAGCCGAAGGTATCCGTATTCGCCGGACTTAGACAGTTGGGGAAAATTCCCCAGCTTCCCGCGCTCTTCTGTGTAACCTTCCTGATCCAGTTCGCGCTGCTCGGGCCGATGCCCCAAATGCCTTTATATGTTCAGGAATTGTACGGACGACCCGAAATGCTGGCATTTATGGCCGGATTGGTTGGCTCGGTCAATGGATTTTCCAACATGATCTCCTCCCCTATTCTTGGACGTTGGGGAGACCGGTTGGGCTCCGAGAAAATATTGGGAGTCTGTCTTATCGGCTCTGCGATCGCCTGTATTCCGCAGGCTCTGGTAACGAATGTATGGCAGCTTCTGATTTCGCGGTTTTTCCTCGGAATTTTCATGGGCGGATTGCTTCCTTCCGTTAACGCCATTATCCGCCAATATACTCCTGACGGCATGGAAAGCCGCGCTTACAGCTTCAACACAAGCACGTTAAGTCTGGGCAATCTGATCGGGCCGATTACCGGCGGAATTCTGACGGCCACGATCACTATTCGCGGACTGTTTATCGTCTCTGCCGTACTTCTGCTGCTAAATGTGCTTTGGGTCAAGAAAACCCTCTTCCGTAAAACGACCTCCGCCGATAAGGACGCAGGCTGACCATCATCCTGCATTTGTAAATCATCACCCCACCGAGAAACTGTTTCCTTCGGAGGGTTATTTTTTTGCCCAATGTGATCGTCTAGTTAACTGAAACAGGAAAATTTTGACGATTTTGTGACAAAAGATGGATTTTGTAAAGATTATCAACTTTTTTAAAAAATAAATGAAACGAAATCGATTTTAAAATGGTCTATGTATGTAGGAATGTTAATCAGGGTTTAGAGAGGGGAACGCATGATGAAAATTAACATAAAGAAAATGCTCGTGACCTTTCTTTGTGCGGAGCTGTTGTTGTTTTATATCGGCCTGATTCAGCCGCAATCCGTCCAGGAAAGCAGCTTCCATGAAATGAACGCCCAGAAGATCAAGCCGGCCCTGCAGCCTTAGACAGAAAGAAAATCAGTACAGGGATGTAAGGGGATTCATCATTAAGAGAGGCGGATCTCGATTCTCAGTAAAACAAAGCCGCTTCCTAAGTATGCGGATAGAGATGAAGCGGCTTCCTACTTTAAGATTGTCTGCACTAGCCTCTATTTGACCCGGGCGATGGCCAAGCCGTCATAAGCGGGCAAGAGCACTCCTTCCAGCCGTTCATCCGAGGTTATTCTTTCGTTAAATTGTCTCATATTGACGACCGAATTTCCTTGTTTTTCGGGATTAACCGTTTTTCCCCGCATGAAAGTGTTGTCTCCTACGATGATCGCGCCCGGGTTGGCCAATTTTATGGCCCAGTCCAGATAGGCAGGGTAATTTCCTTTGTCCGCATCAATGAAGAAAAAGTCGAAGGTTCTCCCCTCCGCAGCGAGTGCCTCCAGAGAAATCAGCGCCTCTCCTATGCGGTATTCCACCTTATCCCCTAAACCGGCTTCCTCCATATGATACCGGGCCAGTTCCGCATACTCGGGCTTCAGTTCCAGTGAAACCAGCTGCCCATCATCTCCCAAACCGCGCGCCAGACATATTCCGCTGTATCCTCCCAATGCTCCGATTTCAAGAATTTGTTGGGCTCCGCTTATTCTCACCAGTATCGTAAGCAGCTTGCCATACCCCGGTGCAATGGAGACTTCCGGCATATCCTTCTTGCGAATTCTCTCGAGCACCCTTTCCAAATCCGGGTCCGGCCCAAGCAGAGACTCCGCATATTTTTCTTCATCCAAAGCACTCATATTCTGTCATCCTCCTTGTCCCTCGAAGTGTTTGTCACGCAGGGCAGATTATCCTATACTTAAGTATTGTATGGTTTTTTATAGGGAAGAACAATACGGCAAACAGGATTGTACAAATGGGGTGAATGAGATCGAATTAATCGCAACTTGTCCTATGGGCCTGGAATCTATAGTTGCCCGGGAGCTCAAGGAGCTCGGGTATGAAGATATGATGGTGGAGAACGGCAGGATCATTTTCCGAGGAGATGAGCTGGCCATATGCCGAACCAACCTATGGCTGCGGACGGCTGACCGCATTCTGATCCGAATGGGCGAATTCAGGGCGACTACTTTCGATGAACTGTTCGAAGGAACGAAAGCGCTGGACTGGCCATCCTGGATTCCGGCCAACGGGGAATTTCCGGTCGAGGGCCGCTCCCATAAATCGCAGCTGTCCAGCGTGCCGGCCTGCCAAGGTATTGTCAAGAAAGCAATCGTTGAGAAAATGAAGCAGCGCTACCGGAAGGAATGGTTCGAAGAGACCGGCGCAAGATATGTTATTGAAGTATCGCTTCTGAATGACATTGCCACGCTGACCCTGGATACTACGGGTCCCAGCCTGCATAAGCGGGGTTACCGGAAGCTGGTCACCGAAGCTCCGCTTAAGGAAACCTTGGCCGCGGCCATGCTTCTCCTGAGCCGTTGGAACCCGGAACGACCGCTGTATGATCCCTTCTGCGGTTCAGGCACCATTCCGGTCGAAGCGGCGCTGTTGGGCTGGAATATCGCTCCGGGAATCCGGCGTTCATTCCCATCCGAGCATTGGCCCGCAGTGCCGGATCAAATATGGCAGCAGGCACGGGAAGAAGCTTATGACCTGGTGCGCGATGACATAGAGCTGCAAATTACCGGCTCCGACATCGATCCCAGCGCCATCGAAGTGGCTAAAGCCGCGGCCAAAAGCGCAGGTGTAGGCAAGGAACTCCGCTTTGAAGTCACTCCCGTAGCCAAAATCCGGCCGAACGGCGATTACGGCTGCATTATCACCAATCCTCCATACGGCGAGAGATTGGGAGATCGCTCCGCAGCGGAAAAAGCACTTCGACAGTTGGGCTCCGTCTTTCATGAGTTGCCTACCTGGTCGGCATTCGTGCTCAGTCCGACCAAGCAGCTTGAGCATTACTGGGCGCAGCCCCCGACCAAACGCCGCAAGCTGTTTAACGGGCGGATCGAATGTACTTTATTTCAATATTTCGGTCCCCTTCCTCCCCGCAAACCTAAGGAGGCAGCATCGGAGCAGAACGATCTGCAGCAATGAAAAACTGCTGTTGGAGTATTTCGTGGGTGAACGACCGCGTTTTAACGAGGTTTTTATCGCCTTAGAATTTGAAGCTCAAACTACGGCATGATCGGGTTACTTAGCGGTCATGCCGTTTTTGTGTCCATGCCCCTTTCTCCAAAACCGTACTTTCTATCCTTCTCCGGGTTTGTCTAACCGGATGTTTTCTCTAACCGGATGTTCTTTTCCCGGCCCTTCGATTTATTATCCCCTTGAGTCAGAAATCGTTCTCTGAGAACGCTCAATCCTTTCATTTTCTCGTATATGTATCAGGTCCTTTAGCGTGGAATTTTCTGAGCCGAAGGGATAATAGTCCAATGGGCACAGAAGAAGAATTCAGCGAGCGAGTTAGCTATGACATTTGCGCACAAATCCGGCCTCCCCATCTCTGAGTCTCTGAAATCGGAAAGAACGAAGCGAAGAAACGCCTCCTTGTCCAAAGTCCGCTCCTTTTGTTACAATGGGCTGACAGAGTTAAGGCTGAAATGCCGAAACATAAGCGTTTAAGGAGAGCCATGATGAAAACGTTAGTACTTGCCGAAAAGCCAAGCGTTGCCAAAGAAATAGCCCGCGTGCTCGGTGCCCGCCAGAAGCACAAGTCCCATTATGAAGGTGCGGACTACGTTGTTACCTGGGCTTTGGGACATCTCGTCACCTTAGCGGAGCCGGAGGATTATGATTCGAAGTTCTCCACCTGGAAACTCGAGGACCTGCCGATCATTCCATCCAAAATGAAATTGAAGGTCATCCGCGAAACCTCTCACCAGTTCAAAGCTATCGAAAGGCTCAGCCGGAGGAACGACCTGAAGGAGCTGGTCATCGCTACCGACGCCGGAAGAGAAGGAGAGCTCGTTGCCCGCTGGATTATGGAATTGATCCGCTGGAAAAAGCCGTTTAAACGGCTGTGGATCTCCTCGCAGACCGACCGCGCCATCAAGGAAGGCTTCGCCCAGTTGAAACCGGGATCACAATACAACCGACTATATCAATCGGCTGTGTGCCGGTCCGAAGCCGATTGGCTGATCGGCCTGAATATTACCCGGGCGCTTACCAGCAAATATAATGCCCAGTTGGCTGCGGGAAGGGTGCAAACTCCGACACTGGCCACCATTATTCAGCGCGAGAACGAAATTCGCAAGTTCCAGCCGGTTGAGTATTGGACGGTGCAAGCCGATTTTGGAAGCTTCCAGGGCATATGGCGCAAGCCCGGTTCGGGAGAGCCGAGAATTTTCGACCGGTCGCAGGCCGAAGCGATCCGCAACAAGGTTCAGGGCCGCACCGGACAAATCATTCAGATTAAGAAGACGGAAAAAACGATTCCGCAGCCCTTGGCCTACGATTTGACGGAATTGCAGCGGGACGCCAACAAACGATACGGCTTCTCCGCCAAGCAGACCTCTAGCGTCCTGCAGCGCCTGTATGAGCAGCATAAGCTGGTCACTTACCCGCGGACGGATTCACGGTACCTCACTGCGGATATGGTCTCTACCTTGAAAGGCCGGGTCCAAAGCGTTGCCGTAGGCCCATTTGCGCCGTTGGCCCGACCCCTGCTGCAGAAGCCTCTCAAAGTGACGAAGCGGATTGTCGATGACAGCAAGGTAAGCGACCATCACGCCATCATTCCGACCGAGCAGCCCCTGCAGCTCAACCTTCTGTCTAACGAAGAACGGAAGCTGTATGATTTGATCGTCCGCCGGTTTCTGGCGCTGTTCTACCCTCCGTGCCGCTACGACCAGACAACGGTGCAAATCGAGGTGGAGAAAGAGACGTTCTGGGCAACGGGCAAGCAAATGAAGGAGACCGGATGGAAGGAAGTGTACGGGGCAAGCGATTTTAATGAAGAGGATGCCGATAACGATGCGTCTTCCGATGAACCCTCTTCCCAGCTACTGCCGGAATTGAAGCCGCAGGGTAAGATTACGGTCAAACGCTGCCAGGAAACCGGACGCTTCACCAAGCCTCCGGCCCGTTATACGGAAGCGACCCTGCTCACCCAGATGGAGAAGCACAACCTGGGTACGCCGGCCACCCGTGCGGATATTATTGAGAAGCTGCTCAACACCGATACGATTGAGCGCCAAGGAAACAGTCTGGTTCCGACGGGCAAAGGCTGGCAGTTGATCGAGCTCGCATCCGAGGAGCTTCGTTCTCCCGAATTGACCGCCCAATGGGAGATTGAGCTGGAGCGAATTGCCAAAGGGCAGGGACAGATGGAGCGGTTCCTGGAAAATATCCGGAAACAGACCATTCGGATGGTGAGTGAGGTTAAGCAAAGCACCATCGAATATAGACCGCATAATTTAACCCATAAGAAATGCCCTGAATGCGGACAAAATATGGAGGAAAGAAAGACCAAGCGCGGCAAAATGCTCGTCTGCCCGAATCGGGAATGCGGATTTCGCCGGGGGGCAGAACCGAAGCTGGTTAACAAGAGATGTCCCCAATGCCACAAGAAGATGGAGATTCACGAAGGGAAAGCCGGCAAATACGTCCAGTGCCGTCCGTGCAATATTGTAGAATCATTAAGCGATAGCGGCGGAGGCAAGGCGGCCGCCAGAATGAACCGAAAGCTGATTCAGCAGTATAGTGATAACGAAGGCCTGTCGAACAGTCTTGGAGATGCGTTAAAGGCGGCACTCCAGAAGCAATCCGAGAAATAAGATTCAAGCTTTCCCCGCTTTCCTCTTTAAGGAAGGCGGGGATTTTTGATTGCACGTTCGCTGGCGGAGCTTATTATTTATTGAACAGGATCGGCTCCAAGGCGCTTACGCTGCTCCGGTTATCGGAACATGCTATAATTTTAACAGATGCATGGAAAGGGCCTGATAGAAGATGAGCAAACAGGTTTTATATCTCGAAGATGACCAGGAAATCGGCAGGTGGGTTAGCGATGATTTGACAGATCGCGGCTTCCGGGTGATCTGGCTGACTTCCGGAGAACAAGCGGCGAATCACATGCCGGATACGGACCTCGTCCTGCTGGATGTCATGCTTCCCGGGCTCGATGGCTTCTCCATCGGCCAAAGATTGAAGAAGGAGTATCCCGATACGCCTGTCCTGATGATTTCAGCGCGGTCCTCGATCGAGGATAAGCTGCAGGGGTTGCAGTTCGCGGACGACTATGTAACCAAGCCGTTCCATCCCGATGAGCTGGCCGCTAGAATAGAAGTGCTGCTTAGGCGTTATGGCAAAATGACCCCCTCCTTCCTCCAGCTCGGCCATCTCCATATCTATCCGGAAGAAAACCGGTTTCTGGATACGCAGACCGGGGGAGACATCGTACTAACCGGCAAACAATTTCAAATCTTCACCTATTTACTGCGTCACCCTAATCAAGTTCTGACCAAAGAGCAAATATATGAGGCGGTATGGGGGGAGCCCTATCTGGAAGGGGATAAAACATTAATGGTGCACATTCGCTATCTGCGCGAAAAAATCGAGCGGGATCCCGGCAACCCGGAAATCATTGAGACGATTCGGGGCATCGGATACCGGGTAAGATCATGAAATTCCGTCATTCTCTGTTAGCCCGGTATTTGCTGATCGTGCTGATCGCCTTGTGCATGTGGCCGGTTCTCGTCCCGCTCGCCGGCCTTCTTTACTACTCGCCGCAACTATTTACCCAACCGTCCTCTCGCGACAATATTTATGGAAATGGACAAACCATCGAGCAAATGTGGCATAGCGAAGCCGCACAGCTTGACGGGCAGTCGGAGGCGGCTATCGGTCAGCGGCTGCAAGAACTGAAGGAGCAATATCCTCTCGCCTCTATGTTCTGGGTCGATGCCGCGGGCGAGACGAAGCTGATGCTTCCCGAACAGGAAGGCCTTCCGAAACGATGGATGCCGGGGGAGATTATACGGTTCATGAAGGACAACAGAGGGATTGAAGCCGATCCGTTCACCGTTGTCGCACTGCTCGGCCGGGACTCGAATCAAGGTTTCATGGTCATTCAGATTCCGCGTTCATTGATGCGAACAGAATGGCTGGCCACGCTGGACAACCGTATTCTGTACGCGATTGTATGCTCCATCTTCGTCTTCTTCCTGTTTGCATCCTGGCTGTTCTTCTACAAAATCCGCAGACGGCTAATCCGGCTTCAGGAAGCGATGACCCTCCCTGACGATGCCGGCATACCCCGGCCCGTTGAAGTGGACAAGAAGGATGAAATCAGCCAACTGGAGCATTCGTTTAATCATATGATCGGACAACTAACGAGCGGCCGGCAGCGGGAACAGGAGGAAGAAGAACTGCGCAAGCAGCTCATCGCCAACTTATCGCATGACATCCGAACCCCGCTGACGACGATCCGGGGGCATGCCTATTCCTTGCACAAGGAGACGTTGACGGAATCCGGCAGACAATCGCTTGCTCTCATTGAAGAGAAAACTGAATATTTGGCGCAGTTGATTGAAAATCTAATGTCCTACACCCTCCTGTCCGCCGGGAAGTACCCGCTGCAAATGGAAGAAAGCGACGTAATCCGCCTGACCCGCACTTCCATAGCATCCTGGTATCCGGTCTTTGAGAAGGAGCAGATCCAGGTGGAAGTCGATCTGCCGGACAAGGCCGCGATATGGATGGTCGATCCTCAGTGGTTCATCCGCATTCTGGATAATCTGCTCCAGAACGTTGTCCGACATGCCGGAATAGGGCAATATGTCGGTATACGCGCAGAAGTAAGGAACGGGGCTACAGCTATCGTCATTGCAGATAGAGGCCCCGGAATGAGGGCGGCATCCGGGCACAAAGGCGCCGGAATCGGCCTGACGATCGTCTCGATCATGGTCAAGGAAATGAACTTGAATTGGGACGTCTCCAGTTCATCGGAGGGTACCGTTATTTCCCTGTATCCCAAACGGAATATATAACCCTTCGCTCCATATCGGCTTTTCCCGGAGCCGCTTCGGCTCCCCCCCTTTGTCTTTTCGTTAGTTCACCTCATTTTTTTAAACGAAATTTAAACAACAGCCCCCCCTGACTTTAACCTTCGGCCGTTAAGATTAAGGTCGAGGTGAGCACAATGAGTGATTTCGTTATCCAAACTTATAACCTGTCCAAGCACTACCCGTCGAAAAAAGCCGTAGACCAGGTCAGCCTAAAAATCAACAAAGGCGACATCTACGGCTTCCTCGGTCCGAACGGAGCGGGCAAAACGACTACCATCCGCATGCTGCTTGGATTAATCAAGCCCTCTCACGGGTCCATCAGAATATTCGGCAAGGACTTGCGCAAGGAAAAGCTGTCCATTCTGCGTAAAATCGGTTCTTTAGTCGAATATCCGTCTTACTACGGGCATTTGTCGGCCTACGAAAATTTGGAGGCCTTACGCCGGATCCTGGATGTACCGAAGACACGGATCGACGAAGTGCTGTCCATTGTCCGGCTTCAACAGGAAGCCAAACGTCCGGTCAAAGGATTCTCGTTAGGGATGAAGCAGCGGCTTGGCATCGCTGCGGCACTGCTCGGTAACCCGGAGCTTCTTATTCTGGACGAGCCGACCAACGGCCTGGACCCCGCAGGCATACTCGAAGTCCGTGAGCTCATTAAAAAAATGCCGGGAGAACACGGGATTACCGTTCTCGTGTCCAGTCACCTGTTGAGCGAAGTAGAGCAAATGGCTAATCGGGTCGGTATTATCCGCAACGGTTCCATGCTGTTCGAGGATAGCATCGACAATCTTCGGAAACGGACCAAAAGCAAGATCCGCATAGTCCTATCCGATCCGGAGCACGGACGGCGGATTATAGCCTCGACGGGGTGTCATGTCGAATTGCAGGAAGGAGCGCTGCTGCTTGACAGCATACCGGAGAGCAAAGTGGCCGAGGTTGTCGAACTGCTGGTGCTTGCCCGTCATTCGATATACCGGGTAGAGGAACAGAAACGCTCTCTCGAAGACATTTTCCTCGAAATGGTCGGGGAGGGGAACAGCTTATGATGAGACGGGTCTTGGCGGCCGATTTTCTCAAAATCCGCAGAAAAGCGATCTGGTTTCTGATTTTCCTCGGCCCGTTCGGGGTCATAGCCCTGCAAGCCGCTAATTACGGCCTGCGTTATGATTACTTGACCAAAATTCATGCGTCCGATCTTTGGGGAGGATTTCTTACCGACATACAACATCTGCTCCCCGTTACTTTGCTGCTGGGAATGACGATTTTGGCCTCGATGATTGCCAACATTGAGCATCAGATGAGTTCATGGAAACAGCTTCTGGCACTGCCGATTTCACGGTTCTCGGTGTTTAGCGCCAAAATTACGCTGTGTATCGCTCTGCTGTTTGTTTCCTGCGTACTTCTCGCCATAGGGACAATCGGGCTCGGCCTGCTTTTGAAATTCGGAATGGATATCCCCATTCTGGATGTAGCCAAGATCAGCTTCTACCCGTTTATTGCCGCCTTTCCGATATTGGCTCTGCAGCTTTGGTTGTCGGTAATCATGAAAAATCAAGCCTTTCCGTTAACGTTCGGCATAGCGGGTGCGATTCTGTCCCCGTGGGCTTTTTCCTTTCCGGACTGGTTTATGTGGAAGCTGCCTCTGTTGGAAAACAAAGCAAATATTCCCGAATATTCGGTAATTACAGGCCTGGCTGTCGGCTTGATGATCTTTCTTCTCGGTTCAATCCATTTTGCTAGACGGGATGTGAATTAATGATGAGGACCTTTCTGAAGGTGCTTAGCTCGGAATGGCTGAAAATGCGCAAATCGAACATATGGCTGCTTATTTTTATCAGTCCCGCCATATCGGCTTTCACCGGATTGTTACTTCCTTTAGATGAAACGCTGCCTCCTTGGCTGTACTTGTTTACGATGACAGCCAGTCTGCATGCTTTTATGTTTCTTCCATTATTGACGGGTGTCTTTGCCGCCTTCGTATGCCGTTACGAGCACGCTGCCGGCGGCTGGAAGCAGCTTCTCACCCTTCCCTTGTCCCGAGGCACGCTATATACGGCCAAATTCTTCGTGGTGATCCTGCTGCCGGCTCTTACGCAGCTCTTATATCTTCTCGTGCTGCTGGCCGCCGGGTATGCGCGCGGGATTGGAGAGGCTTTTCCTTGGGAGTTGATAGGTCCCGGCATTTTTGCAGGATGGGTGGCTACACTGCCTCTGGCCGCCTTGCAAATGTTCGTATCGACTGCCTGGGCAAGCTTTGCGGCTCCGCTGGCGATCAATGTGATTTTCACGATTCCGAATATGCTTATCGTGAATTCCTCAACCTATGGACCGTACTATCCGTGGGCCCAGCCGGTCTTATCGATGCTGTCGGTCTCCCCGGACAAGTATGGGGCGTTCAATGTATCGCTGGAAACGCTGCTCTTCGTCATCGTCGGCGGGTTCGTTCTCTTTTTCCTGTCCGGCCTGACCTATTTTCGCTATAAAGAAGTCTGATTGAAGCTTTTCTTTATAGATTCTTTAGAAATGGTCCTTACAATGAATTTGCGGCCGGAGCCCTCTCCGGCATGCAAATCATTAATATGGAAGGATGATTTCTATGCAACCCGTTGCAGCCAACGAACGAATCCAACTGCTGGATATCGCCCGAGGATTGGCTATACTCGGCATCCTGCTGGTCAATATGACGTTCTACAGCAGCTCCCTGCAGGCGATTCAATTCCAGATCAACCTCTGGCCGGACTTCTGGAACCAGGCGGCCAAGTCGATCCTTAGTATAATGGTTGACGGTAAATTCATCGCCATCTTCTCCTTCTTGTTCGGATACGGCATGATTCTTTTTAAAGACCGTGCCTTGGAGAAGGGCAGAAGATTTGTCCCGTTATATTTGCGGAGACTGCTGGCGTTATTGATCTTCGGACTTATTCACGGATGGTTTATCTGGTTCGGAGATATTCTCGTTCATTACGCCTTGTTGGGATTCATTCTGCTGCTGTTCCACAAATGCAAGCCTAAAACCTTGCTGGTCTGGTCTGTCAGCTTCCTAATGCTGATTCCCGCGCTGATGCTGTTTAGCGGAGGGAACGCCGGAGCCACCCCCCGGCTAAGCCCGGAATTTAAACAGCTTGTCCTGCAATGGATTGAGAGGGATCAAGCGATTTATGGCGGCGGCACTTTTGGGGAAATTCAGCGGCAGAGAGTGTCGGATTGGTATGCCAGTGCATTGAATCAAATTGCTTTCTATCCGCAAATCCTCGGATTGTTTCTGATGGGATCCTATATCGCCAAAAGGAAATTATTTCATAATCTATCGGGCAATCGGTCTGTCCTTATTCGAATCTGCATCTGGACAGGAAGCTTCGGGTTTGTATCCACACTCCTCCCCATTGTTCTGGAGCAGACTGTCGGAACGAATGCCGGCGGATGGATCAATAGACTGGACGTGATCCGCTATTTGATCGGTAATCCGTCCATCGGCCTGTTCTATATTACAGGACTCGCGCTTCTTATACAGAAGCCGTCATGGCAAAGAGCGCTAAGACCGCTGGCCAATGTCGGCCGTATGGCGTTCACGAATTATATTTTGCAATCCGTCCTCTGTACGCTGATTTTTTACCATTATGGCCTGGGACTGTACGGGCAGGCAGGGCCATTGGCGGGATCGCTGCTGGCGATAGCCGTATTTCTCTTGCAAATGGTGCTGAGCGCTCTATGGCTTCGCAAATTCCGGATGGGCCCTCTGGAATGGGTCTGGAGGATGGCTACCTATCTCTCCATTTCACCGTTACGAAAAAAAGGGATTACGTCTGCGCGCTGATCCGGATTTGCACATAAGCTCCCTCTCCCGGGCGGTTTCCGGCGGATACACTCCCTCCGTGCTTCTCCGCCAGCGTCTTCACGATATATAATCCTAACCCCGCATGACCTTTGTGAATGGAACGGGATGCGTCCCCTTGATAAAACTTCTCGAACATATGGAGCAGATCGGCCTCGGCGAAGCCCGGGCCGGTATCGCTCACCTCCAGAACGACGGATTCCGGGAGGATTTCCACACGCCATTCAATCTTCCCTCCTTCCGGAGTTAGACGAATGCTGTTGCCGATGACATTATCCAGCATTTGCTCCAATCGGAGCCCATCAGCTCTGAACCAACCGTCGCACCCGTCCGCGACTTGTATTTCCGCTTGGAAATGCAATGATTTGGCAGAGCAAATGGTCCGGTATTCCTCCGCCTTTTCCCGGCAAAAAACAACCACGTCCAGCGGACGAACCGACAAAGAAAAATCCGGCTGATCGATTTCCGAGACGATGCCCATATCGTCCAGCAAGCGAACCGCCCGGTCCGTATTTTTGCGAATCGTCAGCAGGTAGCTGTCCAGACGTTCAGCCTGCTTAGCTTTATTCTCCAGCAAATTGTCCACGTGTCCCTGTATAATCGTCAGGGGGGTGCGCAAATCATGCGCAATAGCCGCCACCATATCCCGGCGTTCCTGCTCCATCTTCCACTGGGCGGACAGGGATTGATGAAGGGAGCTTCTCATTTCCTCGAAGGCTTCGGTCAACTGCACTAATTCCTTGGAGCCCCCCATGACGGACAAGGTGAAATCAAGCTCGTTCCTCTGGATTCGGCCGGCTCCGTTTATTAGCTGAACGATCGGAGGGACCAGCCGCTTACCTATTCTTCGGGCAAACAGAATGGTGAATAGCAGGATAAATACGAAGGGGGCCGCCATATTCCCTAGTACAAATAAGATAACAAAACCGACGCGGGCGACCTCCGGGAAATTCTCGATATTTTTGTTCGACAAACTCATAACATTGATCATGTGGATAAGAAATTTGAGACTTCCCCCCCATACCGCCACGGTACAGATAATGCTCAATATCAGGGTGAGGATCAAGGCAATGGTGAATTGGCTGCGGAACGTAAATTTGTTCATGATCAGCCTCTCCCCCACCGATAGCCGATTCCCCATACGGTACTGATGTAAGTTCTATCCGGATCGGCATCAGCCAGCTTCGCCCTGATTTTTTTAATATGTTCGGTAATGGTCGAAGAATCTCCCTCCGCATTCAACCCCCATATTTTTTCATAGATTTGCTCGCGGGAAAACACCTGATTGGGGTGCATCAGCATGAATTGGACGATTTCGAATTCACGAACGGTCAGTGAAATCCGCTGGTCCCGAATATACAGCTCATAGCTTTCGGTATCGAGGGCCAGCTCGCCGTCATGAAGAATGAGGCGGCTCCTGTCTGTACGGTTTCTTTGCTCACGGCGTAAGTGAGCCTTGATGCGGGCTTTCATCTCCTTGATGCTGAAAGGCTTGACCATATAATCGTCCCCGCCGACCATCAGGCCTCTAATCCGGTCCTCCTCGCCATGTCGGGCACTCAGGAACAGGATCGGGCACGATACTCTTCCACGAATGGCATGACATACTTCCCATCCGTTCATACCGGGCATCATCACATCCAGAATGATCAAATCCGGCCGGGCCGCAAGCTGCTCGAATACTTGCTCTCCGCTATAAGCGGCCGCGACCTCATAACCGTCATCCAGAAGCGCATCGCGTATAAAATCGACGATTTCATGTTCATCGTCCACAATAAGTATTTTTTCTTTCATAGCCATTCCTTTCCTATCGAACTGTCCGCCAGTCCTGCACAGCTTGTTCTCTCAAGGAAAAGTATAGCATATGGGAGAAGGGCGGGGTTATTTTATCGATTACTCTACTCTCGGTTTCGTAGGGTCGCAGGCAGGGGACTTCGTATCGGAAACCTGGGCAAGTTTAATCAGATAATAGCATTCCTCCCGCGCCATATGATCCGCCATTAGCGGCTGCAGCGTTCCAAGGAGCTCCGCATTGAGGTCCATCTTCTCCAATTCCTGAAGAAACTCGCGGAACAATGTCATCTCCAGTTCGACTTCTTTGTTAAATCGGCTTAATGCCGGGAATCTTCGCAAATTGGTACGCAAATAGCCGGCCATCTCTACCGCTTTGCTGTAGAGATCCGAGAAATGATGGGCGAAGGCGCCGCTTTTGGCAATCAACCGTTTTTCCACCATATCCAGGGAGCTCTGAATCGATTCGGCATGCCCTACCGCATCCACAAGCCAAAGCAGATGAAGATGCACCGGATGGAAAGCGGGGACTTTCCCGGTAGTCATAATCGCCTGCAGAATCCGCAGGTATTCCTCTAATTCATTAACCATATGATTGACGAAGGTTGGAGGCAAGTGAAACCGGATATCATTCATCAACAATCTTTCCAGCAAATTCAACTTGAAAGCACGGAGCTCGCAGGCTCTCCAATAAGCTGTCTGGTTAAGCTTCATGATGTCATTCGCATTCAGGTTGGATCGGGCTTGCTTAAGCAGTTCATCGAACGTCTTGATAAAATACTTTGCAGCACCTAGAGCCTTCCCTTCCTCCACCGTAAGGGAATCATAGATGAAGCGCGCATGATCCCCCAACACCTGCAGCCAAAAACGGTGTTCGAACAGCACATCCGTTGAACGATCCGCCGCCAGAATATCTTCCATCCTATCTTCCGCCTCCTTCATGCTGGAACGAATTAAGCTTCCAATGAAAAATATGTTGGGTTGCGCGGAAATATGACGAATGAATCTATTAAACGGGCCGCTCAGCGGCAGTGGATTTTCGAAGAAATCGCACTTTCGCGGACACCAATTCTTCCTTCTAACATATATTGCAATTAAGAGAAATAACCCCACTACTTAGTAGTGGAGTTATGATCGAAGCAATCTTCATTATTCTCTTAATCTTGAATCCTTGTGGGAGTTCATTCCGAATTAAGGAGTCAGCTTTTCGATGACGATGTTTGCGCTGATCGCACTCAGCGCTACCAAGGATACTCCCAGAAGGCCTGTGTTCACAAGCTGAAGTATGTGGGTTCCTGCCGGAACATTGATAATGACGTCTCCCAAAACAGGCAGTCCTGCGGAAACCAGAGTAAATACTGCGGCCGGGGAAGGAACCGGAGCCCCATCCAGTTCTAGAGAGAAAGATCCCAACAACGATACTCCCGCGGTATTCACAATGAAGGTGACACGGTAGCTGCCCGGTTCAGAGATAACGATGTCGGTTGGAGTGGCGAGTGTGATAGCCGTTCCTCCGACAGCTCCTGTATTGTTGAATGGAACCGCAGCCCCTGGTCCGATGATATCAATAAGAGTGGAAGTTCTGAAGAAATGGGCAAAGGCCGACAAACCGTTCGTACTCGGTGCTCCCGGGGTTCCCGGAACTCCCTGCGGGCCCTGGGGACCAGCGGGGCCTTGCGGACCGATTGGACCTTGCGGGCCTTGCGGACCCGGAGGACCTTGCAGGCCGCGCCGCCTCCGCAGTCTGCGGAGTGCGGCTATTTCCGCGCGTAATTTGCGCAGCTCGCGTAATTTTTCAGCCTTTTTTTCACTAACGCCGGAAACTCCCTTTGACGACGGACATAGTCTAACGGACTTTTTCTTGCGGACTATGAGACAACTCAATGAAGACACCTCCCTATAGAACTGGTTTATCTTATGAGTTGACTCTGTTTTAGGGTTGGACCTATAACTAGTTTTTGTTAGACAGGAATCTATTTTCTACTGAAAATAGGCTGATAATGATCATAGATACTTCTATCCGCCGTCAGCACACCGGTTGAATTTTGCACCGGGGAGTTATCACGGCCTGCCCCAACAATAATCCGGCTAATGAATGGATTCGATTTGGTCGAAGGGAAAGATCCGGAAAACCGCCCTGCCTATAATTCGTTTGCTCTCCACAAACGGGTTCGACCACAGATGAGAATCCAGACTCTCATTCCGGTTGTCGCCCAGGAATAAATAATGCTCATCCGGAACAGTTACCGGGCCGAAATAATACTGCATCGATTCCTTAATGTAGCTCTCTTCTACCTTTACCCCGTTGCGATATAGCTTTCCTTCCGTTATTTCTATAGTGTCTCCCGGCAAGCCGATCAGGCGCTTAATGAGCTTTTTGTCGAGCTGAGCTTCTTCCGGCGGGTAGAAGACAACTATGTCTCCAAATTGTAACTTGTCCGGTTTGACCGTCTTGTCAATGATTAGAATATCGTGCACATTGAGGGTAGGCAGCATGGATTCCGAAGGTATGTAGGCAGCCTGTCCCACATTCGTTCTGACAAACAGCATAATACCCAGTAGCAAAACAAACGGCATCCAAGATTTCATAAGTCGTGTAATTCGTTGCACGGGAATTCCCTCCTGACCAAAGTTAGTTTCTCTAACTATAGTAGAAATTGGCCGATATTGTAAAGTTTGCAGCGGCAAACACCGGAAAATAGGATAGAAGGCTTCACTTAACCCCATATAACTGCCATGGAATTCATATAAAAACTCAAATATCAAGGATAAACGGCTATCGCCGTCCTTAGGACGGGCGCGTTTACCGATGAAATATAAGAACCGGTATAGATGAAAACTTATACTTTCTTATATATCAATAAAAACCGTCCGTGTCCGGAAGTATATTCTTTCGGATTCGGGCGGTTTTCAATGGGTGCAGCAAGGCTCTCCCGGTTTATGTCCTGATGTACTTCTTCGCTTTCTCCACCGCTTCATCCTCCGTCGGAGCGGTCACGTAGCGACCGTTGACAAAAATAAAAGCGTTCCGGATACACGGGCCGCAGTACGATTTGCAGCCGATTTTAATTTCCGTACCGGGTGCAAGCTTCTCCAGCTTGGGGACAAGCGTCTTCACTTTCGTGTGTCTGCATTTCTCGCATATTCGAATATCATTCCTGGCCATCCCTGGCTCTACCTCCTAAAGCGCTAGTGATCTCCGTGGTTGCCTTTGGACGGGTTGGTAATAACGAAACCTTCCTGAGGAAGATACAAATAATCGATCTTTACTCCATCCAGCATCGGCTCGTTTCGGTCCAGCAGCACCTCAATCTCTTTATCGGTCATGACGATTTCATCATTATCCCCGGGCTTGTCCAAATCGAGGCCGTAGTGGGCATGGTCTCCATGCTTGTGAGTAACCAGGACCCTCAGCTTCAGCTCTTTGTTCTCTTCCTTGTTCAGTTCTTGCAAAATTTTTTTAGCCGCATTGCGGGTAATTTTACATTTCATAGTTTTCATCCTCTCATTCAGCCTGTAACTAAATTATAACCTAATTGCCCATACTGCTATTGTATCATGTCTTTCCATGTGGTAACTATCGATTTTTTCGGCTATGATAACATTATGGTATCTTGTTGCCGGATCTAACACCCTTAATATAACGAGGTGAAAGCACAGTTATGCAGTCGTTCTATCGAAAATACTACAAAACCATCTTTGACATCGCCTTGATAGGCATTACCATTTACTTGTTCATGCTCCTGTTCAGCTATTTGTACAAAATTGCGACTCCGATCTTTTTCGCTCTGGTTATCTATGTCATTATTGAACCGCTGGCCAAATTCCTGCACCGCAAGGGAGTGAAAAAGTCGATCGCTTCCACCATCTCCACCCTGGTGTTCATTCTCGTCATTCTTGCCATCCTGACCGGGCTCGGCGCGATCTTCACGAGCCAAATTTACAATCTTGTAGAGAAAATTCCGGTTTATCAACGTATCCTTCAGGAACAAATCGTTAACAATGTGGACTTCTGGCAGAAGAAGCTGAGCAACGTCTCCCCGGAATGGATAGAGAGAGCCAAGGAATTCTCATCGACCATTATTGAAAGGGGCGGTAAATTAGCTACCGGCTTCTTAAATGCCCTGTTCACCGGGTTGACTTCCGTCTCGACCTTTCTCGTCAATTTCCTGATCGGGATTATTCTGGCCTATTTTCTCAGCATTGAAAGCGAGAACTGGAAACGACTTGCCCAAACCCACACACCCAAAACTTTCAAGAAGGCCTTCCAGTTCATCAAGGAGAACGTTCTGCTCGGAATCGGCGGCTATTTAAAGGCCCAGCTCAAAATGATTTCGGTCACGTTCATCGTCATCTTCGCCGCCCTGCTAGTGCTTGGAGTGAAGAATGCCTTTTCGATTTCGCTGTTGATGGCCATTTTTGATCTGCTGCCGCTGCTCGGCGTATCGACCGTTTTCATCCCCTGGATCATTTATTTATTTATCGTCGGCCAGACGACCATGGCGATTTGGTTAACGGTCCTGTTCGCTACCGTCATTATTGTCCGGCAATTGCTGGAGCCCAAGATCACCGGAGATACGCTGGGAGTATCAGCCTTCACAATGCTTTCCTTTATGATTATCTCCTTGTCTCTGTTCGGCGTGGCCGGCCTGATTCTGTCGCCGATTCTTATTATTACTCTTAAGGCTTTGTATGAGCAGGGCTATTTAAAAAGCTGGATCCGTCTCCCCGAAGAAGAATATGAGTAAGGGCAATGATTACTCCGTCTTGTCCGGGCCCAAATATTTGCTGCCTATTCGGTCGGCGAACCAGTTCGCTGCCAGCATAGTAACGGCGATATCATCCAGCGGCATGAATGGGAGTACATCAGGCAGCACCCAATACAGCAATACCGGGATGAGAAAGAGCAGCTTCACCCTCAGGGGAACCTGGGAGGCAGCAAGAAGACGGTATACTTTTCGGAAGACATGGGACCAATGCTTTAGAGACAGAAGCTTGCGCATGAATTTTCCCTCCTGGCCGGGATTTCCTTCCTATGTCTATTGTGCCATACTCAGAAATGTTTAGACATCTTTATTGCTTCTATCCTATCACTTGACATCATATGGCAATTTCCTTATGATTTAGCCGAGTACTTTACCGGCTTTAATTGTGAGGCAGCTCGGCTGCGGAGGTAACGTTTCTTCCGACGGTTGTATTGGATCGTCCCATGCGCAAGTCATTTATCGATTTATTATTAGCGGGCAGTTAAGGAGTGAAGTTATGACTCATCGGATCAACGACAAGCACAACTCTAGAAAGAATGAGTTGCTGGACCAATTGGAGGGCTTGGCCGGTGAATTCGTCCATCTTGTCGGACACGAGCTCCGACAAATCAAAGGAAAGGTCCAATTGGCGGATGGGCAGATTTTTCTGCTGATTCTTCTATCCAGAATTCCTTACTGCAAAGCTACGGATATAGCTAGTCACATAGGAATCACTTCCGGGGCCGTAACCGGGATGACCGACAAGCTGGTCAATATGGGATTTATTACGAGGGAGCGCTCAGAGGAAGACCGGAGGGTCGTGCTCTTCTCCATTACGGAGAAAGGGCGGGAAACGGTCAATCAAATTCGCGAAGCAAGAGGTGCCTGGTTCCGTGAATATCTATGCGAATTGACGGAGGAAGAAATGGGGAAAGCGGTTGAGGTGTTTGCCAAGCTAAAGTCACTGATCACCTTGCGTCGAGGCGGAGGTATTCATGATTCGGATTCTTAGCCCGCTCAGAGCCTTCGCCGGTCTTATTGGCAGCCTCCCGAGAGGAGAAAGCAAACCATGAAGCACGTTCAGAAAAGATCCAGGACGGCTGTTCTCTTGCTTCTGGCAGGAGATTGGGCCGTTCTTCTCTTATTTACAATGCTGGGAGGTTTGGAGCACAGGATGGGCTTGTCTCTCTGGGACGTAGTCATCGTTGCGATGCCCTATCTATTGGTATGGCCTGTCATCGCTTTATGGACAGGAGCTTACCGCCGCACCGCTTATTCCGGATACGGCAAAGCGGCCATCGTTACCGCATGCGCGTGGATCATTACCCATCCTCTGGCGTTAGCTCTGCGCTGGATTTTATATAACAAACCGGCTTTCACTACCTTTGCGCCTGTTGCTCTTGTGTTTGTCTATTTATTTCTGGCCGCATGGCGTCTATGCTTCGTGTGGATATATCGAAGAATATCACGCCCTTGAACTGTAATTCCATGCACCCGGGCACTCCTCCAAACATAGACTGATGACAAGCACAGGATTGCTTGATTAGGATAAGGAGGAGATCGTGTGCCGGCCTATCGCATCATTGTTGATTTGTCCGACCGGAAGCTGTACTTGCTGGAGAATGACCAAGTCGTCCGGGAATTTCCCGTCGGTATCGGTAAAATCGTCTCCGCTACACCAGTCGGACATTTCACGATTATTAATAAGCAAGCGAATCCCGGAGGGCCGTACGGAGCTTTCTGGCTGGGATTGTCGAAGCCCCATTACGGCATTCATGGAACGAACCAGCCGTCTTCCATTGGGCAGCAGGTGTCCAAAGGCTGCATCCGAATGCATAATAAGGATGTGCTGGAGCTTGCCCGCCTGGTCGGAATCGGTACTGAAGTGACCATTCGGCCTTGATCGGCCCCTCTTACACGACAAGCCCTTCCAGCATGATCCCGATCACATCGTTATAGATTTGCGGGAATTGGCTGATGGGCAGCGGATTCGTTCCTTGCCCGGCCTCTACCGTAAATCCGGGCCTCCGAAACTCCAGAATGAACCAGTCTTTATAACCCGCATCGCTTCCTGTCAGCCTGACCGGCCGGTATCCGCTCACACGTGCGAACCGCTCGGCGATTCCCTCCGATTCAGGCGGCTCCAGGTCGCGGTAATTCCAGTAGATTTCTCTTCCTTGGGTATGGAAGGCGATGACCAGACGAAAATCGTTATTCCTCGTAAATTGGGCAACAGCGATGGCCTCCGGCTCCGTAAGCGGCGCCGTTCCGGGATAATCTCTCGGCCCGGGTCCGGGGACTTCCCGTCGTTCCTTCTCCACTTCCCAGAACGCGGGATACTGGTCGTTCAAGTCCACGCCGCGAATATTTGCCTTCCAGCCCGAGAAATCGTACGATCCTTCGTTCCATTGCAGCAGCTCCCGGTAGAACGGATGCTGAGGGGTGACTCCTTCCTGAACCAGCTCCACCCCGTCCGGGTTAACCATAGGCACGATCCAGAGAGAAGTCTGCCGGTACAATTCAGCGGCATCCCTCCCCCTGATCCTTCCTCCAGCGGCATATGCCGAGCTGTATTCCTCGATAAACTTCATCAGCAGCAGGGTCGTGATCCATTCATTGGCATGGAAGGACCCGTTATAGTGCACCCTTCTCGTTCCCCCGCCAATTTTAACGGCCGGTATCGGTTTTCCCATGACACTATAGCCGATCACAACGATTTCCAGGAAAGGATACCTCTGTTTCAGCAGTTCCAAGTCCTCCATCATTTCCCTATAACCGTAAGGCGCATTCGTATTCACAATGGACATTCCACGGCCAGGGGGCAGTACAACAGTTTGTCCGATGCGCAAATATCGCGGGTTGATTCCCGGATTCGCCGCAAGCAGATCATTCAGCTCGATATTAAACCGGCGGGCAATATAATAGAAGGTATCTCCCGCCTGAATAACGTACTGATTCGTTGTCCGGTCTGGAATCACGATGACTTGCCCGGGAACCAGGTAGTCCTGCTCCGATAATTGCGGGTTGGCCGCCAGCAAAGCCGGTACCGAGAGCGCGTATTTTCGTCCTATCCGGTACAGCGTATCACCTTTTTGCACGACATAAGAAAAGGGCATAAACCCCACCTCCACAGAAGATGGCCTATGCCCTAAACATATGATAAAATTATATCCTTCATGCCCGAATCTAAATTAATAGAGTCGGGAAACCTGCCATACAATGGGTGTGACTTTAATTTGCTCCTCCAACCAGCTTTGAGCAATCCTCTGAAAGAGCTTCGGGTCCCCACTGCAAAAAAATTGATGGATAGGCTGCTCACCCGTTAGAGCCAATTGTCCGCTGTGCGACAAGATGGTGCTTATTTCCCGGGCGGTTTCTTCCGCGGAATTGATTAAGGATACTTCCGGCCCCATGACCTCTCCTATCACGTCAGCCAGGAACGGGTAGTGAGTGCATCCGAGAATGAGGCAATCCATAGGCTGCTTACGGAACAACTCCAGAACGCATCCAATCTCCTTACGCACCTCTTCCCCGTTGAACAATCCCCGTTCCACCAGTGTAACGAAGGTCGGGCAGGCCAAGCTTAACACTTCCGTCTGCGGGGAAATTTCCTGAAGGGCTTGCTCATAAGCACCGCTTCGAATCGTTCCTTCGGTTCCGATGACGCCGACTATCCCGGTGCGTGTTGTTTTGATCGCGGTCCGAGCCCCCGGGTGTATGACTCCTACCACTGGGACCGAGACGGATTTGCGGACTTCCTGAAGCGCTACAGCGGTAGCTGTGTTACAGGCAATGACAATCATCTTCGGCCCGAATTGCAATAAATAATCAACGATTTGCCGGGTAAACATTACGACTTCCTCGGATGAACGGGGCCCGTAAGGGGTTCTGGCCGTATCGCCGAAATAAATAATTTTTTCCCTTGGGAGCTGTCTCATCACTTCCTTGACGACAGTCAATCCCCCCACCCCGGAATCCAATATAGCTATGGCACGCTGCACATTTATACGCTTCCTTTGCTGTAAAATAACTAGCTGCTTTCCTTATAGACTATGTAAGTGACTTCCAAAGCGTCCTTGTCTGTAGCATTCAAATACACTGTCGGGATCATCCTGTTCCAGCCGAAGGGAAGGGGTTTATCGGCCTGCGGTTCACTGCTCAAAATCGGTCAGAAGCCCAAATTCGTAGCCTTCTTCCTTGATGGCCTTAATAATGCGGTCCAGCGCTTCAATATTTTCCTCGGAGCCTTGATGCATCAAAATAATATTGCCGTCATGCAGATTATTCATTATGTCGTTATACGGATCTTCGGCCCCATTCTCCCTGGGCTCCCAATCTCTCATTGCCGTAGACCAGAATACCGAGGAATAATCCATCCCGGAAACTAGATCCAGCAGATGCATGCTATATTTTCCATAAGGGAACCGAAAGAAGCGCGGAATCGGCTCACCTGTAATTTCCTCATACATGCGTTCATATTCCTCCAGGTCCTGCTTCACCTGCTCATCCGTCAGGGTGGTCAGGTCCTTGTGAGTCATCGTATGGTTGCCCACCAAATGCCCATCCTCTACAAGCCTCTTAAGGAAATCCGGATGCTTCTTCACATTATAGCCGGCCAGGAAATAATTCGCTTTAACATCATTGTCCTTGAGCGTCTGCAGCATCTTATCCACATCCCCGAGCGGTCCGCCCGTATCGAAGGTAAGATAGACCTTCTTGCCCGTTCCGACATAGATTACCCTGTGATCCGGTTTATACTGCTTGGTTTCAGACGGAAATCCGGGCACTTCCCCCTTGCCCTTCTTCATATAGTACCAGGAGACCGCTTTGCGGCTTGGGTCTTCCGGAGCCGGAGAAGGCTCTGGCTTGGCCGTCTGCTGCGGGGTGGGTGCGGGCGTGAGAGAAGGCTTCGGCGATTCGGTCGGAGCAGGCTCCGGTGTATCCGAAGGCTCGGGAGTTCCTTCCGGCGTGACGGACGGACTCGGCGATGGTGAAGCAGCAGGCGTCTCCGCAGGAGCTTCGGACGGTCTTGGCGAAGGGCTTGCTGTAACTGTTGGAGTATCCTCCGGCAGAGCGGGACGGCTTGCTCCGGAACAGGCCTGCAATAACGCTGACGCAGTTACGAGTACGGCTATATAGGCTGTAAACTTGATCTTTATCATAATCACCTCTGGTTGTGACTTCTAGCAGACCTCTAGTAAAATCATCCTGCTGCGCGGATATCTCACAGGCCTTTATTGAGCTTTACGGATAAGCCATTGAAGAACGGCAATGATAATAAAAGCTATAAGAGCAAGCAGCGGAATGGTAATGAAGCCGAACCAATCCAGCGCATCGGTATTACAGGGAACCAGACCACATGAAGCGGCCGAATCTTGTAAAAAAGGAATCTTCTGAATGGAATAATGATAGATTGAGAATAGGCCTCCTCCGATCGCTAGCGGCAGAGCATAAGTATACACTTTATAATCCTTCCTGACCGTGGCGACAGCAAACAAAACTACCATCGGATACATGAAAATTCTTTGTATCCAGCAAAGCTTGCATGGTTCGTATCGGAGAATTTCGGATAAATACAAGCTTCCCATCGTCGCTACCAGCGCGACCGCAAAGCTCAAATGCAGACCGTTGTTGAGTACGAACTTTCTCCAGTTCATGTAATTTCCTCCCGCATAAGCCTCATAGAAACATATGAATAATCCAAGCTTACCAGATTCTCTGTTTCTTCACAATCTAAGACTAAGAACGGAATAAACATGCAAAACTTATACATTTATATTAAAAAAGGGGCCCTGCCGGCCCCTTCTTCTAGCAATCGTTATTCTTTCTTGCTCTCCTCCATATCCGCTTCCAGCTTCGCCCGTTCTTCCGCCACTTTCCCTTCCGCCTCTTCCAAAGCGGTCACAGCCACTTCTTTGCCGGCTTCCTTCCAGGCCTTCACTTCTTCCACTACCGTACCCGCTACTTCTTTAGCCTTACCGAACCATTCACTGGTCTGATGCCCGATATTGCCGGCGATTTTCTGGGTTTTGTCGCTTAACTGCTGCGCCTGATCCGCGATATCTTTGCGCAACTCCCGTCCGGATTTCGGAGCCAGCAGCAAAGCCGTCACCGCGCCAATCACACTACCAACCATGGCTCCCACCAAAAAATCTTTTCCGTTCATTTTGTTAGACATGGTATCAACTCTCCTTAAGATTTGGATTTGTTCTTGGACCCTCTGTATTCCTTCCAGGCTGACCATAGCTGGGCACCGGATACGGCCCATTCAATCAAATCGGTTACCCGACTGCTCTGAATGGCTTTCTGAGCGGTATTCGCGGAGGTGGCGACCGCCGTTGAAACCTGACGGACGGAATTCGTTACCTGTCGCAAGGCTTCTCCGGTCTCGCCGACCGAACGGCAGACGGGGTCCAGAGTCCTCAATTTCTCGTGAATATCGTTCGTTACCGCTTCAGTGGATTTAAGGAGGCGGGTTGTCTCCTTGCTAACCTCAGCCAGCTCCTGTTGAACCTTCTGCAATGTCTCTTGCGTAATCTCCAATGATTTTTTCGCAGTTTGAATAGTACGGACTAAATAAAAGACAAGAACAACGATGCTGGCCGTAATGACCGCCAAGCAAATCTCCCAAGCAGCCAATAGAACTCCTCCCTTCCTTCCGCCGATGGGTTGATGCCCATATACTACTAATATTATAAGTTAGTAATTTCATTTTGACACAGCAAAACAGGAAAAACTTCGCAAATATTCAAATTTTCATAAAAAAAAGCTCCTAACGGAGCTTCTCGAAGATGAATAACCCGGTATTGGAGGCAGCTTGTTATGCCAATAGGAATCCTCGATCTTCAACACATTAACACTGAAAAGAACTTGAGAATTCCTATGTGGTGACAAAATTCCGGCTTTGGGCCGTAATTGTGATAAGTGGGGCTTAGGCTTATTTAGTTACCTGCTCCCGAACCGGATTTGCCCGGTCGGTACGCATCCGCAGCAGTGCCGCAATCTTGTCTGTCGCTTCCTGAACGGAGCCTGCCTGAATACTTCTGCTTTCACCGTTATATTGCAGTCCCGCATGGTCATAACGCGGATCATAATAATATTCTAGAAGCAGGGAGACGGCTTCGCCGTACCGCTCCTCCTTGAGGCAGTTTTCGATCTGCTGCGCAGCCGGCGTATGGATGCGGTTCTTGATCCGTTGGAAAGCTTCCACGCACATTTCCTTGTGCTCCTCCGGCTTATAATCGTTAAGGATGTTCCTAACCCGAACGTCCCAGGGAAGCTCGATCATATAATGCTCGCCCCTCTTCTTTCCCTCCACCAGGAAATCGGGCAGAACCACTTTGCCGATTCTCTTGCTCTCGGCCTCCATCAGCAAATAAGGCGCATCCTTATATTTCAGCAGCTCCTGGATCAGCATGGATTCGAAATTTTTCTGGTTGCTCGGTTTTTTGCCGATATGGCCGAAGATTGAGCCTCTATGGCCGGCAAGCTCTTCCAAATCCAGCACAGGGAAGCCCTGATTGGCCAGTCCTCGCAAAATTTCCGTCTTACCGGTTCCGGTATAGCCATGAATAACAATACATTTGGAGGTTAGTTGAAAAGAATCGAGCATAGAAACGACCCATCTCCGGTACGCCCTATACCCGCCAACCAACCGTTGAGCCCGGATCCCCATTAATGACAGCACGGTTGCAGTCGTCTTGCTGCGCATCCCGCCCCGCCAGCAGAATACGGCCTTCGGACGCTCACCCAGCGCCTCAAATTGCTTGATAAAAGCCGGAAGCTTCCGCGATACGATTTCCAATCCTTTATCTTTGGCAGCCTGTATGCTTACCTGCTTGTAAAGGGTTCCTACTTCCTTGCGTTCCTCATCCGTAAAGATCGGAATGTTCAAGCTTCCGGGAATGGTAGATTCCTCAAATTCGCTCGGGGAGCGAACGTCGATCAGGAGCAGCTCGTCCGACTGGCGGCGCTCCAAAAGCTGTTCTATCGTTATATCTTGAAACATCAGAGGTCACCTCATCTAGTATGCATCTACTGAACGATAATCCTTCCCGGATGGTCTGCCGTCACTTCTCCGATGAGAGCCGCTTCCACTCCCGCCTCCCACAGCTTCTGAAGGAGAGCATCGGCTTCCGCTTCGGGAACCGAAATCAACAAGCCTCCCGATGTTACGGCGTCACATAGAATCCATTGTCCGATCTGGTCTATCGATTCGTCAAAGGTAACCTTCCCCTCCAGATGGGCGTAGTTATTTTTGGTGCCGCCAGGCACCTGGCCTGCTTCGGCCAGCTCACGGACCCGGGGGAGCACAGGTACACTCTTGTGATCAATGCGTATGCCTACCCCGCTTCCATTGGCCATTTCGTATGCATGACCCAACAAGCCGAAGCCCGTTACATCCGTACAAGCATTAACTGCGTAGGGCTCCATCGTCTCTGCGGCCTTCTTGTTAAGGGTAGTCATCACTTGGGTCACCCGGTTTACCTCTTCCTCGCTCAACAGGTCCTTCTTGATGGAGGTGGTCAAAATCCCTACGCCAATAGGCTTGGTCAGAATGAGCCGGTCTCCCGGCTTCGCCCCGGCATTGGTTCTGACTCTATCCGGATGGATCACCCCGGTTACCGCCAGCCCGAATTTGGGCTCGTTATCATCGATGGAATGGCCGCCGACCAGCGTTACTCCGGCTTCCTTCATCTTATCCCCCGCTCCGCGCAAAATCTCGGTCAGCACCTGCTTGTCCAGCTTGCGAATCGGAAACGCGACGATATTCAAGGCCGTCAGAGGCTTGCCGCCCATCGCATAAATATCGCTTATGGCATTGGCCGCGGCCACCTGTCCGAAAGAATACGGGTCGTCGACGATCGGCGTGAAGAAATCAACGGTTTGTACAAGCGCCAGTTCGTCGTTCAGCTTGTACACTCCCGCATCATCGCTAGTATCCAGGCCGACCAGCAGGTTCGGATTAGACTCCGACTGGGGCAATCCACGCAGCACCTGTGCAAGATCGGCCGGTCCGATTTTGCAGCCGCAGCCTCCTTTAGTTGATAATGAAGTTAATTTAATCCGTTCCTCTTGACTCATGGAAGCTCTCATCCTTTCCTTCTTCTATTATCATTGTATCCGGGAATCTCTCCCGATAACAAATAAACGGTTTAATTCCGGTAAAATGGCTCTCCTGACCCGGATTTGTCGCAATAGATACAGGCCGGCCATCAAGAAGCCCGGAGCTTTCTTTATTGAGCGTATCACAAAAAAGCAGCTAAAGAAATGGGAGATTTCGTTTCCCGAAACCGTTTGATCGAGCATATCGGCAGAAGGTATAATGCAGAAGAAGCCAACAAGGAGGGATACGATGAACCGCGAGCAAGGCCTGCAGCAAATTAAGAAAACACGGCTGATAGCCATTGCCAGAGGGGTCAAACGCGAACAGATTGTACCTGCAGCGGAAGCACTGCTTCAAGGCGGAATAACGGTTATGGAAGTGACCTTGAATACCCCTGATGCTCTCATGATGATTCAAGATTTGCAAGAGAGGCTGGGCGACAGGATGTACATAGGGGCCGGAACGGTGCTGGATTCGGATGATGCGCAAGAGGCCGTTCGGGCTGGAGCATCCTTCCTCGTTACCCCCAATACGGATGAAGACGTGATCCGCTATGCCGCCGAAGAAGGGATTCCCATCTTCCCCGGGGCGATGACTCCGACGGAAATCGTTCGCGCATGGAAAGCCGGAGCGACAGCAATTAAGATCTTCCCAAGCTCGGGACTCGGCTTGCCTTATCTGAAGGAGCTGATGGCTCCGCTGGACCGCATTCCCATGATTGCGGTCGGAGGGATTCGCGAGGATAATGTGCGGGATTACCTGGACATAGGCTGCTATGCCGTCGGAGTTGGCGGCTCTCTCATTAGCCTGAAGGAAATCGACAACGGCAATTATAACGCGCTTCGTGATAAGGCCGCCCGCTTAACCAGCACAATGAACGGGGATGAGGCTAATGGATAGGCTGACCTTCCTGGGCACCGGTGATTCCATGGGAGTGCCGCGAGTCTATTGTGACTGCGAGGTATGCACCGAGGCAAGAACGGGTGGCCTCAACAGGCGGACCCGTTCCTCCGTCCTGCTGGAATGTGGAGGGGGGCAAATGATCATCGACTGCGGTCCCACCTGGGGAAGTCAGATGGAACGGATGCGAATGAGAGACCTCGATCATTTATTGATCACCCACGCCCATTACGATCATATCGGCGGTCTTCCGGAATATGCCGATTTGTGCCGGTGGCGCCGGAAGAAAGGCCATGTATACGCTCCTGCCGAAGTGCTGCAGTCACTTCGCGGCTTCTTCCCTTGGCTGGAGAATCAGCTTGTATACCAAGAAGTGGATGACGGATTTTCGTTCGGAGAGTGGCGGATTTTTCCCTGGAGGGTATGCCATGGCAGGAATGGATTTTCCTATGCCTATCACTTCTCCAAGCCCGGATATCAATGGGTGTACTGTCCCGATTCGATTCGGCTGAGCCCGGAGGAGAAACGGCCTCTCGAGAACCTCCAGCTGCTTATTCTCGGGACAAATTTCTATAAAGAGGAAGCGGATCCGGACACGCGATCGGTCTATGATATCGTGGAAGCTCTGCAGCTTGTCGAGGAAATGAACCCGGAGCGGGTGTTCTTCACTCATCTGTCCCATGGCATCGACCTGAACGAATCAGAGCGCTACGAATTGCCGGAACGATGCAAGCTCGCTCACGAAGGGCTCCGGCTGGAGCTCTGCTAGTTGCCTCTATGAAGTATTTTCTTCCCTGCTAAAGTCAAGAAAGACAGCCTGAACCCTCCTGCCTGCAGAAGAATCGGGCTGTCTTTAATTTCTGGATTATGAAAAACAGGAGAAGCTTCTCTTAACCTTCCGAGACTGATTTCACCGGCTGCTTTCCGATCAGATAGGTGCATCTGCGTCCGCCGCTCGTTATGCATTCCGTGCGATTGACCTCCGCTCCCAGCAATCCCTCGAACAACGCCAGCTCGCAGCTGCATGCTTCGTTATATTGCCGGGCTACCTGTGAGATGGGACAGTTGAACTCGGTAAATACGAACCCGTCTTCCTTGTGCTCCCACTGCACCATATACCCGTTAGCATTCTGTATATCTGCCAGAAGAGCCACTCTTTCCGACAAGGATTTACCCTCCATCTGCTCGCGGTACTTGCCGAGCAGCTTCTCCTTGCGAAGCTGGAACAGACGTCCGATCTTCTCCTCGCCGTCCTCGGTTACAAGCTCATGCAGCAGATCTAACGTTAATTGATGGTAGTTCTTCGGAAAGAATTCATCTGCCGATTCTGTCAGCGAGTATAAGTGCGTCGGCCTGCCCATTGCCTGACGGGACAACCGGGTTTCGACCAGACCGTCCCGCTCCAATGTATTCAAGTGACGGCGAACAGCCATCTCCGTTATTCCCAACTGCTTGGCCATTTCGCTAACGCTCATTGGACCGTCCGTCTTCATCATCGTCAACAGCAATCTGCGAGTGGATGATTCCTGCTCTTTACTCATCCTGATCACCACCTGTAATGCCATTGTATCGCATTTGAAGCGGATAGTAAATTAAACAAACCAAAATGTTGAGTATCTAAAGGCAGCCTACTCACCAAGCTCTTTACGGACGAACTGCCGGACGGAAGGAGCGAACTCCTTCAATATAGCCGGCAGGTCACCGATTAACGGATGTAATCCATCCCGATCCAGCTTCATATATTCCTGAACAAGCGGTTTGCGCAGCTTGACGAGTTCGATCAGCGGTTCCCCGATTTCACGGGCAAACACATTTTCTCCCAGCAAAATTTCTACAATATCCTCATAGCTGCTGGCGTCTCTCATCATAAACGCGTCGATCAGAAGGCTGCCGACATCGGTCACGCTCTCAATCGCCAGATGAAGAATACGTTCCTGAGCTAACCCATCCAGTAAGGTTCCATTCCAATTATCCTTCAATTGTTCACATGCGTCGCTGATGACGGGCAAAAATTCGAGCAGCTGTTCCAGCTGCTCCCTGTTAATATAATACATTTGACAGCCTACTTTCTTTTTTTCATTTTAGTCCACATAAACATGGATACGAAGGTGACTGCAACTACGACAATCAGAACGATCGCTTGCATCGGATATTCCATGGACATCTAAATTCATCTCCCGTGTCATTCTGTTATTAGCCATCTGGGCTGAAAAAAAGGTTGTGATACGTTGCAGGAATGCCCGACAAACCGAAGCTAGCCGCCCTTCATCCTGGCCAGCAGCGCCCATCGCCGTTCCGATCGTTTCTTATACTTCGGCAGTCCCCGGTAGATATCCAATGTCTCCGCATAGGCTTGGCGGGCTTCTTGCCGGCGTCCGAGCCTGTCGTATAGCTGTCCAAGCCGATAATATGCCTCGCAGGAGGAGGAGTGAACCTCCCTGAATTGCTCCAGGTAAGCCAGCGCTTGGTCCGGCTTGGATTCCGCAAACGCTTCACCCAGTCTTAGAAAAGGCTCCCCGTAGCGGATGCGCGGATTTAGCTCAATGCTGCGGAGCATGCTGCGCTCTCCGCTCTCAAGTTCTCCCAGCTTCAACCGGCACAGTCCGATGCCAAATTGGACATCTGCCGATTCCTCCATCATGGGCTCGATTTCTTCCAAATAGGACAGTGCTTCCCTATATTTCTTCTTGCCGATAAGCAGATAGGCGGCTTCCAGCTTGGCGCTGGTTTGATGCGGCTGCAGCCGCAGCTCCTGACGAAGTTGACGCAGCCTCCGGCTTTGCCGAAACGGCTTGGTAATGCTGGGCGACAGTCCCAGAAACTTACGGTCAAGCCAGTAGAGAACCACGAAAAGAATGATAATGGCAATGAATGGATTGCCTATCAGCCACCAGAGCAGTGCAAACACAAAAATGTTTCTCAATAGTCACTCCTCCTAATCTTCCCTAACGCAGACCGATAGCTATTTCTTTCACAACTATTTTATTATATCAAAGAAACTCTGCCTCACCCAAAAGGAGATTTTATCATTTTTCAACAATCCCTTATATGAACCCGTCCAGCGAAGGAAAATCGGGCTGTTTCTTTCATAGAAGTACGTTTAAGGTTCCGGACATAAAGTTCGTCATGAATAAATACTGCCGTATCCCGGCTATCCCCTACCCGCGCCGGTCTCCTTGTGTGGCGATCTGCTCATAGGCTTCGCTGCGGTCGAGTATCCCTCCGTTCACCGAGTAGAAAGCCTCAGTCAACCGGAAGATTCCCCGGGTGGATTCGGTCCACTCGGCTTGACCGTGAGGGTGATGCCGGCGCATCTCCTCCCACCTCCGGTAATTCTGGTGACCGTTGGACTCCAGCAGGCCCGTCTTAAGTCCCGGAATGGGCTTCAGCCGGGCAGCCACATTCTTATTCCAATCGACCATCCACGGGATTGCCGTCAAATCCGCGCAGAAGCAAGGAATGCCCCGTTCATGCGCCAGCTTGGCCATTTTCAGGCTGACGCTCAATGTTTTGGCTACCGGTTTCAAAGCAATTGCTCCGTAGCCAAGCTCTATTCTGGCCAGCGCGTCCTCTTCGTTGTGCACGCTCTCATCCGCCGCAATGCGAACGGGGAGATCCGCTACCTCCGTCTCATCGTTCTCCGGGAAGGGTTCTTCCAGCAGAACGATCCGCTCCAACGCTCCAATGCGGTCGGCATGCTCCAATAATGAGAGAAGCCGGTCTTTATGATCATAGCGCCCGTTCGCATCCAAATAGTAGACGATCCTCCCGCTCTCCGTAAATTCGCTTGACCTCTCGCCGGCCAACCTATGGACGGTTTCCAGTCTCTGTTTGTCCCACTCGAGCATCTCGCTTCGGTCGCCATTCTGCTTCGGATCCGCTCCCAGCTTGATTTTCAACACGAAATAGCCTTCCTCCAGCAAACGGATGATTTCTTCCTCCGGCATGCCATAAGGAATCAGAGGAGTACTGGCCAGCGCGGAATGTCTGCTGGACAAAGGAGCACGGTACTCCTCCGGGATGAGCTGATCGAACGAGGATATCCCGCTCTGCCGGGCAAATAATTGCCACGAGGCAAAATCAACGGGAACCAACGAATTGAGAGCAAAGGTCAAGCGAAGATCCGGGTGGCTATGCCCCCGGCCATATTCATAAACCTGCGGCAGAACATGCTCCAGAAGGGCAAAGGGATCGCTGAATTCCTTACCCCGGGCTGCATCCAGTGCTGCCGTCGTCATTCGGGCCATGATTTCGTTGCCCTTCTGCCCGCCCAGCCGGGTAAAGACATCGGCATCCGACCACAGCACGCTTTGCACGCCGGTTCCTGCTCCAATCTCCCCCGTTTCATTGGCCAGCAGGACAACGGACTGCCACAGTTCATCTATGTAACCTCCTTTAAAGCCAAAAGGGGCCAGCAGTTCCTCTTGAACTACCGCATGTTTCGTCTGAACGATCCTCATAATGGAATTTCACCCTTCTCCCCATATTTGTCCATAGGTGCCGATCGTGTTAGTTAATTATAAGTATATCAACAACTAACGATTTTGGCACAAAGTTGTTGCAAAGTAGAATTGCCTAGAAATTGCCGGCGGGTTACAATAAATAGGTAGGAGATAGAAAGGGGTCCCGTTATGAACGAACGTCAAGCTCTTCAGTGGAAAAAGAAACGGCAAATGGGAAAGTCCAAATTTCTGGTTAATTATTGCATACTGGGCTTCGGTCTTTCCACGGCTGTCATCCTTACACTCTTGGAACTTATTTCCATGCACGATCTGTTCTGGCAATTCGCGATCATTCGGCTCGTTGTTTTTCCGATCATCGCCGTCCTGTTCGGAATTGGCTATTGGGAGTCGAAGGAAAGGAAATATTCGGAATTTGCCGAGACCCATACGACAAACGCATCCCGTTCCTAATCTCGTTAGGCGAAAAACAGGCCGGCCCGTTCGGGTGCCGGTCTTAAATGCTTATACAGAGTCCCCCGCCCCGGTTCGCACAGTTGTGTTTCGGCCGGCCGCCATGGCCCGCGCTTCCGGTGTTTCATTCGTGTTGTTGGCCGTAGGATGGCTGGCGGATAGTTAGCCCGTAGTATGTGTCACCGCCTTTTTTGTACGTCAAAGAAGGCATGGCCTACAACAGCAAAGACGAGAAATTGCAGGTCTTTCTCCAGGAAACCGTTTAAACCCGGAAAGGCCAACAATTCTGCAGGTCTTTTTCCGGAATTTAGCTAAAAGCCCGGAAAGACCAACAATTCTGCAGGTCTTTCTCAAGAAAATCCCGAAAATCGGCCAAATCACTAAAAAGACCTGCACATTTGCTCGTCATTTGCTGATTTTACACAAAATCCCCAAAAAGACCTGCATTTTTGCGAGTCCTTGAAGTCTGTCCGTACATCGCGGCTTGACTTTGTTAACAATCAAGCTTGCTTTGGTCGTTACCCCTTTTCACTCAGTGTCTTTCAAGGAGGCTTTGTACCTCTTTCCTCTTTTGATTGCTTTCCCCTTCACTCAGTTTCTTTTAATCGGAGATTCGTACCTTCCCCCTCCTTTTGACTGCTATCCCCTTCACTCAGTTTCTTTTAATCGGAGATTCGTACCTTCCCCCTCCTTTTGACTGCTATCCCCTTTACTCAGTTTCTTTAAACCGGAGATTTCGCGCCTTTCCCCTTCTTTTGACTGCTATCCCGTTTACTCAGTTTCTTTATAACCGGAGATTTCGTACCTTTCTCCTCCTTTTGACTGCTATCCCATTTACTCAGTTTCTTTATAACCGGAGAATTCGTGCCTTTTCTCCTTTTGACTGCTATCCCTTTCGCTTAGTAGCTTCCAGGTAGAAAATTCCGGATAAACCGTTTGAAAGTTACCGGAGCTGGATGAGAACCAGCTGCATAATTCGAAACATCGAGCCTTTCTGAGACAAGGGGATAACAGTCCAATACCTTGGCAAAGAGAAGATGCATAGGAACAGGGTGTCGGCTAGATAACCTAAGGAGGGGGTCGGTCTGAAGAGGAACTAACGAGGCACTGATGAAGCGCTGGCTAAATGCTAACGAAGCACTAACGTGGGAATGACGATGCGCTGGCGAGATCCTAACGAGGCACTAACGTGGGACTGACGATGCGCTGGCGAGATCCTAACGAGGAGTTAACGTGGGACTGACGAAGCTCTAGCGAGGTGCTGACGAGGAGCTAACGAGTCCGTTGAAGAGGTACTGTTGAGGATGCAGCATCTCTGATTTGACTAACTAAGAGCAAGAAAAGGGTTCTGTATAATAAAGCCAATCGAAAATGTAGTACAATTTTTCCCTTCATGGGGTAATAAAAATCCGCCGGCCACAGGCCGACGGATGAAGTATGCTGTATAAGTCCTTGAAATTCAATATTAGAATCGGATTTCTTTGCCCTGCTCGCTGGATTCATAAATCCCGCAAAGAATTTTCATCATCTCGACGCCGTCTTGTACCGGGCTGAGCGTTTCTTTGCGCCCTTTGCAAGCGTCGATGAAGTGGTTGATCTCGTTCTGGAAGCCTCCGGCAAAATCGAATGTCGGATGATCGACCTGAGGAGATACATTCAAAATCGTATCGTACTTCTCGGTAACGATCGTCAGTTCCGGCTCCACTTCGGCTCCGCCTTTGGTCCCGTAGAGCTTCACGGTCAATTCGTCCTTCTTCGCATGCAGCGTAAAGCTGACATCGACCATCAGGGAAGCCCCATTCTCGAAACGGATCAAGGCGTTGGCCGCATCCTCGACGGTGTTCTTGTCCGCATCGTAGTCCGCAGCACGGTAGAAGCTCAAATTTTTCACATTGTTACGGTTTCCAAGCTTGTTATAAGCATTTCCGGTGATCGACTGCACCTTCGGTCTGCCCATCAGATACCAAGCCAGATCAATAACATGGACACCGATGTCGATCAGAGGACCGCCGCCGGAACGCTCCTTGTCCGCGAACCAGCCTCCGGGATTCCCCAATCGGCGCAGACAGGAAGCCTTGGCATAATAAATTTCTCCAAGGTCGCCGTTGTCGATAAATTCCTTCAGCACCTTCGTGTTGCTTCCATAGCGTCTGACGAAACCTACTTGCAGCACTTTACCGCTGCGCTTGACCGCTTCTTCTACCTGCAGAGCTTCCTCAACTGTTTTGCAAAGAGGCTTCTCGACAAGCACATTCTTGCCGGCGTTCAAAGCCGCGATGCTGATGGGAGCATGGGAATTATTCCAGGTGCAGACGCTGACCGCTTCGATTTCCGGCAGGGCCAGAAGCTCGTTATAATCGGTGAATACTTTCGATGCGCCGTATTTCTCGGCCTTCGCCTTGGCTCTTTCCTCGTTCAAATCACAAATCGCATAAATTTCCACTTCCGGATTGTTGTGGTATGCCTCCAAGTGCACTCCCGAAATGGACCCGGCACCGATGACGCCAATTTTCATTTTCTCCATCACAAATCCTCTCCCATCATAATCTATCTTCTCTTAATTTAGCCCAAACGTTGGCAGGATTCAACCAATTTTCATCATTTCGGGAGCGATTTCTCAGATAAATTGAATAAAATCTCCAATTTGTACGTCGACAATGTCGAATTTTTCCTCCAAATGAAAAGGCTTCACGATGTCTACCCTCAATCGCTTCAAATGATCCACTCCGGTAATGATTGCCTCTCCTCCAGAATAGCCTTTCATCGCTTTGCCGCGGAAAGGAGTCACACCTTCGGAGGAAAGGTCGAACCCGAGCGGCAGAGGATAAACCGTATCGATTCCTCCATCCTCGATCTGCCGGACAATCCCTTTGGACAAAATGACCGAATCCTTCAACGTAATTTTCAGCAACCCTGCATCCTGATGCATGGATCTTACAGGATATATGGAGGCGGGACCCGCACCGGAACGGATCTTCACATATTGAGGAAGCTCCCGCGGCTGATCGGCCTTCACCCAGATGGTATCCGCATGAATGTCCACTTGCTCCACCGGCAGCCACTTCCGCGCTTCCGCTTGCCCGGTGGCCTCCCGGAATTCCGCATGATCGGCCCGAATGAGCGACTGGGCGGTCATCCGGCCCTCTTCGTCCAACCGCATCCAGGCGCAGCGGCCTTCGATCCGCCATTCGCCGTAGGGAGTTTCAACCTTGATCGTCTGATCCTGCGGACTGTATGCCCAGTAATCCTCCAAGCCGTTGTCCAGCTTCACACGGAAGGCGGTAACGAGCTCACCGTACGCCTTCAGCGGCTCCAATCCGGTCACTTTCGGCCCGGCCTCATCCGCGCTGATAGCCTGATAAACGGCTGCATACTGCTTGGCCCGCTCCTCGCTGCGGATGATGAGCACGGGATGCTGGACCGTTCCTTCTAAGCTCGGACATTGTCCGCTCAATATCCGGTCCTGCGGCCCGCAAATCCCGTGCCAGTTCAGCACGCCGCCTTGGCTGGAGGTCCATGTGGCGCTTACAGTCCGCCCCTCGGCTGCATGCTCCCGAACGGCATAGATGTACCCATAGCCGTTATTCGGTTCGGGAGTCCAGGCCTGCAGCTTCTCCCCGTCCAGCGCATGGGTGAATGTCTCGCCCGTCGACAGCCGCTCCCCGAAGCTCTTGTCCGGATAATCGAAATACGGCTTCTCCTCCGCATCCACCCCGGCCAGAGTCCAGTGCTCCGCTGCCTGCCGTACCCCGTCTACTGCTAATTCACTGTCCTCGTGAAAGGCATGGAAAGCGTAGTCACACATTTCCGCGCCTTGAACATAGAAAAAATCGGCTATGTACGAAGCCTGATCGCCGATCGGAACGGCAGCGGCCATTCTCTGGTAAGCATCGATATCATACAATGCCGGAGCCTGGCCTTCAATCGCGGACAAGTAACCGTCCTCGTAAATAACAGACCATTCCCCGCCGGCGAACGGCTTGTACAGTTGCCCCCGCTTTAACTCTCGGTCCCGATTGACGACAACGGTGTTATGGGCGATCGCTTTCGTCCCCCAACCGAAATGGCCGTTCGTTCCATAAATGCCATAGCCTATATCGGCCGAAATTTCTTTGCCGTGGGCATAAAAATTAAGGCCGAGGACATCGTCGTGCGCGTGGGTGTTGTTTTGCCCAACTCTCATCAATAAGGTCGTATCGTTGGCATCCCTGGCAATCGCCAAGCCGAACTGGCCCTTGACTGTATTCCCTCTCGGCCGTTCCAACCCGTCTGTCCGGGGACTCGGCGGATGGGCAAAGAATAAATCAATCCCCCGGCCGCCGAGCTCCGGAACCGCCGCAGCGTACAGCTTCTCCATGCATTGCATCGCTTCCCTCTTCATGTCCGGGTCCGGGGAAAACTGGTTAAAGAACGACGCCGCCCGGTAAGTATCGACCAGAAGCTTGCGGTCCGGCTCTGTGCTTTCACGGGTATCTCTGCCCCAGTCCCCAAAGCAGGGAAGATGTCCCTGGCATAACACATCGAGATGGTTGCGAACGGAAAATTGGAAGAACCGGCTGCAGTCAAACGGATGAAATTGTTTAAGCTGCTCCTCGCCGGATGCTCTCATGGCCAGCAGGGCTACATCCAGAAAAACCGAGCCGGTAAACAGGCTGTACCCATAGGAGCCTTCATAATACATTCCGTCCCGGCCAATCGCGTTATAGAAGTAAGCTTCGACCGCCTGCACTCCCCACCGCAAATAATCCTCATTATCCAGTACTAGCCCGACGGCCAGCATAGCCCTCACTCCGTCGGATTCATGATTCTGCAGGTTCGTAAGATTGCCGCCGCTCAGATCGTAGACCGGTCCTCCCGGCTCGGTCAGCATGTAATCATTCAGCATCGTTTCGATGCAGGCGCGCATCGTCCCCGTTCTGCCCAATCGGCTCAAGGCGGGAGAAGGGCTGTCCAGCTCGGGCAGCCGGTACAGCCAATCGTAATCGCGGGCGATGCATACTTTGATCCGATGCACGATGCTTGTCAGCATATGCAGCCGGCCGATTTCAAAATCACTGCCGAACGGGGTGAAATCCCGCGGCCCGATCGTGCCGGGCAGTATCGCGGAGAAAGCATCGAGCAGTACAAGCGCTTTATGCGCATATCGCTCTTCTCCCGTCAGCATGTATAAATAAGTAAGCTTCGTAACCATTCCTTCGTGATCTCGGACTCCGCCGAACCAATCGCCCGCGATAAAGAAATTCCACATGCCTACCGGATAATATCCTTTGCCGTTCTTTTCAAACCCGTGACCAGTATCCGGATACCTGTCATTAGGGAAGGTCATCCGGCAGTGGGGACAGGTCAGCAACTTGCGGGGAAACTGTCTAATGTCGGAGAACATGGGCCGCTGCTCCTCCAGATTCATGGGAAAGGGCTGTCCACAATCGGGACAGCCGGCAATTCCATAAGCAAAAGTCTGGTCCTGCATGCTCAGGACACAGTCATAGATTAATTGGTCGTCGAGCTCCAGGAACGAGTCGCACCTTCTTTTCCAGGCTTGATAGGCTTCCCGCGCCCAGGCATGGGAGTCCAGATTGCGCTTAGCCTGCTCTACATCCTGAACCGTAAAATAAAATCCGTGCTTCGGCCGGACGGTTGTCATCGTTTCACTCCCTTTCTATCCTTTCAGAGAACCGATCATGATGCCTTTAACAAAATATTTCTGTACAAACGGGTATACGCAAATAATCGGAATCGTGGCGACCATAATCGTTGCCGCCTTGATAATGTCCGGCGTCACCGCATTTTCCCTCGTCGGATCGTAGGATTCGAACTGCTGAAACTGCGCCGAGCCTTCAATGACAATTTTGCGCAGCACATTCCCGAGCACCGTCTTCTCCGGATTCGAAATATACAAGAGAGAGTCGAACCAGGCGTTCCAGTGTGCGACCGCATACCACAGCGCAATCGTAGCAATGATAGGCTTGGAGACCGGAAGCACGATCGAGAACAAGACGCGGAAGTCGTTCGCTCCGTCCATCTTCGCCGACTCTTCTATTTCTTCGGGTAGCGACATGAAGTAATTCCGGACAATGATCATCGAGAAAGCCGCGATCAGTCCCGGAAGAATGAGCGCCATCCGGTTGTCCAGCAATCCCAGCTCCTTGACGAGCAAGTAGTTGGGGATCAGGCCGCCGCTGAAAAACATGGTGAAAACAATCATCATGGTGAACAGATTGCGGTTGGGCAAATATTTCTTCGATAACGGATAGGCGCACAGAACGGTGAAAATAACGTTCAGGAATGTTCCGAGCACCGTCCGATAAACGGTGTTATAGTATCCGACCCAAATCATCCGGTTGTCGAAGACGGCTTTATACGCCTCCGCCGAGAATTCTCTGGGCCACAGCTTCAAGCCGTAAACGTTCGCCGCAGCCGGTGTGCTGAAGGAAACCACCAGTACATCGATAAAGGGGTAAACGGCCGTGAAAGCAAACAAAGTCAGAAAGACGACGTTAAAGGTGTCGAACGCTTTCTCCCCGAACGATTTCTTACCTATAGTCATGGACATCGTTTAATCACTCCTCACCAGATGCCGTAGTCGCTGAATCGCTTGACGATCGTGTTCGTTATAATAATCAGCACGAAGGCGATGACGTTGATGAACAATCCGGAGGCCGTCGCCAGCCCGTACTGCATCTCGGTGATCCCGATTCGGTAGGTATAGGTGCTTAACACGTCTCCCACCTCATATACAGCCGGATTATAGAAGTTGAACACCTGGTCGAAATCGTCATTGATAATGCCTCCGACGGCAAAGATAAACATGATCGTAATGACCGGGATCAAGGAGGGCAGAGTGATATGGATCATCTGCTTCCACCGGTTGGCTCCGTCTACAATAGCCGCCTCGTACAGGGAAGGATCGATTCCCGACAGCGCAGCCAGATAGATGATGGAGCCCCATCCGACACCTTTCCAGACTTCGGTGCTGACGAGTAGTGTCCGGAACCAGTTCTTGTCACCGAAGAAGAAGATGGCGTCTCCTCCCAGCGAGGTGATGATATAGTTGACGACTCCACGCGTAGGCGAGAAAATTTCCATGAAAATCCCTGCCAGGACGACCCAGGATAAGAAGTGGGGCAGGTAGCTTAAGGTTTGGACGAATTTTTTAAACAAAATGACTCTCAGCTCGTTAAGCAGAATCGCCAATATAATGGGAGCTGGAAATCCGAACACCAGCTTGTAGAAGCTGATGATGATCGTGTTGCGGAAAGCCTTCGGAAAATCCCTGCCTGTAAACAGATCGACAAAATTTTGAATTCCGTTCCAGGGGCTGCCGAACACCCCGTCAATGAACCGGTATTCTTTAAACGCCAGAATGATTCCGTACATCGGCAAATACTTGAATATAATAAAATACAGCAAACATGGCAGCAGCATAATTAACAAATATTTATGCTTCCAATAGGATTTAAGCCACGTTCTCATTCTTCCCGGTCTCATGTTTGGAGAAGGAAGCGTGCTTGATGTTGTTATTTTCCCGTTCATACCCTCACTCCTAACGGAAAAAGCGGCCAAAGAACCACCTGCTGGCCGCTTTTATGAATCTGGATTATTTCAAGGACTGATACCATTCGTTAGCTTCTTTGGTCAACTGGTCTCCTCCGGAGCTCTTCCACTCCTCGACGAATTTATCGAATTCCTCCAACGGCTTCTCTCCATTAATGATCGCGGTGAACGTATCCTGCTGAAGCTTGATCAGGTTTTTGGAATATTTGCTGTCGGACGGAAGCGGGGACTTCACTGCGTTCTCATAGCCGGCTCCCTCGAACTTGAAGTACTTATCGTTGGCTCCGACCCGTTTCGGATCCTGCAGCTTCTTCGAGAACTCAGGCTGGGCAAAAGGAGAGAATGTAATATGCGCTCCGATCTTCGCCATTTCCTCATTGGTCTTGAAGCCTTCCTTCATAACGATCGTATGTCCGTCCGGACCATTGTCATGGTGTACACCTTTATCGCCATATTTCACTTTCACGAAGGTGTCGAAATCTCCGTAAACTGTATCCCAAATTTGCATAATCCGATGTCTCGTCTCATCATCTGCGGCATCTTTACCGAACGCCATATAAGTACCTCCGACCAGACCAGGCGTTATGTTTCCGAATTTGCCGTCCGGCCCTACCGGAGGTTTGCCGTAGGCAATCTTGCCTTCACCTTTGGTCACTTCCGCCAGCATCTTGGTGTTGTCGCCGCCCAGGAAATTCGTTTCCGGATCGGCTGGAGACCAGTGATAATAAGAACCGTGGGAGGATACTCCGATTTTGCCGTTGACAAAGTCATGGGAGATCGCCCAATAGCCTCCGGTGTTCTCTCCGATAACCCATTCCGGGCTGATCAAATCCTCCTGCTTCCACTCTCTCAGCGTTTCCAATGCCTTCTTCGTTTCGGGAAGAATTCCGCTCCAGACGATCTGTCCGTCGCGAATCGTCCAGAATTCCGGGTAGACTCCGTAAGCGCCGTAAACATTCGTCATTCCGGAATTGGACATCCCGTAAGTATCCTTCTTATTGTTGCCGTCCGGATCATCATTGCGGAATTTCACCAAGGCTTCCTTGTACTCCTCAAGCGTCTCCGGCACTTTCGTAATGCCTACCTTCTCAAGCCAATCCTGTCTCCAGGCTGTAGCCAAACTGTATACCCCATCGCTGTTAATGCTCGGGATACCTATGTACTTCCCGTCATATTTCACGTAATCCCAAATTTTCGGATCGTAAGAGTCCACCAGCTTCTTATAATTGGGCATATACTGGTTAAGCTCTTCTTCCGTGTAGCCTACCGTTACCCCTTGGGTATAGAACTTCTGCAAATCCGCCCCCGAATAAACGGTCATAAAATCCGGAATTTCGCCCGAAGCCAGCTTCGTGCCGAGAAGCTGCTCCCTCTGGGTGACGTCCATATACCAAATGTTAAGCTTGACATTAAATTTGTCTTCCACGAACTTCTTAATCGGCGCATCGTTGTCCACCGGACCGTACTGATAAGTAAGCCAATCCAGCGAAACTGTTTTCGGTGCAGCGCTTTCAGAAGGCTCCGAGCTCGGGCCCGGGCTTGCATTCGGACTTGACGCCGGCTTCTCTTCTTTGCCGCATGCCGTCAAACTGGCAGCTACTACTCCCGCCATAAGGACAGATGCCGCTTTCCCCCATTTACCTTGCATAAACCTTCCCCCTTGTCAATTCTTACTAAAAAAGGAATGAGTAATCGTTTCCATATCATATTAACACGCGTTATATTTGTCGTCAATATTAAAATAACATTTGTTATGTACTTGCCGAAGCAAACAAAAAAGGGCGTTTCCGCCCTTCGCTATTCCTGCCTTATAAATAACATTTAACTCAACTTCCCGAACGGTATAAAGCGGCTGTCCCGCCTTCGTGGATGACCGTATCCTTCAAATAAATGGTACGGCGATCCTTATCCCCTTCATTGATAATTTCAATCAGCCGTTTCACAACATTTTCCTTCTCTTCCGGACCGATATATAACGTAGTTAAATTCGGAACACTCATCTTGACAAGCTCCGAATATCCCCAGCCGACGAGGCTGATCTTCCTGGGAACCTGAAATCCAAGGTCCTTAAGCTTCTGCAGCGCTCCGAATTGAATGACGGTGTTAACGCAAAAAGCGGCGGAGTAGTCGATTTCCAGTATTTCCATTCTCGAGGCCAGCTCGTATCCATCCTCTTCCTTACTGGCCTGGACTAACGAGATATCATAGGGTATTCCGGCCTCCTCCAGCGCTTTGCGGTAGCCGGTCAACGTCTGCTGATGAACCAACGTATCCAGGCTGCCGCTGAACAAGGCAATTCGGACATGCCCCAGATCCGTCAAATATTTCGTTGCCTCATATGCAATTTTGACCACGTCCGTAACAATGACATTCACATCGGTTCTATTCGAGGACACACCGCTATAAACAACATAAGGAACTGCCGCATCCTCCATGATATCCAAAATGTCGTCATCTATATCTCCGGTCAGAACGATTCCGGAAACCTCCTTGTTTCCGAGATACTTGGAAAGCATGTTGAAATCATTCGTACTGGAGCGAACATTCATGAAAATCAGCCTGTAACCATGTTGGCTTGCTACATTTTCGATCACCCGAAGGTCATGAATATACAAGGGGTCGTCCGGTTCGCGGTTATACAGAATATAGCATATTTTGGGGTAAATTTCGCTGTCCCGGTAACCGAGCTCTTTAGCGGCCTGCAGAATGCTCCTTCGCGTTTCCTCCGAAACGGTGCTGTTCGGTGTATTATTGAGAACCAAAGACACCGCTGTTCTGGAAATACCTAAATAATCCGCTATATCTTTCTTCGTGACGGTCATTATGCAACCTCCCTCCTCCATCTGATATTCCCTCCTCAATAACGGACGTTATATCAAAGACGGACCCATCCGAAAAACATTATACATGAAAGAAAGGCCGGAAGGAAGCGGTCAATATCGGGCCTTTGTAAAAAGAACAAGCGCAAATCTACCAGTATCGCTTTACTGACTTAGAACGCTAGTTATATTTATCGGCTACCAACCCTTCCGACTATCCTTCAACATTAAGGTCGGGCCGATCGGAAGGAGGCAATGGATTCCTCATAGTAATTCCATCCCTCGCCGACATGCTCCGGACGATGGGCATCCGATCCGAAAACAAGCGGGATCCCCATTTCCAGACATCTGCCGATAAACCATCCGGGAACGTACGGCTGGCCGCAGGTCGGAACTCTCAAGCCTGCAGTATTGACATCAATGCCCACGCCTGCCTCGGCCAGCTTCGGAAGAAGCCCGTCCAGCCGCTTCCGGATCTGATCCGGATCGATCGGAGGAAGCGCCTTATGGAACTTCTCTATCAAATTGACATGACCCAACCGGCGGCTGCCCGGGAGTTTGGCCGCCAAGGCCACTCCCTGCTCGAGCTCATTATAATATTCGTCTACTACTTTCTCCATCGAGCCGTAGTAGGCGATTAACCCTTCCTCGAAGTCCTGCGGTGTATAATCTATACATCTCATTCCATCTTTGCCAGGCAGGAAATGGAGGGAGACCACCCAATCCTCCACCTCATGATGGCATTGTTCGGCCAATTCCAGAGAATACTGGGGCTTGCCGGGCAAATAATCTATTTCCATTCCGGTCCAAATTTCCAGTACTCCTTCATAGCGATTCTTGTAATTTTTTACATAATCAAAGTATGCCGGCAGCTCGCTCGCTTCCATAGCCAGCTCCCGCTGCAGCTGCTCGTTCTTCATCCAGTGCTTCGGCAATGGAGAATGTTCGCTCACCGTATAACGGGTAAATCCCAGTTGGACCGCCCGGTCGAGATAAAGTCCGAGCTCTGCCGAGGTGCCATGAGGACAGAATGCGGTATGGGTGTGACCGTCCCATTTAAGAATCGAATTCATTGGCGAATGCTCCTTTGTCTATTCTTCTCTAGCTTGTATCTAGCATTAGGATATCACCCCGTTAGGACATATTCAAATCTGGGCTTACGTCTATACCAGGCGGGCGAAGGCCGCATACAATGAAATATATCGTTGAAGGAGATGAACATCCTTGAGTGAAAGTGTGGAAAATGGAAGTCCTAAAAAGAAAAACCGCCCTTTATCCAAAAAAGAAGTACTGGAGCTTAAACAGTCTCTTCTGTCCGTTCGCAAAGATTTGGAGAAAAAGCGGAATGAGTTAAAAGGAACGGTCAAATCTATGCAGAAGCTCGCGGTAACCCAAGAAATTCCGGAATGGGTGCAGGATGTCCGCAGTCTATATTCCCAAAAAGACTATACTTATTGGAAGCTGATCCGTACTTTGCGCAAGCACAAGATGCTATAGAAATTGCAGCAGGTGTGCCGCTTATCTCCCTTTTCGACCGTTACCGATTACAGCGCCCGAACCGGCGGCAGCCGCTTCGACTGCTTCGACCGCGGCAGTTCCCATCAGCAGAGGAAGGTCTTCCCGGATCATTTGGCGAATATGCTTGATCCTGCTTTCGGCATCGATGCATTGGTTAGAGCCTATCTGTACTATTCCGGAAGCTGAGACTCCAATAATTTTGATCGATTCAACCTTGATATAAGGGGATTCGTTAATGATTTCCATCTCAAGCTCTTCATCGAGCGATGGGCCGGGGATAGGATTCGTGAATATCGGGTAATTGAAATCTCCTTCATCCCCGTAATATGAGGACTGGCTGCGCAGCACTGCCAGAACCTTCGTTTCCGGCGTCAAGCAGAGCGAATCCCCAAACTGGACAATGGAGCTCAGTTTAATCTCAATAACCTTGAAGAAACCAACCAAGGAAATTCGGGCCTGCTTCATAAACTTTACCTTGCAGCGGATAATGGTACGAACGGCCCCACGACGAAAGCTTCGGGCGGAGTATCGAATGCGGAAGCGAGACTGATCCTCTCCGTGTCTCCCACCAATAAAACCGAAGAAGTTGTAACACCAATTACCCTTATCTGTCCTACTTTGATTTCCTTATTAACCACAGTCATCTTCATGTTTCCTCACTGCCCTTCCCATACTGTTTTTCAAAATATTGCTCAATGGCCAACCGGATATCCCGCTTGACCCTGTCTAATATGTCTTTCTCAACGGCGGAGTCATCCGACGAATCCTTATGCAGCCTTTGGATGTAAACAACTATTCTCGGCCCCACCTGCCGACGTATGTCCTCAATCATGGCAAATCGCACCTCATCCGGCACTTGAACGCCGTAATGGGCTTCGAAGCTGCTGACCTCTCTGGGAATCTCCATATCAATATAGCGGTCCAATTGCTCTTTAAGCTTGGGGAAAAAAGGGACATCCTCTACCCCCTCTCCTCCGGGCTCCCCGTTGGAAGGTACGGCTAATTCTTCAATGCCTTTGCCATTCGGAGTTAATCCTATGTTCAAAGTTCCTTCCAGTGTCTCTACCTTCAGTTGGTCGAAATGGTACTCTATTCTCTCCACATGTGTCATCTTGTTGCTTTTAAATTCACGTATATCCTCACGAATCTCGATAATCATCTCTTCCATGCGCTCCATTTTCTCCTGCTGCCGGGCCAAGAAATTATATACATCCTGAAGCCACCTCATGAGCCGAGGATCGTTATACATCCCGCACACCTCCCGTTTATTTAATGTATGCGGTACATGGAACAGGCCATGCCTGTGAACGAACCTACCCCGTCATGAAGGCCCGGGCAGAGGGACTAGAGAAACGGTGGAAACCGCACTCACTTCCGGAGCGGGCTTGGTATATCCCCCGGTGTTGTACAGATTGGACAGCGACTTAATCACTCCCGCACTGCCTATTTGCAGGACTGAAGAATTAGTAACCGCCCCGATTCGAATCGTATGAATAGTTATATTCTGATGAACAGTCAAATTCATCCCGATCCCGCCTTCGCCGAAGACGTATCGACCAAATCAGGATCATTGGTATTCGTAGCGCTTATTCCGCTGTTGGTTAATGGAAGATCGCCCGTTATGAAGGAGCCTGCACCGGCAAATGTTTTTGATGTGCTGACGGGTGACAGAAAGACAGCATCACCGAATTGGACTATCCCTCCCGAGTCAACGCTTAATATTTTTACGTTTCCGACGATGGAAGGCACGGATTTGACCTCCTTTTCGGCTCAATTGGAACGGTTCCCTGAAGAAGTCATTTGCATATAACCTATTGTATGTAGATAAATACCCAGAGGTTCATATAATTGCCTTGCCGCTGCAATCTGAAGGAGAACATCTTAAACCGGCAATCTATCGCAGAATAAAAAGGCGTTAGGCGTTAAACCATTAAGTGCCCTTTTGGGCATCGAGCCCGTATACTGATTAGCAGAATGATGAGGCTGCAGTGATCAGCTTCCTCCGCCTAGACCCAAGTTTGCCTGGTGTACGATTTGCTCAGGAAAATAATATACGGACAGAAAGGAGAATACGGAAATGAGCGATAGAAACTCCGGTTCGTTCGACTGGAAGTCGCTGGAGAAGTTATTCGGGGGGCCTCTTCCATTCATGGCGGAAGCTTTAAAGCAACGGGCGCAAGCAGAGTCCTCGTGGGTGGAGAACTATGTCAGGCAAATCCTGAAAGGACCGGGAAAAATTAAAAGCAAAAACGGACTGGAGCATGAATTGGTGGAAACTCAAGACGACCTTATCGTCAAAATAAAAATACCGGACCATATTAACCCTCGTAACCTAAAGCTATTCGTCAGCCATAATTCATTAAAGCTCAACGGTTTATCTGCCAAAAGCCGAGTAGTCCGCCTGCCCAAAAATGTGATAGGGGAATCTGCCAAGGCCATCCTTAAAAAAGGAGTGCTGCAGGTGCGCATGCCCAAGGACTACGAAGGGGACTTCTTTAATGAAATCCGAATCCGCATCCGTTAAAATTCTACGGGCAATCAGAATAATTGAAGAAATCGGGGGCGACAATAAAAAAAGCTCCTAACGAAGCCTCTTCGAAGATGAATAACCCGGTATTAGAGGAAGTTTTTCGTGCCAATAACGATCTTTTTACAAGGAAAAACAATTCTTCCGTAAGGAGTTGAACCATTCAATGACAGAGAACAATAAAGAATATATGCTTACCGATTTCGACGGGCATGACGAGCTTCTGAACGATTTGATAAAGCTGGAAGACAAAATCCGGGGCCGGATGGGGGAGCATGTTCATCTCATTGCCTATACGAGAAGCGAGGAAGGGACGGAATGCAGACCCGGATTGTCCGACTGAAGTACGGGCAATCCGTTCTTTCATTTGAACGAGAAGTGACCCTTATTTGTTAAACATGCGGATCAGATACAGAATGAGAGAGCCCGCGGCGCTTATGAGGAGACAGGTTACAACCGGAAAATAAAATTTGAAGTTTTCTTTCTCCACGACGATATCTCCAGGAAGCCTGCCCAGATTCAAATAACGCCCCCCGACTTGCCAAAGCAAGCCCAATACAATCAGGATTATACCGCCAATAATCATCCATTTGGCTGCCGGATTCATCGGTAGCGCTCCTTTCATAACATAGTGTGTTGAAAATTCGACCAGGGACGGTTACGCTGCTTCTTGTTTCCTTCGTTCTGGCCCGTTTATGCATAAGATGACTTTCCCTAACAACATCGATAAGGGACCTCCCCCTGAAACGGCCCGAATTTGGGTCTGAATGGTTTGGCCGCTTCGAGGGGAGTTCACGAATGCAGGTTGCCTGGCCAAGTTCTCACGAATATTTGACCGTGCTATAAAACCCTTGTCAATTCAGATCGCGGATTGCAATCGGCCTGCCTTCCTGTACAGACCGGTTCGACGCCTCCATCAGCTTGGTTAGATCAACGGCCAGTTGAATATTCTCCTCCGCATCGGTTCCCTTGTGGATATGCTCAATCCATTGATCGAATGCCGCCGGGGCATCCTGAGGGATCGATTCGCGGATTTGCCATTCCTTAGCGTAGTCTTCCCCCTTAACGCTGCTGCGAAACATCATTTTCCCGTCATGGGAAGAGTAAAGCAAACTGCCTTCGGTTCCGTGAACCTCCAGAGCGAACGGGGAGAAGCGGTTAACAAAGCCCGCTTCGACGATCCCGATGGCTCCGTTGCCGCACTGCAGGACACTGACGGCATTATCCTCCACTTCCCTTCCGGTTATGTACCCGTAGGTGGCGCTGACGGTCTCCGGCATTCCTAGCAGCAGACGGGTCAAATACATCGGGTGGCAGCCCAAATCGATCATGGCTCCTCCCCCGCACTCCTCTTTGCTGTAGAAATGGGCAGGAAGCCAGCCTGTCGCGGATTGATTCGTAGGAATAGCACCGTTGTGGGATAAGCGGGAACGGACCAGCGTCACTTGGCCGAACAGCCCCTGTGCCGCCATCTCGCGGACAGCCAAGGTATATCCGAAATATAACCTCGGCAGAGAAACCATCAGCCTGACGTCGTTAGCCCGGACCGCTTCAAGAATGGCTTTCACTTCCTGCCAGGTCGGGGCAATGACTTTCTCGGTAAAAATATGTTTGCCGGCTTCAGCAGCGGCAACAATTACCTCTTTGTGCATGGTCGTAGGCGCATCCACAACAACCGCATCCACTTGTGCCAGCATGTCTTCATAACGTTCGTAAAACCGGACTCCCTTGGCATTCGCTGCCGCTTGGCCCCTCTCCGGATTTTCGTCCCAGACAGCAGCTATTTGCGTATGAGGATGGTTTTCTACCTGGCGGGCATAATCCTCGGCATGCACATGCCAGAAGCTGGCCATTCCGATTTTCAACATACTTATCCCCCCTGCATCAGATTTCCATTACATAGTAGCATAAGTTGGAAAAAAAGCCGATCCCCTATATGGAGACCGGCTTAAAAGATTTTGATTATTTTATTCCCGAGTTTGGTTACAGCTTTACCCTCTGCAATCTTAAAGCATTTAATACTACGGATACCGAGCTAAGTGCCATGGCGGCTCCGGCTACCCATGGCGCGAGGAAACCCGCTGCCGCAATCGGGATGCCGAGAGAATTGTAGGCCAATGCCCAGAACAGATTCTGCTTGATATTATTCATCGTTTTGCGGCTCATATAGATGGCGTCCGGTATGCTCTTCAGATCGCCTCTCATTAACGTTACGTCCGCAGCTTCCATAGCGACATCCGTTCCGGTCCCGATAGCCATGCCGATATCCGCTGTCGCCAATGCCGGAGCATCGTTGATGCCATCCCCGACCATAGCGACTTTCTCCCCTGCCGCTTGAAGCTTCTTCACCTGCTCTGCTTTCTCCTCAGGCAGCACTTCGGCCAGGACGCGGTCTATCCCTGCCTGCTTGGCAATCGCTTGAGCCGTTCTCTCGTTATCGCCTGTGAGCATAATGACGGTGAGCCCCATCTCCCGCAGCCGCGCTACAGCCTCCCGCGAGGTCTCCTTGAGCGTATCGGCCACTGCCACCATGCCCGCATAACGTCCGTCTGCGGCTGCAAGCATGACTGTCTTGCCGGTGTTCTCCATTCTTTCCTTCTCCTCTATCGCTTCGGAAGGAATGGATATGTCGAACCGATCCATCAGTTTCACAGTCCCGACCAGAAGGTCTCGATCTTCGACCTTGGCACGGATCCCGTATCCGGGAACCGCTTCGAACTGCTGTGCCTCCGGCATCGCTATCCCTTGCTCGGAAATTCCCGCAACGATGGCTTCCGCCAAGGGATGCTCCGACAATCTCTCGGCCGCTCCGAGCCATTGAAGGAACCGTATACGCTCCACACCCGAAGCCGGTAACACATCCGTCAGCTCCGGCTTGCCTTTGGTGACGGTCCCTGTCTTATCGAGAACAACGGTTGTAATCCGGTGAACGGATTCCAGATGCTCTCCTCCCTTGAACAGAATTCCGGCTTCCGCCGCCCGGCCGGACCCGGCCATAATCGAGGTAGGGGTCGCCAGCCCGAGAGCACAAGGACAAGCGATAACGAGTACAGCGATCGCTTTCTCCAGCGCACCGGCAAACTGTCCCGGATCGATGATAAAGTACCATAAGAGAAAAGCGACAAGAGCAATGCCAACGACAATCGGTACAAATATTCCCGAAATCCGGTCGGCCACTCTTTGAATAGGAGCCTTCGAGCCTTGGGCTTCCTCCACGACTTTTATAATTTGTGCCAACGCCGTCTCTTTCCCTACCTGGGTTGCCCGGAAGCGAAGAGAACCATTTTTGTTCAAGGTCGCACCGATGACCCGGTCTCCGGCATGCTTCTCTACCGGTATGCTCTCTCCGGTCAGCATCGATTCGTCGACGGCTGATTGTCCTTCCAACACTTCGCCGTCTACCGGAATTTTCTCCCCCGGTTTCACAAGGACGATATCTCCGACAACCACTTGTTCGACAGGAACATCCATCTCCTGTCCATCGCGCAGCACACGAGCCGACTTGGCTTGAAGCCCCATCAGCTTCTTGATCGCTTCGGATGTCCGGCCCTTGGCCAACGCTTCGAACACTTTACCGAGAATAATTAGCGTAATAAGGACGGCACTTGTTTCATAATACAGTTCAACCGAATGATGCGCATTGCCGCTCCATCTGGTCGTTAGATAGAGACTGTAGAAATAAGCCGCGGATGTCCCGAGTGCTACAAGCACATCCATATTCGCGCTTTTGTTCCGTAGAGCCTTGTAAGCTCCGACATAAAACTGCCATCCAATAATAAATTGAACGGGGGTTGCCAGAGCGAACTGGAACCAGGGATTCATAAATAAATCTGGAATCCAGATAAACGAAGTAAACCGGAAATGGCTGACCATCGACCATAACAGCGGCAGCGATAATATCGCCGAAACAATCAATTTCGTTAGCTGAATTTTGATTTCCTTTTTCCTGTGATCGGTCCCGGCCGCTTCTTCCTTCAAAACAGCCTTATAGCCCAGGTCTTCGACCTTCCTCTGCAAATCTTCCAGCTTTACCTCATCTTCCGAATAATCGACATGCGCCGTTTCCAAAGCGAAATTAACCGTCGCTTTGGTGACGCCCGGCAGCTTGTTCAGCCCCTTTTCAATTCGGGACGCGCAGGCGGCACAAGTCATTCCGGAGATTTGCAGCTCAACGGATTGCTTTACGGTGTTGTAACCCAATTGCTGAATCTTATGCTCCAACTGCTCGGAATCGACTTTATCCGGATGATACACTACCGTTGCTTTTTCCAGGGCAAAATTGACGTTGGCCGACTCGACTCCGTCCATTTTGGCCAATCCTTTTTCGATTCGATTAGCACATGCTGCACAGGTCATCCCCGTTATTTGGTAGGTCGTATTTTTAGTTGATTTTACTGCTTCTTTGGCATCCATCGGAAACACCTCTCTAGGTAAGTAAACACCATACCCCAGTAGGGTATATAATTGAGGGAAGAAAAGCTCCTGAACGGAGCATACAGGTTATTTATAGAATTCCCCAATGTTCTGAGATTAATCTTTCGTCGTACTGGTTCACTCGAAGCCAGGATTAGTTAAGCTATCGCTGATGTCATCGTCCCTCGGGCTGACGTTACTCTCCGGGGTTGGGCTAACCAGCGACGTTAGGCTACATCGTACCCTTGATCTTCAATGGCGCTTCTAATCGCATCTTCCGTCAGTTTGGACTCGTCAAATTCAACCGCGACGGTCTTCCCCTCCAAATCGACTTTACCGGCAGCGCCAATTTTCTTCAATGCTCCTTCTATCGAATTAACGCAATGATTGCAGGACATTCCTTCCACTTTCAGAACGATGGATTTCATAACAAACCTCTCCTTATTCGTGTAATTTATTTCATAAGCTTATTGACGGTCTTTAACAACTCGTCGATCACATCATGATCGCCTTCTTGAATTCTTTCTACCACACAGCTTCTCATATGCCCTTCCAACAGCATCTTCCCTACACCATTCAATGCGGACTGAATAGCGGCAATCTGGTTAAGTACATCATCACAATAAGTATCTCTCTCAATCATCCCTTTAATTCCGCGGATTTGCCCTTCAATCCGGTTCAGCCGGGTAATCAGATTGGATTTGATTTTATCAGAATGATGACTCTTCCTTTCATCTCCGGAAGCACAGGCATGAGTGTCGTCCATTAAGCCATCCATCAAGTGATCCATGAGCAATCCCTCCTTGTTACATATTCATATTACCATACCCCCCTAAGGTATGCAATAGGGGTTTAAAAATAAATTATAATGAGTCTCCCTTGAATATGGAATACCCTTTTTGGAGTCTTGGTACATTGGGCTGATCTCGTTTTGGACCGTGAATCCCTATAAGAATGAGCTGTACTAACTGGGGGGCGTACTGCTGAACATCATATCATAGGTGGGGCCTCTTTCACAAAAGTGCTGCGTTGAGCAGAAGCCCAGCGAGGCCGCCTCGACAATATTCATCCGTTTCGGAGGGAAGCGCAGAAGCTCCACCCCGGGCATAAAGGCAACCTATGGGTATTAGGAGCGTACCTTAGGGCTCCCTAAGAAGGAGAGCTTCCAGCTTTTTCAATCGTTCCTTTTCTTTTTTGCGGATTTGCTTATAGTCGTCGTTCAGCGCCTTTTGGATAGAAAAGCACATAAAAACCATAATCAAGGCAAAGGGAAGGGCTGCCACAATGGAAGCCGTCTGAAGACCGTTCAGCCCTCCGCTAAGGAGCAGTACGACGGCAATGGTCGATTGCAGAACCCCCCATATCAGCTTAACCTTGGCGGAAGGGTTCAATGCCCCCTTGCTGGATAACATCCCGAGAACGAAGGTGGCGGAATCGGCCGATGTAACAAAAAACGTAATGATTAATATTGTCGCCAAACCGGCTATTATTGTCCCCAGAGGAAGCTGCTCCAGCATAATAAACAACGCACTCGTCACATCCCGCTGCACGGCTTCGGCCAGATGAGCCCCGTCGAAGATTTCCAGCTTAAGGCCAGTGGCGCCAAATACGGAAAACCAGACAAAGCCGAATGCACTGGGAATGATTAATACCCCAAGAATAAATTCGCGTATGGTTCTGCCTTTGGATACTCTGGCAATGAACATTCCGACGAAGGGAGCCCATGCAATCCACCACGACCAATAAAACAAGGTCCATGTGCCGATCCATGTGCTTTCGGTGAAAGGCGACAGCCTTAAACTCATCTGAACGACATTTTGCAAATATCCTCCGAGCGTGGAGGTAAACGTATCAAATATGAACGAAGTGGGGCCCGTCATTAGCACAAACAGCATCAAGCCTACGGCTATGAGCAAATTGATGTTGCTTATCGTTTTGATCCCCTTATCCAGTCCGGCAGTCGCGGAAATCAAGTAAAGAACTGTAACCGCTGCTATAATGATGATTTGCGTCCATACCACATTAGGTATATGGAACAAGTGATTTAGGCCGCCTCCAATCTGCAGCGTACCGAGTCCCAGGGAGGTAGCCACTCCGAATACCGTGGCCAGTATGGCCAGGATATCGATTCCTTTGCCGATCGGTCCATTCACTCTATCTCCCAATAATGGAGTAAAGGTCGCGCTGATAAGCCCTCTGTAGCCTTTACGAAATTTGAAATAAGCCAGAGCTAGTGAAATGACGGAATAAATCGCCCAGGGATGAAGCCCCCAATGAAAGAAGGAATATCTCATGGCCAACCGCGCGGCTTGGGCCGTCCCCCCCAGCGCCCCTTCCGGAGGGACCAGGTAATGGGAAAGTGGTTCGGCTACTCCCCAGAAGACAAGGCCGATCCCCATTCCGGCGCTAAACAACATGGCAAACCAGCTGATATTCGAGTATTCCGGCTCATCGTCGTCATCCCCCAACCGAATCGTTCCGTATTTACTGAAGGCGATATATAAGCTAAAGATAAGAAAACCTAGCGTAACCAATAAATAGAACCAGCCGAAGGTGCTTATAGTAAACTCGAATGTTGCGTTGGCTGTAGCCGAAAGATGCTCCGGGTAAAACACTCCCCATAATACGAACAAACCGATAAGGATTAACGAAATGTAAAAAACCATTATGCCCTCTCCTTCCGAAGGTTCCATTATCATCGAATTAAGCAAACGGGTATTCTTAAATTATCCCCAATTGCCGCCGGGTTATATGCCGAACATTAAAAATCGGAAGCTCATTAAAAGATGAATGAAATAATGAAATTGTTAGAATTTTAGAACTTTAATGTTCGGACTTGCATTTCCGTATGCTCCCGGATATAATGATAAAGGTAGCCATGAGGGGCCTTAGCTCAGCTGGGAGAGCGCATCGCTGGCAGCGATGAGGTCAGGGGTTCGATCCCCCTAGGCTCCATAACGAAGAAAGAGGTTGATCCCTGGGGATCAGCCTCTTTCTTCGTTACTGGGTTATGGGGGAGCGAACCCCGGGGGTTCGTCCGCGCGGACGGAGCGAAGCGGAGGAGCACGGCGTCTGAATCTTCCGCTAAAAGTCCTCTTCGAATATGCTTCGTCAGCAAGTTCAATCGGGATTCGGACATGCCCCTTGAAGTAGGCTCCATAACGAAGAAAGAGGTTGATCCCTGGGGATCAGCCTCTTTCTTCGTTACTGGGTTATGGGGGAGCGAACCCCAGGGGTTCGTCCGCGCAGCATGAATGTTTACTGGGATCCCCGGCAAAGTAGTCGGATTTCACTTCGAAGCGGCTCTTCACTTTGTGGGGTAAGAAATCGGCGTCTGAATCTTCCGCTAAGAGTCTTCTTCGAATAAGCTTCGTCAGCAAGTTCAATCGGGATTCGGACATGCCCCAGGCTCTGGTGACAGTAGCGGAAGTCAGCGACCTTATTTCATTGATTTTGGCAGCATTTTAATCCTAACGGAACTTAGTACCGTTATTTGCTTATTTCGATGGCAATACTTCGCGAATTGCAGCCAATAACGGCGTACAGTTCCGTTAACTTTAAAAAATGGCGATATTTCGTTGAATAACGTCTCTCAGTTCCGCAGGCTTTCTCTTTCCTCTCCTCTTCCCTTCCTTATCCCCCTAAAGTCCTTAAGTTACTGCCAATATTCAACTGATACGTCCGAAATCTCAATTTTCCTCCAACCACTATCAAATGTTGTTTCTCCACCAAGTCATGCAGCACCTTACGGGCGTAACGATCAGTTACTCGAAGATGCCTCGCAAGCTCCGTTGGTGTAAATGGCCTCAAAAGTCTTCGCGCATATCGCACTGTTTCCGCCTCCATACTGTTCAGCCGGACATCCACCTCGAACGAAAGAATCTTCCCAATGAACGATAAGATTAACTGCTTACAAAACTCCGGTTCTTCTTGAATTGACAAATACGCAATCGGCAAAAAGACCCAATCATCAAGCGACAACAAGCTTTGTCTGCGACACAAGTCTTTGAAACGACGTGTATCCAAATCTCTGGCATGCGATCGGTAATCTTGAATTTCTATATCTCCTTTAGCACCTCCTGGCAAGAAAGCCAAATCGAGATACCGATACCCATTATTGAAATCGCGGACCTCCCATTCAGGATACAAATGATCGAAGTTACCGACAACCGGATACCAGATCGAACGCAACAACTCCACAGTTCCGTGGCTGAGTCCTTTTTGTAACAACTCACGTCTTCGATGGTTCTTCTCCTGTTCAATTTGCTTCTGCATCCAAATCTCATATTGTTTCATAAACATGAAGCTCGCCCCCTTTCCACAAAACAAAATAAAAATGCCGCCTCGATACTTTTAAGTATCAAAGCGGCATGTGCTTCATGACCGTTTGACTCGAGTATAGCATTGAAATTTGTTCAGAATCAAGGCGAAATTGAGAGTTGTGAAATTGAGGATTGATCCGATTCCGTTCATTTGAGCGGTGCTTTCGCTTGTGAAATTGCCCTAAAGTTTCAATGCCTATCTTTTCTTGTGCATACTTGGAAATAGGCTTATGGATTAATTGAAAATTGCAGAATGGGGGGATTGGTGTATAATAAAGTCTATTAAAAAGTTCGGCCCGATAGAAATCGTTGCTCATAGTTATAACGGCCAGTAACCTGCGGCAAATAGAATACTTCGGAAGTGATCATGTATGGAAACATGGAAGAAAAACTTATGGATCTTATGGTTCGGCTCATTCATCGTATCGTCCAGCTTTTCGATGGTCATTCCGTTTCTGCCTCTGTTTTTACTGCAAATTGGGGTGAAGGATCATATCGAGCTATGGTCCGGCATCTTGTTCAGCAGCGCTTTTTTGGCAGGGGCCGTGTCATCGCCGTTCTGGGGCGCGATCGGAGATAAATACGGGCGCAAGCCGATGATTATCCGGGCAGGTATCGCCCTATGTGTTATTTATCTTTTGACCGCATTCGTGACTAATCCATATCAATTGCTTGTGCTTCGGCTGCTGCAAGGCTTGCTGTCCGGCTTCATTCCAGGAGCGATAGCGCTTGTGGGGACGAACACTCCGGAGAAAAAGGTAGGGTATGCCCTGTCAATGATATCAACGGCTACGGCAACCGGAAGCATTATGGGACCGATGCTGGGCGGCGTACTGTCCAAAATTTTCGATAACCGGATTGCATTCGGCAGCGCCGGGGTGCTTTGCTTTATCGCGACGATTCTCATTATTTTTTGGGTGAAAGAGGAGTCCTTCGTGCCGAGCAAAGACAGCAGCTCGATCATCCATACGATCGGCATTGCGGTGCAGAACAAGCCGTTTATCGTCATTGTCGTGCTGACGTTATGCACCCAGTTTTCCGTTATGACGATCGAACCGGTACTGCCGCTCTACATAGTCGAGCTTGGCATTCCGACGAAGGACGCTTCGCTGGCCGCAGGAATTGTGTTCTCGCTGGTCGGAGTCGCGAGCATTATGTTCGCTCCCCGCTGGGGAAAGCTGGCCGACCGGGTAGGTTTTCACAAAATATTGCTTATCGGTCTGCTAGCCGGAGGAATCGGAACCTTGCTGCAAATTCCATTCCATAACATCTGGTGGTTCTCTATTATCCGGTTTGCGTACGGTATTTTCTTCTGTGCGGTATTCCCGGCGCTAAACGGCTTGGTCGTACGCACTACGGAGAGTGAGTTCCGCGGACGGGCCTTTAGCTTGAATCAGACGGCGAACCAACTAGGCGGCATGCTGGGACCGCTCGTCGGCGGCGCCATTAGCGGCGTGTTCTCGATTCATGCCGTCTTCTGGGCAACAGGCCTCCTTCTGCTCGCCACGATGAGTCTGGCCTATTGGTCGCAGCGGCATGCGAATCGGGCCGCGGCCGCCAAACGCAGCGCATAAGAGCGTACGAATAACATTATTGAAGTCATTGACGGGGATGGGAATGTTATGAACCATACTTTTCATCTGTCATCAGCAAGGAAGATTTGCTCGCGGGACGCTAAAACCATACATACTCTTTTACTTAGTAAATGAAGGAGATCGCACACGGGCCGAACAATCATGAAGGTGACAAAGGAGACAAGTTAAATGAACGATATGCTTGAAGAAGATAGGGATTTCGGATTTGCACGGGTTTACACGGTTGAACTTAAATACAGACAACGGCCTGAGATTGACCGGGACTTACTCTATAAGAAAATGGAGCTTTACACCGGCAAAACGGAGCAGCCGGAACTAGAGGAAGCCGATGCCGCCGGACTAGCGGTTTGGGAAGCCTACGAAACCGAAAAGGAGCAATTGCTGCATTTCTTCCATTTAAACTATATGGTTCGGTATTCAGATGGAGAAATGCCCGCCCAGACCAGCTTAATGAATATCGATAACCGGCCGGTCACGGACTATGAGACAGCGATCCAGCAATGCTGGCATTGGAAGGAAGCCGCACAGACACTAAGCGAGTGCAGCCATTCATTACTTATGTCGGACATGATGGCTTCCGGACTTGATCCCAAATCGAGATTAGAGCTGTTCACTGGCGCCCTTAAAGCGATATTGGAAGCGGCGCCTTGCGATGCGATTTACTTCCGTGAGAGCGACAAGCTGGTTGAGCCCAAAGAGTATTTGGCTGCAGTGGAAGAAGGAGCCGCTTTATATGGCGCAATGAATTTACGATTCTACAATGTGGAAGGAACCGGCAGCAATCGCCCCGAAGGATTGATGGATACGGTAGGACTTGCCGCTCTCGGCATCCCCGATATTCAGTGTCACTTCTACGATTTGGACCCCAACGAGGTAGGCGACCATTTAATTAATATCGGGTATTATTTATTTAATAATGGAGATGTTATCGCTGACGGGGAGACGATCGGCTTCACCGAAGATATGCGCTGGCGATGCGAGCATCAATATGCGCTGGCTGCACCTCGGCGAGTTGTTATCGATCTCGATCCGGGAGAGCCTTATTACTCTGGAAGACAAGGCGAAGAATAAAAACAGGCCTTGGAGGCCATCCGGGTTCGCCAAGGATGCCAGACACTTATCAAATCTTTATAGCCCGCCTGCAGAACGACTGCAAGGCGGGCTTTTTTCTAAATTGCGTTTCACTTAATACGGCTCGGCCTCGTGGCCTTTGTCCACGGCTTGCTGAGGAGCCTTGTCCCCTTCCCTGTTGCCGAGCGGCTTCTGACTCGATCCGCCCTGCGGCGCATTCGCCAATCCCTCTCTCAGACGGCGACCGTATTCTTCATCCGCTTCCTCTGCGAGAGCGATCATTTTATCCTGTATTCGTTTATCGCAGCGGGAAAGATCGGCCACCAGATTCGCGATTAATTCGGCCCGTTCCCATTCCTCGAACCTGCGGTAGGTTTCACCCGCCTGCTTCGTATTGCTCTGCCGGTCGATGGATTGGCGCACCAGCCTGCCTTCGACCTGGGGAGTATATTCCTTCCCTGCCTGCTCAGCTTCCTTCAGGCCGCCCAGCAACGATGGCTCATAGTTAATATGAGGATTTTGCCCCGGGGCACGGTCCACCCTGTACTGCATTTGGCCGCCGCTTTGGTTGGTGGCCACCCTCTTCTTGGGCGAGTTGATGGGCAGCTGCAAATAATTCGCGCCTACACGGTAGCGCTGCGTATCGGAATAGGAAAATGTCCGACCCTGAAGCATCTTGTCATCGGAGAAATCCAGCCCGTCCACCAGCACCCCCGTACCGAAGGCTACTTGCTCTACTTCGTTGAAATAATCTTCCGGATTGCGGTTTAACACCATTTTGCCGACCGGCAGCCACGGAAACTGATCTTCAGGCCACAGCTTCGTGTCGTCCAACGGGTCGAAATCAAGCTCGGGATGTTCCCCGTCACTCATGATCTGCACCAGCAGCTCCCATTCCGGATAATCCCCGCGCTCAATCGCTTCATATAAATCCTGGGTAGCATGATTGAAATTGACTGCCTGAATTTCTGCAGCTTCCTTCATCGTCAAATTTTTGATCCCCTGCTTGGGCTCCCAATGATATTTGACCAGAACGGCTTCCCCTTCGCTGTTTACCCACTTATATGTATTGACGCCCGAGCCCTGCATCATACGATAGTTGGCCGGAATCCCCCAAGGGGAATAAACAAACGTTACCATGTGGAAGCTTTCGGGAGAATTGGCGCAAAAGTCGAAGAACCTTTCAGAATCCTGAATATTCGTAATCGGGTCCGGTTTAAAGGCATGGATCATATCCGGAAATTTGACCGCATCGCGGATGAAGAAAATTTTCAAGTTATTCCCCACCAAATCCCAGTTTCCATCCTCCGTATAGAATTTAACGGCAAATCCGCGGGGATCTCTAAGCGTCTCCGGGGAATGTCCGCCATGGATTACGGTCGAGAACCGGACGAATACAGGGGTGCGCTTGCCCTTCTCTTGAAATAACTTGGCACGTGTGTATTTGGATACAGGCTCGTTCCCTACCGTTCCATAAGCTTCGAAGTAGCCGTGGGCCCCCGCTCCGCGGGCATGAACCACACGCTCCGGGATGCGCTCACGGTCGAAATGGCTGATTTTCTCGATAAAATCATAGTTTTCCAAAGTTGCCGGACCGCGATTTCCTACCGTTCTTAAATTTTGATTGTTTGTGACGGGATGCCCTTGCCGGTTAGTCAAGGTAAGATCATGCTCGGTTTTCTGATTACCCTCGTTCATTGTGGCCTCCTGAATCTGTTCGGACCTTCAAGCCCTTTATTATTATGAGTTGTAGGCAGCCTATACCTCGCCACTTATATTTTGCTTAATTTCTTATAGAAAATTCCTTACATTACAAAAAATAAACAGTTTATTAACAAAAATTTCATAATTCCCTGCGTCTATAGACTATTTTTATAGGTCTTTTCGTCTATATAATAGAAAATACTTCTAGTTGTTCCGACTAAATAACTAGAATATTCGCAACCACTTCAAACTTCGGGGGTACGTATGAAAAATTTAAAATTGCAGCAGCAAATTCTCATTCCTTTCCTGGCACTAACTCTGCTGGCGGCCGTCATTCTATCCTCCGCGAGTTACTATTTCAGCGTAAATATGACTGTAGACACACTGACCAAAAATGTCGGATATTCCATCGAGGAAACCAACCGGATGTTCGAGCGTTTCTTCAGAAAATTCGAAAACCAGTTAACGGCTATTTCCGACAACGGGGTGGTTGGCGGTTTCTCTCAACAGCCGGAGGATCAATCCGGTTTAATGTCTGTGTTCGGGATGTATCATACAGCCAACAATGATATTACAAATATCTATCTGGGCACAGCGGAAGGCGATATTTTTCTGTATCCTGAGGGACAATCGTTGCCACCCGGCTTTGATCCGCGCACGCGTCCCTGGTATGAGGAGGCCGTCCGGAATGAAGGACAGGTGATCTGGACGGAACCCTATGTAACGGCCACGGATGGCTCTCTGGTCATAAGCGCCGCCAAAACATTGGTCCGGGACGGAAAGCCGTGGGGGGTGCTGGCTATTGATATAACGCTGAATGAGTTGATCGATTTGGTGAAAAATATTCAAATCGGCCATGCCGGATATGCTATATTGTTCGATGATAAGGGAACCTTCCTGTATCATCCCGACAGCCAATTAAACGGGGCGGATGTAACGCAGGAAGAATATTATATTAAAATGATGGAGGCCGGCGAACAAGGAACCATCTCCTATAACTTCTACGGAGAAGATAAAAAATTCAGCTTCACCACCAATCCGACGACCGATTGGAAGCTGGCGGGAACGGTTTATGTAAATGAGTTTGAACAAGAGGCCAAGCAATTGATTATGCCGCTTACGATCATGACGGTTATCGTGCTGATCATTGTAGTCCTTGTTTCTTTCGTTTTTGCCAGACGAATAACCAAACCGCTCCATAGCTTGATGAATTCGATGAAAGAAGTTGAGCAAGGGAACTTGAACCTGCAAATCCGGCTTGATCGCAAAGACGAATTAGGACAGCTGGCCGGGGTATTTAACAGTATGGTAATGAAAATACGAAACATGATTGGCGGCATCGATCGGATTTCGGCTAAAGTGCAGGAAGCGTCCCGGACACTGGTCGCAAATTCGCAGGAAAATCAGGCAGCCAGCACGGAAATTACGAGAACCGTGGATCAGATTGCCCTGGGAGCGGGACATCAAGCGGAATTGGTGGAGCAAACTTCGGAAGCGATCTATCAATTGGCTGAACGGCTGACCGAAATCGAAGCCCAGAGCCGGTCTCTGGAGACGGAATCAGAGCAAATGCAAATGGTATCCAGGGACGGAATGAATACGGTCATGGAGCTTAAGGAGCAATCAGCCCACACGAACCGTTCCATGGAACAAATAGTCGATGCGATAACGACTTTGAACGACCGGACAGCGCAAATCAGCGAAATTATCGGTACGGTATCCGAAATTTCCGCCCAGACGAATTTGCTTGCGCTCAATGCTTCCATCGAAGCGGCACGCGCCGGAGAGGCCGGCAGAGGATTTACCGTTGTCGCCGGAGAAGTCAGAAAGCTGGCCGACCAATCCCAAAGCGCTGTTGCCCGAATAGACGAAATCATAGATGAAATCGGCCGCGAATCCAAGCATACGATGACCGTGATTGAGGAGGCTCATCGCCTAATGCAGCGCCAGGAATCGGCTGTATCGGATACGGACTCGGCTTTCCGAACCATTCTGAGCACCGTTCAGTCCAATACGGAGCAGATTCGGAGCATTGCGGCGGCGATATTGGACACCACACAGCAGAAAGAGAGAATGCTGCAGGCCATGGAAACGACAACCTCTATTACGGAAGAAACGGCAGCCGGGACCGAAGAGGTATCCGCCACCGTGGAGCAACAGGGCCATTCCATCCACCGGCTGACGGAGCTGGCGGAAGAATTGGACCGTCTGGCCTTGCAGTTATCGGATGAGTTAAGAAATTTTCGAACTTCATAAATTGAAATCCTCCATTGAAAAAAAGGGCTGCAAAGACAAAAAGCAGCCCTTTTGAAATATTGGAAAATTAATGACCGGATTCCATATCGTCAACATGGTTGAGGTGCTTTCGGTTTGCCAGCACAAAGAAAACGGACAGCACTACGAAAACCGCACCTACTACGAAAGGAACATGGGGATTGTACCATTCCGCGAGCTTTCCTGCCAGGAACGGCGCAACCGCCCCGCCAAGAAAACGAAGGAAACTGTATACGGCGGACGCGGTGGAACGTTCGACAGGAGCGGCATTCATTACCGCCGTGGTGATGAGTGTGTTATTGTTCCCCAACAGGGCTCCGGCGATGATAACGGCCGCGATGATTAACCACTGAGTAGAAGTCCAGATGCCCATGGCCAGCAGGTCTACGCCAAACAAGATCAGCATGGCACACATGGATTTAATCGTTCCGAACCTCTGCTGCAGCCTCGGCGCCATAAATACCGATGTTATTGCCAACAATAAGCCCCATCCCAAAAATACATAGCCTAATCCCCGTTCACTCAAGCCCATAACGAATGGCGCGTAAGCCAGTAATGTAAAGAAACCGAAATTATACAGGCAAGCCGTTACTCCAAGAACGACAAGAGATCGATGTTTCATTGCCCGGAACGGATCGAGCAGTGAGGTTTTTGGAAGCTTCCCGGCCTGCGGTACCTGGGATTTCGGCATAAGAATAAGCAGGCTGACGAAAGCAATGACCATCAACCCGGCCACTCCCAGGAAGGGTCCTCTCCAAGAAATGGAACCGAGCTCGCCGCCAAGCAGCGGACCTATCGAAATGCCTAGTCCAATCGCCGCTTCGTACAAAATAATAGCTTTAGCCGTACCGGATTTGGACAAAGTAACAATCGCGGTCAGAGCCGTCGCGACAAACAGCGCGTTGCCCAGCCCCCAGCCTCCCCTCAAACCGATAAGAGGCCATATTCCATTAGAGAGGCCGCCGAGACAGGAGAAAATTGCGATAATTACTATACCGGCGAGCAGTGTCAGCTTGATTCCGAGCCTCGATGAGATAGCTCCCGTTATTAACATGGCAACCGCCATGACCGCATTATAGCTTGTAAAAAGCAAAGAGACTTCACTGGGGGTTGCTTCCAACTGATCGGCAATAGCCAGCAAAATCGGGTCTACCAGGCCTAAGCCCATGAAAGCAATAATACATGCGAAAAATACCGCCCAAACCGCCTTGGGCTGTTTAAGAAGGCTCCCCTCTTCATAAAGAGGCGCATTGGATGAACTGCCTTCTGTCGAATTCTGATATGACATATACCTGCTCCTCTCCGATTAAAGTTAAATTTCAAAGAAAACAAAATAAGTTGTATAATGAAACTACATTATTGTATTATACAACTATATATTTTCATGTCAATAAATCTGCTTTCATTAGCTGTAATTTGAAAAAATGAACCATTATGCTACCATGAGTATGAGCATTAAGCAGCTTCTGTTGTGAGGTGATACAAAAATTGGACCCGAGATCGTTGGAAACTATAGAGCTGGAGCTGGCTATTCTGGTTCGTCATATCAATTCCATTGCGTCTGACAAGAAAATCGGAACCCTCGACCGGTCCGCATACCTGTTATTGCATCAAATTTCTGCTCACGGTTCCGCCGGCGTCAAGGCTCTCGCAGACGAATTCCGGTTGGATATTTCCACAGTCAGCAGGCAAGCTGCGGCCCTGGAGCAGAAGGGATACATCTATAGAACTCCAGACCCCCAAGATCGAAGATCCTTCTCTCTGCAAATTACGGATTTGGGAGCCAAGGAACTGGATGAAAGCAAGCGGGCTAGATTAGCAAGGGTAACGGAAAAATTGAAGGATTGGTCCGATGAAGATTGCCATACCTTCGGAAAATTGTTGACCAAATTCAACCGTACCTTCGTCTAATCCTTGTTAAGATCTGTCAGGAATAATCCAATTGGTGCTATAATTTAGTTTTCACCGCATGTGCATACTTATTATTATCAAAATTTGGAGGTTAGAAAAAAATGAAAGTGGAAATTTGGTCGGATTATGTATGTCCGTTCTGTTACATCGGCAAGCGCCGGTTCGAAGCCGGGCTGCAGCAGTTTGCCAATAAGGAATCGGTAGAAGTGATTTATAGGAGCTTTGAATTGGATCCCAATGCCAGCCGTGACGGCAATCCGAGCGTATATGACATGCTTGCGGCCAAGTATGGAATGAGCCGTGATCAGGCCATTGCCAATACGAACCAAATAGCGCAGCAAGCCAAGGCGGTCGGCCTTGATTTCTACTTCGACCGCACGATCCAGACCAATACCTTCGATGCTCATCGTCTGACTCATTACGCGGCTTCCCAAGGCAAGAATAAAGAGTTGACCGAGCGATTGCTGAAAGCTCACTTTACCGATGGGCTGCACGTCGGCCATCATGAAACATTAGCAGACTTGGCCGCAGAAGTCGGCCTGAATCGCGAGGAGGCCCTTCGGGTTCTGAATGACAGCAGCAAGTATGCCGATGAAGTGCGAAATGATGAACGGGAAGCAAGCCAGATTGGCGTAAGGGGCGTTCCTTTCTTCGTGATTAATCGTAAATACGCGGTATCCGGGGCACAGCCAAGTGAAGTGTTCCTGGAGGCATTGCAGAAAGCCTGGGGTGAAGAGAATCCGCTTACCGTCATCGGCGGATCAGAGGACAGTGCGGCATGCACGGATGCCGGTTGTGTTCTACCGGAAGAGAGAAACTCCTAATTTGTTTAATCCGGGATGAGTTCTGCTCTTTATACAAAAAAATAACGCGACTCGCGTAAATTACCCGTGTCCGCGTTATTTATTCAGGGGGCATCGTTAGGATCCGGCTGGTGCTTAGTCAGGATCTGGTTCAGTTCTTTCATAAACATGTTAATATCTTTAAATTGCCGGTAAACTGAAGCGAAGCGAACGTAGGCCACCTCATCCACAGGATAGAGCTGGTTCATCAGAATCTCGCCAATTTCCCGGCTTTCTACTTCATTGCGGGCTGTATTCCGAATCTGTTTCTCCACTTCGGAAACCATCTTCTCCAATGTTTCCATGGAAACTGGCCTTTTCTCACAAGCGCGGATCAAGCCTCTTAAAATTTTCTCGCGGTTAAATTCTTCCCTGCTTCCATCCTTCTTGATGACGACTAGCGGTGTTTCCTCCACCATCTCGAACGTTGTAAAGCGGCGGAAGCATTTCTCGCATTCTCTGCGCCGGCGAATCGATTTATTCTCGTTAGCGGCTCGCGAATCTAATACTTTAGTGCCCGAATGATCACAAAATGGACATTTCAACTTGAGTCCCTCCTTCTTCCCGTTCTCCCATTTGCGATTCTTCTTACCAGACGTTCCCTGTTATGATCCCAAACAAAGCGCACATAATAGAATTACCAACCGACAAGGAGGTGAACAACATGGCACAAGGACAATCTCGGAGCAGCAACCAATTGGTTGTTCCTCAAGCTAACGCTGCATTGGATCAATTAAAATACGAAGTAGCTCAGGAACTGGGTATCGCCATTCCTCAAGACGGTTACATGGGTAACATGGCTACTCGTGATGCAGGTGCAATCGGAGGTCATATCACCCGTCGTCTGGTACAAATCGCTGAGCAACAACTGTCTGGCGGTAACCGTTAAGGAATTCTTTAGTCTTGTACCTCATGCATCGGCGAGCTCCTTACGGAGCTTGTCCGATGCTTTCAATATTACCTTTCTTTAGCGTAGATTTCCATATACTTCTTATAATAATAGTCGACAGAGCTGACATATTTTTTAGTTTCGCGGAATGGAATACGATCCACGTCCTGCAAGGTTCCGTCCCAAATTCCGCTTTCCTTCCACTTCTTCACATTGCCCTGCCCCGCGTTGTATGCAGCCAATACCTCAAATCGATTATTGTTAAAATATTCAAACAAGAAATTCAGATATCTCGTGCCTGCCTGAATATTAAGCTCCGGATTTCGCAAATCTTTGAAATCATACGTGCTAAATCCTTCCTTCTCCAATATCCAGTCGGCCGTGTCCGGCATTAGCTGCATCAGCCCGACAGCACCTTTCTTCGATTCCGCATCGGGATTAAAGTTGCTTTCCACCCGGATAATGGCGGCTACCAAATAAGGGTCCAATCCGTTCTGCTCCGCAAACTGAAAAATTTCCTTCTGGTAGTGAATCGGATGAACGAGCTTGCCAAGCCAATTGCTGTTGTAGAATAAGACAACGATCACTACAATAAATGAAAGTACGAACCATAACCGGCTTCGCTTCCGTCTTCTTTTCATCAGAGCCCCTTTCCTTCTATAAAGTGGTCAATTTGTCGTATCGTATCCGTCAAGCTTCCCTCATTGTTAATAACAATGTCGGCCAGCTCTTTTTTCTTCTCGATATCCATCTGAGCGTTTAGTCTCTGCTCCGCCTGTGCTGCGGTAATTCCGTCCCGCGCCATCAGTCTCTCCAATTGCTTTGAACGGGGAACATAGACCACCATTACCTGCTCGAACATATGCTGAAGACCGGATTCATAGAGAAGCGGCACATCCACAACGACCAATCGGCCGGGGTCCGTATCCTCCGCCTCCTGCATTCTTTGTTTCATACCCAATCGGATTTGCGGATGCAGCAAGCCCTCCAGATCTTTGCGCGCTGCGTCATCCGCAAATACGATTTCTCCAAGCTTCTTGCGGTTCAGGGAACCGTCCGGATTAAGAATAGCTTGTCCGAAACGGTTCGCAACCTGCTCCAACAGCTCGGTTCCGGGAAGCACTACCTCCCGGGCAATCCGATCTGCATCAACCAATACCGCTCCCCGCTCAACAAGTATAGAGGCTACGGTTGATTTGCCGCTGGCTATTCCTCCAGTCAAACCTATATTCATAAAAGCTGCACTCCCAATAATAGTCTATAAACACAGTAATATAAGACAAATCCCGTTGCTTCATATATAACCTTCGGCCTGTGTCTTACCCGCCCATCTCGGTCTTTTCAAAACAGCTTGGAAATCCCCATCATAATTAAAAAACAACCTGGCAGCAGCGATAATTTCCGCATCCAGCCAAACCCCGCAAAACGCAAGCCCGCATAAAGCCCCGCGGCAATAAACAGACCGCTGGAAATAGCGATAACCGCAGAAGTGACATAAGGATTATAGCCTAATAACGCCGCTCCTATACCCGCCCCGAAAGCGTCCAGAGACAAAGCCAGGCCAAGCAAGGCCGCTTCTGAGGGGGAGATGACCCCGGAACGGTCCAAATCAGCGGCCGAAGGGGTTTTTAAAATTTGGATGACCAGCCCCAACCGTTTGAGTTCAATCCTGACAATGGCTTTATTTACATGGGTAGATGAAGATGCCGCCGGCTCATGCTCCGGTTTTCCGGAATCGGAATTTTCGTTGGACTCGTCTTTTTTGGACAGCATTTGATATAAAGACCAGATTCCAATGCCGATCAGAATGAAGGCTCCTAGCGCACTGGCTGCTGACGGGGAAAATAGCCGGGACAGCAAGCCCCCTATTTGCATGGATAGAAGAATGGTCAACCCGGAGCAAATAGCAATGATTATTATAGAGAAGGCCTGGATTCTGATCCGTCTCAAACCATATGTAATCCCTACACCGAACCCATCCAAGCTTACAGCTAATGCCAATATGATTAATGATGTCGCCATCATCCCTGCATCCCTCCCGTGAAGACCGCCCGCCTGACGGGACCTTTCCTATTCCGGGAATAAAGTCCTCGGTTAGGCGAGTCAGTTTCATCATATGGGAGAAGCCGTTATTCTGTGCATGCCCGGGATACAGGGCCCACTGCATGCTTATCGCAGGAATGGACGGATACCGAAGCGGGAAGCAGGCCCGTCTCCGGTCTGTTTATCGGCGGACTTTGCGCCTTTTTAACGGTTGGCACGAAGGACAGTAATGCGTCCCTCTTCCTCCAAGAACGGTTTTGGCAACAAGCTGTCCGCATTCGTTGCAGGGCATATCCTTACGGCCATAAACATTCAAACTCTGCTGAAACATGCCCATTTCTCCTTGGCCGTTGACATACGATTTGATAGAGGACCCGCCGGCACTCACCGCTTCCTGAAGCGTCTCTATGATCGCTTCATGCAGCCGGAGCAATTCTTTACGTGTGAGGGAATCCGCCGTTCGTTCCGGATGAATACCGGCCCTGAACAAGGCTTCATCCGCATAGATATTGCCTATTCCTGCAATCCGTTCCTGATTCAGCAGCAGCGGCTTGATTTTCGTGGAGCGAGGAGAAATTTGCTCACGGAACGCCTCGAACGTAAACTCGGGACCGAGCGGCTCTAGTCCAAGCTTATGCAAGGGAGGCTGGACAAATTCTTCTCCGGGGGAGAATAAATGCATCGTTCCGAATTGCCGCACATCCTTGTAGCGCAGCTCCGTACCGTCATCAAAATGAAAAATAACATGCGTATGCTTCTCTACCGGTTCATCCGATTGGTAGAGACCATAGCGCCCCTCCATCCGCAAGTGGGAGACGAGAACAAGACCGTCCAGAAGAAAACGGATGAACTTCCCTCTCCGCTCAATATTGTGTATAGACCTTCCCCTCAGAATGGCACAGAACTCATCCGGGTCGGACGGCCGCTGTATAATACGCGCCAAATGGACGCTGACTTCGTTGATGTTCTTTCCTTTAACGAGCTTGTTTAATGTTTGAACTACAGTTTCTACCTCTGGAAGCTCTGGCATCTTGTTCACCTCCGGCCATTCAGTTCTTCACATTACTGAGCATACCTCAACACCGGGGCGATTGCCACCCGGCCGGCTACTTGGCCTCGTACCAGTTCCTTCCGCAGCTTACATCGGCCCGCAGCGGTACGTCCAGATTAATCGCTTTTTCCATCATTTCAGGAACCAGCTGCTTCATAGTCTCCAATTCATTATCAGGCACCTCGAACACCAGCTCGTCATGAACCTGCAGCAGCATGCGGCTGGCCAGCTTCTCCCGCTTCAAGCGGTCGGCGATCTGGACCATGGCCAGCTTGATAATATCCGCTGCCGTCCCTTGGATCGGCGTGTTCATGGCGGTGCGTTCCGCGAAGGAGCGAAGATTGTAGTTGGACGCATTAATTTCCGGCAAATAACGGCGCCTCTGGAGAAGGGTCGTTACGAAGCCGTCCTTGCGGGCTTTCATTACAATCTCTTCCATATATCGGCGAACCCCCTGGAAGACGGAAAAATACTGCTCGATAAACCGGGCCGCTTCCGCTCGGGTAATATCCAAATTTTGCGATAGTCCGTAATCGCTGATTCCATATACAATTCCGAAATTAACGGCCTTCGCAGAGCGGCGCATGTTGGAATCCACGTCTTCCTCAGCAACTCCGAATACGTCCATTGCCGTCTTGGTATGAATGTCCATATTATGATGGAAAGCTTCCATCAGCTTCTCGTCCTGCGAAATATGAGCGAGCACCCGCAGCTCAATCTGCGAGTAGTCGGCCGCGAGAATAGACCAGCCGGGTTCCGACGGAACGAAGACTTTACGGATTTTGCGGCCTTCCTCCAGCCGGATGGGAATGTTCTGCAGGTTCGGGTATTGGCTGCTGAGTCTGCCGGTGGCTGCAATCGTTTGTTTATAATAAGTGTGAATTTTTCCGGTCTGTTCGTTAACTTCTTTTAACAGCCCCTCAATATAAGTTGACTGGAGCTTGGCCAGTTGGCGGTAATTAAGCAAATGCTGCACAATTTCGTGGCGCGAAGCCAGCTTCTCCAGCACTTCCGCATCGGTGGAATAACCGGTTTTCGTTTTTTTGATCACGGGAAGCTGCAGCTTGTCAAACAGAACCTCGCCCAGCTGCTTGGGAGAGTTGATATTGAATTCTCCTCCGGCCAAGTCATAGATGGTCTTCATTAAATCCTGGATGCGCTCATTCAGCTCGACCCCAAGCGTCCTCAGCTCTTCCGAGTGTACGAGAATTCCTTGCTTCTCCATCCCGGCCAGCACGGCGGACAGAGGAAGCTCAAGCTCATGGAACAGCTTGGCCATCTCGCTGTCCTCCAGAGCTTTCTCCAGAACCGGGGTTACCCTGGCGATCACTTCCGCTTTGCGCCCAAGATGGTTATTCAGCGTCTCCGAATCCGGCAGCTTGAATTTAGCCCCCTTGCCGTACACCGCTTCGTCTTCCTTCAGCCCACCGACGGAAAATTTGGAGGCAATAGCGGCTAACGTATGGCTCGCTTCCGTCGGATCCAGCAAATAACCGGCGAGCTGCACGTCGAACGAGCAGCCTCGCAGCTCTATGCCTTGCCAGGACAGCGCCACATCCGCCCGATGCACATCGTACGATGCCACCTTCTTCGAAGGGTCGGACAACCAAGCGCGAATCGGCGCCCCTTCCTCCGACAGAATCACATCGAGAGGAGCATAATAGGCGGTCTCTCCGTCATAGAAGGAAATGCCGACCACTTCCGCATAATGCGGATTGTCCCCGATCACTTCCACATAGATGGCGCTTACCGTCTTCAGCTTGTCCGCGAAGGCAGCGGCGGCTGACGTATCCACCCATTGGCATTCAAGCTCCTCAGCCGGCTCTTCTCCCGCTTCCTCGGCGGTGAAATCCATCTTATCCAGCAAAGATTTGAATTCCAGCTTCTGGAACATAGAAGCGAGTGCTTGTCCCTCGCTTCCGGAGTACGCCATCTCGTCCAAGGTCAACTCCATCGGGACCTCCCGGAAGATGGTGGCCAACTCCTTGCTCATCCGGGCATCCTCCGCATGAGTCTTAACCTTCTCCTGCATCTTGCCCTTCAATTCGTCCGCATGGGCAAGCACTTCTTCCACACTGCCATATTGATGAAGCAGCTTGAGCGCGGTCTTCTCTCCCACACCGGGAATTCCCGGTATATTATCGGAGGAATCGCCCATCAGACCCTTCAAATCAATAATTTGCAGAGGCTTAAGACCGTACTTCTCCTCAATGGCTGCAGGATCGTACAATTCTACCTCGCTTATGCCCTTGCGCGTCAGGGCGATAGTGACCTGCGGGGATGCCAGCTGCAGCATGTCCTTATCCCCGGTAACTACCAGCACGTTAATGCCCTGTTCATCCGCTTGACGGGTCAGGGTTCCGATAATATCGTCCGCTTCGTATCCTTCCAGTTCAAATTGAGTGATTCCGAAGGCTTGGAGCAGCTCTTTGAGCAGGGGAAACTGCTCGGACAGCTCAGGCGGCGTCTTCGCTCTTCCGCCTTTATATTCTTTATAATCTTTATGTCTGAACGTAACCTTGCCGGCATCGAAGGCGACCATGAAATGCGTCGGCTGCTGCTCCTCGATCAATTTGAGCAGCATGGTCGTAAATCCGTAGACGGCATTGGTGTGCAGTCCGCTCGAATTGGTCAACAAGGGTAAAGCGTAGAAAGCGCGGTTGGCAATGCTATTACCATCAATTAATATTAATTTGCTCATGCGCACACACCCCATTATTCATTCTTATTTCATCATAGCATACGATAGACAGGGCATGAAAGCGGCAGGATAAATTAGTTGAAGCCCGCATAGGGATAGAGTGAGCAGTTACAAAATTCGACGCCCGAGGTGAACGTTAATTGAAACGTTTATTTACGCCGGAGAGGAAGAGGGTCATCTTCTTCGATATGAATCAAACCTTGCTTGACCCCGACTCGGCCTATAACGAAAGCTTCATCGAAGTGCTGCAGGAATACACAGACCGTTGGTTTTCCGTTGAGAGAGATGGGATAGCCAGGCAGGCGCTGGCGAAGTTTCACTCCGAATACAAATCGAGAGCCGGCTCCAAAAAACGTACCTCCGCTTCCCGTCTGCAGTTAAGGCAAAGCTCTCTTGCCGCTGCTTTGAAACCGCTCCCTCTCCCTCAGGAGCCATCCTTTATTCAATCCTTGCTGCAGCGGATCGACGCAAGAGCGCAGCAATCGCCCAAGCTGTTTCCGGGAGTTCTCGATACTTTGGAATACTTGGCTCCCCGCTATCGGCTGGCCATCATCAGCAACGGCCGGCGAGAGAAGCAGGAGCGGCATTTAACCGCTCTCGGGCTGGACAAATTTTTCCCTCCCGAACACTTATTCACTTCCCAGCAGAAAGATAAGCGCAAGCCCCATGCGGCTATCTTCGTCCATGCCATGCAGGCTATGAAGGTCACTCCCAAACAGGCGCTTATGGTCGGGAATTCATGGCCCAACGATGTAATCGGTGCGCTCCGTGCCGGTATGGATGCGATCTGGTTAAATCCCGGGCATAAAGACAAAAGCTCCCTCAGAAAAATAGGGAGCAAAAAAGTAGCCGTTATTCGTAAACTCGAACAATTGACAGTGCTGCTGTAATCTGACCGGATTACAAATTGAGATCTTTGCGCTTGCCGGTGACCAGATAAATGACTCCTTCTCCGATATTGGTCGCATGATCGGCTACCCGTTCCAAATAATTGGCGACCAGAAGAAGGTGGATCCATTGCCGGTTCGATGAAGGTTCCTTGCCCAGCATGCCGGTAATTTCCTGGAGCATGGAGCTGTAGATATGGTCGACAACATCATCCTGCTCGGCCAGGGCGGCCGCACGCTGGATATCTCTCTCGGTAAAGGCCAGCAAGCTGTCCTTGACCATCCCCATGGCGGCTTCGGCCATCCTTGGAATGTCGACGAGCGGTTTGACCAGCTTCTCACCGGACAATCGAAGCGTAACCTTGGCGATATCGACCGCATGATCGGCAATCCGTTCCAAATCGATGGCGATCTTCAGCGTCATGCCAATAATTCTTAAATCCGTAGCCATAGGCTGCTGCAGGGCGATAAGCCGTAAACAGCGCTCTTCAATTCTCATCATCATATCATCGATCGAATCGTCGCGGCTCACAGTCTCCTTCGCTTTCCGCTCATCCAGATCGGTCAAGGATTGAACAGCCTGTTGGATCTGCTGCTCGACCTCGTTTCCCATCTTCATCAGATATCGCTGCAATTCAGCCAACGATTGCCGGTAATTCGGGCGAGTATCCATTTCTTCTCCCTCCTAAATTTCCTCCGCCGGTCCTTTAGCCGAATCGGCCAGTGATATAATCTTCCGTACGCTGATCTCCCGGGGCCGTAAACATTTTGTCGGTTTTGTCCGTCTCCACCAAATACCCGTTCAGGAAAAATGAAGTATAATCGGAAATCCGGGCGGCCTGCTGCATGTTGTGAGTAACAATGATAATGGTGTACCGTTCTTTCAGATTTTGCGTCAATTCTTCCACCTTCAAGGTGGAAATCGGATCGAGGGCCGAGGTCGGCTCATCCATCAACAGAACGTCCGGTTCCACTGCCAGCAGACGGGCAATGCACAGCCTCTGCTGCTGTCCTCCGGACAAGCCCAGCGCGGATTTGTGCAAACGGTCCTTGACCTCATCCCATAGAGCCGCCTGCTTCAGACTGCGCTCCACAATTTCGTTAAGGACAGCCTTCTTCTTCGTTCCGTGAATTCGCGGTCCATAAGCCACATTATCAAATATGCTCATGGGAAAAGGATTCGGCCGCTGGAAAACCATCCCCACCCGCTTGCGCAAGGAGACGACATCGGTGTCCGGCGAGTAAATATTACGGCCGTCAACCTTGACTTCCCCGGTTATTTTGACGCCCTCAATAAGGTCGTTCATCCGGTTCAGCGTCCGCAGGAAGGTGGATTTCCCGCAGCCGGAAGGCCCGATCAAGGCACAAATCGAATTTTCCGGAATGTTCATTTCAATATCGTACAAAGCCTGGTTTGTTCCATAATGCAAATTTAATCGTTCCACTTTGATTTTCTCTGTTTGACCCACCGGTTATTTCCCTCCTGACAGCCTTTTTTGCAGTATTCGGCTTGGAATGGCTATGAGCAAATTAAATACCAATACGATAATTACGAGCAGTGCGGCGCTCGCTTTAGCTATTTCTTTAGCATCCGGAGCGAGCGAGCTGGAACCGGAATACCACAGATGAAGCGCCAAGGTTTCCCCCATCACCAACGGGTTGAAATCGGGAAAGGTTCGCGAAACCGACAGCCCCGCTGTATAGATCAATAACGCGGTTTCCCCAAGCGCCCGGCCCGATACAAGGGTAATCCCGGTTATAAGCCCGGGCAGGGAAGCCGGGATAAGCACCTTGCGGATCGCCTGCCAGCGTGTGGAGCCTAACGCCAGCGAGGCTTCCCAGTAGGATTCCGGGACGGAACGAATGGCTTCCTCCGTCACCCGCACCAATACGGGAAGGTTCAGCAGCGACAGGGTAAGCGCCCCCGCCAGGATGGAAAATTTCAGACCCATCAGGCTGACGAACAACAGCGCCCCGAACAGCCCGAAGACTATCGACGGAACAGAGGACAGTGCCTCGACGGATATGCGGACCAGCTCCGTAAATTTATTTTTCTTAGCGTATACGGCCAGGTATATTCCGGCTCCGACCCCAATCGGGAGCGAGAACGCCAGAGACAGGAACAGAATGTAGAACGAGTTGAACAACTGGGGACCTACTCCCCCTCCCGCCGTCATTTCCGAAGGCTTGCCGGTCACGAAGCTCCAGGAAATATGAGGCAGCCCGTCACCCAGAATCCGAATCAGAAACCAGGCCAGAATGGCAACGATCACGATCCCCATCACCCAAAAATAGACGGTCGCAATACGATCGGTTGTTTTGCTAAGCTTCAACGCAGTTCACTCCTTTTGGCGACGACTCGGATAATGATGATCAGCAGCATGGAAATGACGAGCAGGACCAGCGCCATCATATAGAGCGCGTTGTTCCAGGCCGTGCCGTAGAACGTGTTGCCCATATCTTTTACAATCGCGGTCGTCAATACGGTTGTGGAATCGAGCAGCGATCCGGGCATTTTAGGCGAGTTACCGATGACCATGAAGACAGCCATAGTTTCTCCGATAGCCCGCCCCATTCCGAGAATAATGGCAGTCAGTATCCCCGGCCTGGCTGCGGGAAGCAGCACCTTCCAGATGGTTTGCCAGCGGGTGGCTCCCAGCGCCAGGGACGCCTCTTCCAGCCTGCCCGGCAAGCTGCGGATAGCATCCTCGGAGATGGATAGAATAGTAGGAAGGATCATGACGGCCAGAATAATAGCTGCAGGCAGTATACCGTATCCCGCACCTCCGAACGTTTTGCCCAGGAAAGGAACGAGCACCGTCAGTCCGATCAGTCCGTATACGACCGATGGAATTCCGACGAACAAGTCGGCTGCCGGCCTCATCAGTTCCCTCATCCATTTCGGAGCGATCTTGGCCATGAACACCGCTCCTGACAAGGCAATCGGCACGGACAGGATGACCGACAGCAGAGTCAACAGCAAGGTGCTGAACAGGAAGGACAGAATACCGAACTTGGGAGTATCCGATAACGGACTCCAGTCCGTAGACAGAAAAAGCTGTGCGAAAGAGACATCTTTAAACACCTGTGTTCCTTGAAAGCCTACGAACAATATAATTGAAAAAATGATAACGGAGACTAAAGAAGCGCTAACGATAAACAGCCACCTCATCACCGTGTCCTTACTGTTCTGGTTATGGGTCCAGCGAGCCGTGCCGCCGCTCTCCGGTGCAACGGACTTAACCTCCTCCAACTTGTCCTCTATTTTGTAAGCCAAATGATAATCCCCCTTCGTACATCTCGATCAGATGTCCCGGCAAATCTTTTTTTCAAGTAATTTCATCATAAGGGAACTATGTTAGAGGAGAATCAAGCTTTTGTTAACGCATTGTAAAAATGAGCCCCAACCCTCTCTTTGTTTCGCCGCTGCCCTTCAATCTTTATGAAATATATAAAAAAAAGCTTCCAACGTATCCCTATAATCCCCCACAAAGTGACGCGCAGCCTTCGAAGCTTATTCCGGGTACTTTGCGGGGAGCCCTGTAAAATATCCCACAAAATGACGCATGGCCTTCGAAGCGTATTCCGGTACTTTGCGGGGAGCCCCGAACTTTAAAAAAGGCTGCCATAACAGGAATTGCTCCTTCATCAAAACAGCCAAACGATCCTTCACAAGAGAAGAACCGTTTGGCCTGAAAGTTTCGGAATGATCGCTATTATTTCAACAGGTTGGCCGGCAGAAATCCAAGCTTCTCCACCTTTTCATTCTGGAATTCATCGCTCATGATATAATCCAGGAAGGCTTTCGTGGCTCCTTCCGGCTGTCCTTTCGTATACATGTGCTCCTCTCCATAAAGCTTATAGGTGCCGTCCTTGATAGTCTCTTTGGAAAACGCGACACCGTCGATTTTCAGAGCCTTGACCTGATCGTTCAAGTAAGGTGTATCAACATAGCCGATAGACGCTTCGGTCGAAGCAACCGCTTCTACGACCGTCTTGCTGGAATCCTGGGTAACTCCCTCTTTGGAAAATTCCTGCCCGTCGAGAATCAGCTTGCGAATGATTTTACGGGAACCGGAGCTGTCCTGACGGTGAACGAGCACGATTGGCTTGTCCTCCCCGCCAACTTCCTTCCAGTTCGTGATTTTCCCCATGTAAATGTCCGCCGCCTGCTGCTTCGTCAAATTGTCGACCGTTACGTCCTTATGAACAATAAGTGCGAACGGAGCGATCGCTACGATATGATCTACCAGAATATCTTTATACTGCTCGTCGGCCTCTACGTCCGAATTTCCGATATGCGACGTTCCGTCCGCCACATTCTTGACTCCGGTTCCGGAACCTCCGCCGGTCACGTTGATGGTTACCTTCTCATGCTTCGCCATAAAATCTTCCGCCGCTTGCTTAACGAGGGGCAGGAGAGCCGTTGATCCGGAGGAAGTCACCATGCCGCTGATTTCCGGATTTTTATCCGGCTCATTCGCTTGTGCCGTTGCCGTCGGGGATGGGCTTGGATTCGCTCCCGCGTTACCCGCCGGTTCTTTGCCGCCGCATCCGGCCAATAATCCTACTGCCAGGACGGCAGATAAAGCCAAGCTTAAACCTTTTTTCGTCACCTTTTTAAACATTCATGAGTCCTCCCTTTTTAAAAATGCTCTTCGTTCTTAACAATTCCATCGTAACAACGGTTTGTTAATGGAAAACAATCGTTTCGTTAAGCGAATGTAAAATCTTCTGGCAAGCCCAAATGGGCGGGCGATTGAACCAGTTCATGAATTCGCACATATAATGGCCTATATTTAAAAAACAAACAGAAATGATTGGGAGGATCGATTCATGAGTGCTTCATTTGAGTCATCGACGACACAAGGTTTTGACGAAAGACAGTTTTTCCCGTTTTTCAGTCCGTTCTTTTTTCCGCGCCGCTTCTTTCCATTCTTCTTCCTGACCCCGTTCTTCTTCCCGTTTTTCCGTGAGGACGATGAGAGGAATGAAAGCTTCTACACTCAGCATATGTGTGAGGACGGAGACACCTTAGGAAGGCTGGCGGAAACCTACAACGTTCCGGCACAAATCATTAGCACGATGAACCCTCATCTTAAAGGTTCACAGACTTTAAGCGCCGGTCAGGTCGTAGGCATCCCCAAACTTCACAGCATGCATACCGAGACATTATATAAGGAACAAACGGCACCGTACTCGGCGATGTCCAACGCACCTGCACAGGTGATGCCTTATCAGGCGGCGCCGAATATCGGTCCGCTGCAAACCGGCGGGAAGTCCAAATCCCCGGGTTATCCCGGACTTCATGGCCTTGCCGAAGAGGGAGGCTTCCATCCTTATTCGATGCCCTATGAAACATATGGTGCGCCTGGATACACCCCTACCATAATGCCGTATGGTCAAGAGCCGGATGATTTCGGCCATCACAATGTGATGCCGTTCTCCGCTAACATGCAGGCCGCCGGCCAGCCCAATATCATGCCGTTCTCCGCTAACATGCAGGCCGCCGGCCAACCCAATGTCATGCCGTTCTCCGCTAACATGCAGGCGGCAGGTCAGCCCAATGTCATGCCGTTCTCCGCTAATATGCAGGCCGCAGGTCAGCCCAATGTCATGCCGTTCTCCGCTAATATGCAGGCCGCAGGTCAGCCCAATGTCATGCCGTTCTCCGCTAATATGCAGGCCGCAGGTCAGCCCAATGTCATGCCGTTCTCCGCTAACATGCAGGCTACTGGTCAGCCCAATGTGATGCCGTTCTCCGCTAACATGCAGGCTGCCGGCCAATCCAATGTGAAGCCTTACTCGGCTAACATGCAGGCCGCAGGACTGCCCCATTTCATGCCGTACGAGGCTAACGTGCAGGCCGCAGGACTGCCCCATTTCATGCCGTACGAGGCTAACATGCAGGCCGCAGGATTGCCCAATTTCATGCCGTACGAGGCTAACATGCAGGCCGCAGGACTGCCAAACGTTATGCCCTACGGACTTGGCGCCCATGCGGAATCCAAATCCGGTAAAACGGCCTTTGGATTGGGCGAGGAAGAAATTTCATCGTTCCAGCCTTTCGGCACCCCTACAATTTACGAATCCGACAAAAAACGTTCGGAATAAGCGTTTATAAATCGAGTGTCAATAAACGGCCTGCAATCTTCGCATGCACTGACAAAAGCAAAGAAGCCAAAGGTTTCCCCCGGCTTCTTTGCTTTTCCTTGTTCCCGTACATCTGGTGGAACCGACCGACTATTTCTGTTGCGCCTATGGACAAGTACCCGTCTCCAGTGAAGACATTCCCCGGCATCAATGACACTTGCCAATCTGCTTCCGAATACCTGTGTCACCAAGCTGCCATGCAATATTCATCAGTTTGTAAACAAGTTGACATGAACTCCTCACAATATATGTGAAAAAGATCACACTTTTCAGCTTAATATATAGATAAGAGGATTAATTCTGGCTAATGGAAAGGAAGAAGCCGAATGAACCATTATAAAAAACAGGAAAAAAAGCTGATCGTACTGTGCATCATCACCGCTTCCGTTATGCTGCTGGCCTTATTGAGAAGATTATTCTGACCCTGACGGGAGAAAGGAGTTCACGCCATGTTTGCAAATGATCCGGCTTTATACAGCAGAATTCTTACGGCTTTAACACTCGGTTTCCATATTATATTCGCAACGGTCGGCGTCGGGGTGCCTCTCATGATCGCTCTTGCCGAGTGGACGGGCATCCGCCGCAAGGACCCCCATTATATTTTACTTGCCAGACGCTGGGCCCGGGGATTTGTCATTACGGTAGCGATCGGCGTTGTAACCGGAACAGCTATCGGGCTGCAACTGAGCTTGCTGTGGCCGAGCTTCATGCAGGTTGCCGGCCAGGTTATTTCTTTGCCGTTGTTCATGGAGACATTTGCTTTCTTCTTTGAAGCGATTTTCTTAGGAATTTATCTGTATACATGGGACAGGTTCAAATCCCGCTTCACTCATTTCCTGCTCGTCATTCCGGTTGTCATCGGTTCTTCTGCTTCGGCTTTCTTTATCACGACCGTCAATTCGTTCATGAATACACCGCAAGGGTTTACGCTTCAAGACAACAAGCTTGTGGACATTCAGCCGTTGGCGGCCATGTTCAATCCGGCCACACCGACTAAGGTCTCCCATGTCCTGTCGTCCGCCTATATGACCAGCGCTTTTATTCTCGCTGCGATAGCGGCTTTCTCCCTGTTGAAGAAACGGGATCACGTCTACTATAAAAAAGCATTAAATCTGACGATGACAGCGGCGTTTATTTTCTCCATTTCGACGGCGGTGATCGGTGATTTCTCAGGTAAATTTCTCGCCAAATACCAGCCGGAGAAGCTCGCTGCGGCCGAATGGCATTTTGAAACTATCGAAAAGGCTCCCCTCATATTAGGGGGTATTCTCACGGAAGATAATCAGGTCAAATACGCCATTGAGATTCCTTATGCTCTCAGCATACTGGCTCATGGCATGCCGAACACCGAAGTGATCGGCTTGAACGATTTTCCGGAAGACGAGCGCCCGCCGCTCTATATTCACTATTTGTTCGACGGAATGGTTATGATCGGCGTCTTCCTCGCCTTGATCTCCTGCGTTTATATGGTTCTGCAGTACAAAAAATCGTGGAACCCGCATCGCCGTACCTTGCTGAGGCTCATCGTGGCCAGCGGCCCGTTAGCCATCCTGGCTATCGAATTCGGCTGGATCTTCGCGGAAGTCGGACGTCAGCCCTGGATCTTGCGAGGATATATGAAAACGGTGGAAGGAGCTACGACATCCGAGCACGTAGGAACTATGCTTATATTGTTCAGCTTATTGTATCTTGTACTGGCTATAACCTGCATTAAGGTGCTGAGAAAGCTGTTCCGCAACCACCCGGCTGAGAAAGAGCTGGAGGAGGGCGCGGCAGAAGGAGGTTATCTTCAATGAGCTACGAAGTTGTAGGGATAACCGTTTTGTGGATTTTTTTGTTCGGATATCTGATCGTGGCTTCCATCGATTTCGGGGCCGGCTTCTTCAGCTATTCCAGTATGATTACGGGCAAGAGGCATATTATCCAAGGGGTTATTGAACGCTATTTATCTCCCGTATGGGAAGTCACCAATGTGTTTCTCGTCTTTTTCTTCGTTGGCATTATCGGTTTTTTCCCGGACACGGCTTATTATTTCGGAACGGCTCTGCTGCTTCCGGGAAGCATCGCGATTATTCTGCTGGCCATTCGCGGATCTTATTACGCCTTCGGCACCTACGGAGCCAGGAACAGCCGGATTTACGCCTTTCTCTATGGCGCTACGGGGCTTCTTATCCCGGCCTCGCTTTCGACCGTGCTGACGATCTCCGAGGGAGGCTATATCTCCGTAGTCGACGGAAAAATTACTTTCCTGTACAACAAGCTGTTCCTGAGCCCTTATTCATGGGCCGTCGTGATGCTGGCCATCGTCAGCGTCTTGTATATCTCGGCAACATTCCTGACCTATTATGCTTCCAGAGCGAAGGATGATGCCGCTCTCGGCATCCTGCGTAAATATGCCCTTGCCTGGAGCATGCCGACGATACTTGCCAGCCTGTTCGTTTTCTTCTTTATCAGCCAACACAATCCGGAGCATTTTAACAGAATGGTCGATCTGTCGTGGATGTTCGTCCTATCGTTCCTTTGTTTTCTCGTCGTTTTCTTCTTTCTGTGGAAAGGGCGCAGGTATGGAACGGCATTTATCTTTGTCATCCTGCAATACGCCTTCGCTTTCTTCGGATACGGGGCGGCCCACTTGCCTTACCTGTTGTATCCGTACATTACGATTTACGACGGATTTACTAACGAAACGATGGCCATTGCCTTGATTGTCGCCTTCATTGCCGGATTGGTTCTGCTGATTCCTTCGTTGTTCCTGATCATGCGGTTGTTTCTGTTCGACAGCAAATATGTGCAAGGAAAAACCTCGAAGAAAGGATGATTGGGATGGACTTCTTTCTAATCATGATCGCGCCTCCTCTGGTGATTGTCATTTCTATTATCATCTTGTTTCTCTGGGGGCCGCATTTTAAACCTAAAGAATAAGTAACTGCAGAAAAACCGGCCTTAGCCTGACGGCAGGGCCGGTTTATTATTTTGAGTTTATAGTGTCGTATCAAGTGCATGTGCTCCCAAATCGATTAACGCGCCGCGCCGCTTCCTGTTAAGCCGACATCATTTAGCGGTATCGTTAAGGTAAATGCGGGTCCGCTCCTCATTGGCACGAAATAATGCATCCATAATCGTCATTTGCTGGATGGCGTCCTCGACGGAATAAGGAACGGGACGGCCGTTCAATATGGCATCGGCAAAGCCTTGGACCTGATGGACATAAGGCTGAATCCTGTCCGAAGTCCACTGGCGTTCCATACCGGAATACTCCGCTGTCAGAGTGACGCTCTCCGGTTGAACGCGGGAATTCAACGATAGTCTTCCCCTCGTTCCATACAGCTCGAAGCCGGAGCCGTTGGCCATATCGAAGGCAGCGCTGCAATGGGCGACTCTCCCGTCGGGATAATACAAGGTGCCGATAAAACGGGTATCCACTCCGGTAGAAGACATGACCATATGACATTCAACCGCTTCCGGCTCTGCCCCCATCAGAAAGCGGCTCCAAGCTATCGGATAGCAGCCTATGTCATACAAAGCGCCTCCGCCCCATTCGCGCACCCAACGGGTGCTGTCCGACGGAGCCATAAATGAGAAATGGCTGCACATCATTCCGAGATCGCCGATAACTCCTTCTTCAAGCAAAGCTTTGACACCATGATATGCTTCCTGAAATCGCCAAGAATGCGCTTCCATAATCTGCACTCCGTTAGCTTTGGCGGTGTCGGCGACTTCCTTCGCTTCCCGTGCATTTAGCGTGAACGGCTTCTCCAGCAGCACGTGCTTCCCCGCTTGCAGCGCATCAATCGCCCATTCTTTATGTAGATGATTTAATAAAGCAATATAGACCGCATCAATGTCCGGATCTTCGATCAATTCCCGGTAGCTGTTGTACCGGTGTTCGAGCCCGTATTTCTCCGCGGCCTCCCGCCCCGTTTCAGCATGGCGTCCGGCTATGCCTAACCATTCGCTATTCGCGGCCTTGTGAATGGCCACTCCCGCCTTGGAAATAATCTTACCGGTTCCCAGTACACCCCATCGCAATTTACGCATCATCACGGCCTCCTCTATTTAAAAATACCTTCAACCATGATCTTGCCTGCATCTCTTAATAGATCCATCCCATTGCGGGCATAACATAAGCCCATACAGTGACGTATGCCTTCGCAGCTTATTCCGTCCGCACTCCAACGGATTCGGAGTTTAAAAATGGAACATTTCTCCAATAACGTGGTAAATTAAGTGTACTTATGCTATTATTATCGGCCTCGCTTCTTGGAGAAGTTCGTCAGTACTTTGTGTGGAAATACTCAGTGGGTCTTCTCTTTTCGGGCGACTAATTTATAGCCGACACCGCGAATGGATTCAATCTGTACCGATTGCTGATTCATCTCAAGCTTCTTGCGCAAGGAGCTGACATGGACGTCAACCGTTCGCTGTCCTCCGATGTAATCGAAGCCCCATACGGCATTCATCAGATCATCGCGGGTAATGACGACCCCCGGCCTCTGCACCAAATACAGCAGCACTTCGAATTCCTTCGGACGAAGGGTGATAGGCTCCCCGTGCAGGACCACCTCATATTTCTCCGGGTAGATGGCCAACTCTCCCACGCGGATTATCTTCTCCCCGTTATTTTCCTGGCTGACGCCGGAGCCCTCATTCCCGGTCCTCCGCAGCACAGCTGACACCCTGGCCAATAGCTCCGCGACTCCGAAAGGCTTCGTAATGTAATCGTCCGCGCCATACTTCAGGCCCTGAACAACCTCTTCTTCCGCGTTGCGGGCGGTCAATATGATGATCGGCGTACGAATTCCGTGCTGGCGAAGCCTGGACAAAATTTCGAAGCCGTTCATCCCCGGCAGCATAATATCGAGGACGATCAAATCATGCAAACCGTGCAGCGCTGTCCTCAACCCTTCACTGCCGTGGTCCGCCAATTGAACCTCATAGCCTTCCTGCGACAGATTGTAGGACAGCAGTCTGGCCAGCGTGGGTTCATCTTCTATGATTAATATTTTATGAGTCATTCCAGAACCCATCCCCCATTCGTCAAACGTCCAACTGATTCCATTATAGCTTGAACGGCATTGTTTTGTTAAGCCGGGTTCAGGAATCATGAATAACCGGCAGCTCGATAGTAAACCGGGAGCCAAGTCCCGCATCGCTTTCTACGGAAATCGTCCCCTTATGAAGCTCGACCAAATGCTTGACAATGGACAGCCCCAACCCGGTACCTCCCGAGCTTCTCGAACGGGCCTTATCTACCCGGTAGAAGCGTTCGAAGATGCGGGGAAGGTCTTTTTTCGGAATGCCGATTCCGGTATCGCTTATCGTTATTCTTACCCGTTCATAGCTTTCGGGACCCTCTTCCTGTTCAACGGGCTCGACGTCTATTCTGACCCTTCCCCCTTCCGGGGTGTAATTAATCCCGTTAGACAGAAGATTGATCATGATCTGTCTCAGCCTGTCTTCATCCGCCTCCAGGAACAAGTTCGGCGGAACCGAGGATTCGAGGCGAATCCCCCTTTTGTCCGCTTCCGCACTGACGACATGAACAGTCTGCTCCACAAAATGCTCCATCTCAATGGGAGAGAACTGCAGCGGAATCCGTCGTGACTCGATTTTGGACAATTCGAGAATATCGCCGATCAACCGGTTAAGGCGTTCGCTCTCATCATAGATAATCTGCAGGAACGACTTGGCCGTCTCTTTATCATCCATGGCTCCCGCCAGCAGTGTTTCGGCAAAGCCTTTGACCGCGGCGACCGGTGTTTTCAATTCATGGGAAACGTTGGCGACAAATTCGCTCCGCATCCGTTCCAGCCTGCGGACCGCAGTCATGTTATGCAGCACGATGAGAATTCCGGACCATTCTTCGTCGTTCCGCGCCATCGGACTGATATTCGCCTCCAAAATCCGCTCCTCTGGAAAATAGACGATCATTTCATCATGAATCGGGTCATGAGTTTCCAAGCATTCCCGGATCATCTGCTTCAGCTCGAACGGCAGCTTGGCTTCGGTATATACCGTGCCTCGCAGCTCTTCCGCCGCGAATCCGAGAATATCCTCCACCGCACGGTTCAACAGCACGATTTTGCCGCTTAGATCGGCCATCATCACCCCGCTCGGCATGTTGTCCAGAACGCTCTTCAGGCGGCTTTCATTCTCTTGAATCCGGTGAACCTGCCTCTGCAGACTGTCCGCCATCGTGTTGATGGCGCGGCCCAGCATTCCAATCTCGTCATTGCGGGTGACGGTTACCCGGGATCGGGCATCACGGTGCGAGATTTGCTGCGCTACCCTGATAATCTTCTCCAAAGGTCTGGTCATATTATGAGCCAATCGATAGGAGATCACACCTGCCAATAGAAACAATACGGCCAGACCGCCGCCCAAGAATAACCATAGCTTGCGCAGGGAGGATTCGACAACGCTCAAATCTCTGGCCATCCGGATATACCCGAAAGGCTGATCCGAAGCATCGCTCGCAATGACCACGTACAGCATATTATGGCCTAAAGTATCGCTGTAGCGGATAGAATGTCCCGAGCCGGATCGGATCGCCTCCTGCACCTCTTCCCGGTCCAGATGGTTATCCATGGTCAAGGGATCGTGATCCGAGTCCCCCAACACCCGGCCGTCCGCCCGAATGACCGTAATCCGGGCATCCGCCGACTGCTTGAGCTGGCTGATCCGCTCGTTGTATAGCCGTATCAATTCCTCATCCGTCCCCGAAGCCACCCAATCAAAGGTCGACACGATGAGATGCAGCTCTCTCTCCATATTTTCACGCTGGGCTTGAATATAGGTGTTTTCCTGCAGCTTGGCAGCCAGAATTCCCGCTGCCGTTACCGACAAGCCAATCATAATGATAAAAATAACCGTCAATCGGGTTCTGAATTTATTCATCTCTTCGTTCCTCCGCGCAAGATGGCTGTCCATGACTAGATAGCTTTATCGTAACCCGAGCTGCCGCGAAAATCCACCGAACCCGACAAATCCGATTGTTGAGAAATTGTAAAGAAATAAAGTCGGGTGTCCCGCAACTGTAAATAGAATCCGAAAAAAAGTCGGACAGAACGCTCTGCCCGACCACCTTTTTTAAATATAATAAGATTCGAATATCATTTATTTGAAAACCGGCTCCTTGAACTGAGCAAGCTTCTCGAGAGAATCTTTCTCCACGTCGGCATGCAGGCTGTTTCCATGAGAATCCATCGTAACAATGGCAGCGAAGCCTTCCGTCTGCAGGTGCCACATCGCTTCCGGAATACCGAACTCCATGAAGTCTACGCCTTCCACCTTCTTCAGACATTGTGCGTAATATTGCGCCGCCCCGCCGATGGCATTGAGGTAGACGGCTCCATGCTCCTGCAGAGCCTTAAGCGTCTTCGGCCCCATTCCGCCTTTGCCGATTACGGCGCGGATTCCGAATTTCTTCAGAATATCCCCTTGATAAGGCTCTTCCCGAATACTCGTTGTCGGTCCGGCAGCCTTCACATGCCACTCGCCGTTCTCATCCTTCTGCATAACCGGTCCGCAATGGTAAATAACGGATCCGTTCAAATCGACAGGCGAATCATGATCCATCAGATACTTGTGCAAAGCATCGCGGCCGGTATGGATCAGACCGTTAATGACAACGACGTCGCCTACCCGCAGCTCGCGAATTTGTTCCTCGGTGATGGGCGTCTGAAGAACGACCTGACGGCGCTCCCCGCCTTGATCCGCTGCGGCGCTTTCCGCTTCGCCCAAGGTCACATCCACCTTCTCACCGGCCGAGTATTGCCATTCTTTGATCTCGCCCGTAGAGGCATCCAGAATAACCCCTTGACGGCGATAAGCCCAGCAGTTGTAGGCTACGGAAACGAAGAAGCTGGCCGGCAGCCGGTTCATCACTCCAATTTTGCATCCGAGCAGTGTCACTTCGCCGCCGAAGCCCATCGTCCCGATGCCGAGCTTGTTTGCATTCTCCATCACGTACTCTTCTAATTGGCGCAGCTCCTTGACCGGATTCACATCATCCACCCTGCGGAACAGCTGCTGCTTGGCCAGCTCATAGCCGGTCGTGCGGTCGCCGCCGATGCCCACGCCGATAAAGCCCGCGCTGCAGCCCTGTCCTTGCGCCTGATAAACGGCATGCATAATACATTTGCGAATACCGTCCAGATCGCGCCCGGCTTTGCCGACACCTTCCAGCTCAGCAGGAAGGCTGTATTGAATATTTTTATTCTCGCAGCCGCCGCCCTTCAAGATCAGCTTCATCTCGATATCGTCTCTTTCCCATTGCTCGAAATGAATGACCGGCGTTCCCGGCCCGAGATTATCGCCGCTGTTCGCTCCGGTCAGCGAATCAACGGAATTCGGACGCAGCTTGCTGTCCTGAGTCGCCCGCTTCACGGCTTCATAAATTTGCTGCTTCATTACTATCTGATTGGCTCCGACCGGAACGTGGATAATAAAAGTAGGCATCCCCGTATCCTGACAAATAGGGGAAACATTGTACTCCGCCATTTCAATATTATTGGCAATGGTAGACAGAGACAAGGCCGCCCGGGTCCCTTTATCCTCCAGCTCGCGGGCCTTGCGAATCGCTTGACGGACATCCCCCGGCAAGTTAGTTGACGTTTCTACGATTAGTCGGTACACGCTCTCTTGAAAATGCCGCATGTGATTAAGACTCCTCTCCTGTTTTGCAATGAAACTTCACGATAGAACACACGCTTATAATTATATCATATTACGGGAGAGTCGAATGATCATTCTTTCTCACGGATTTTCCTCATTAGAAGAAATTCAGTAATTCCTAATAGGCCCAGTTAGAAAGGATGAGAGCAATCTTACTCCTGTCGAATCGATCAGCTTTAGTTTGCAATGCCTTTGGAAACGTCCCATTTGTCTAGTTGGATTTCAAAGTTGACAAGTGCGAATTTGGCCTATTTTCAAAAATCTAGTCAATCCAATTTGATTTCCTGCTTACCCAAATTTATTTAAAAATTAGAAATAATATGAGAGAGTCAGTTCTATCTATAAACTCTATAGAAAAACAGTTAAGTTGTATTCCATCTGAAAACAGCGTAATAGTGTTCCTCGGCATCATCTGACCTTGACATATATCGAATGTTTGATATAATAAAATGTAATATTTTGGAAATAGGAGGTGAAAAGAATGAAAAAATTAGCTGGGTTATTTGTTATTACTGCATTAGTTTTTAATTTATCTACCGTCTCACCGAATAGCGATGATTACTGTATGGGATTTTTCTCTGAATGTCCATTGCCACCATGCGATAGCTTTTGGCACTGTCCATAAATATCGATAATATAATAATTCCTGCTATTGTTATAGAATCTTAACCATGCAAAAAACATCATCTAGATCCAACGGTTAGTTCCCAAAATATTCATTGTCGTCGATCCCAGAGCGTAGGCGTATAAGGAGATCGGCGACAATTTATCAATTTAGATGGCCTGAGATTAAAACCACCTTTAAATGATATTATTGACTCTCACAAGTTTCACACGATCAAAAGCGAAATGTGGCGCTTGCTCATAAAGACTTTCAGTACTCCCTACAGTAATTCTGAATGCAAATTTTACTCATCACCGCAGTCAAGCTATGCACAACCAAATCGCTCCTTTTCCTCAGATTTCCGTCAAACTTTGCTACATCCCCTCACTTCCTCGTAATAAATATACCTGCGCTTATCAAAACCCAATCGGTAGGTTTCCATTATCCCAACTCACTCTTCCTTTCCATAGTAGCGCTAATTTGCTGCCTGAAGTGCATTAAACATCGTTCACAGGAATTAATCAATGTATCTTTACTAAATTTAATCTTTAATACCGAACCTTTTAATAGGTATAGTTTTTATTATTCATCAATAATGAATCAATCTAAATGCTTATCATTCGATAAAATATTATTGACTTGCTTTTGGCATAGCAAATGTTTATGACAATATAGTATGTTGATAATTAAATTGATATACTGATAAGGTATCTGCCAAAGTAAGGAGAATGGAAATGATTAAATTCTTTGTTCGCAGCTTGTTTGTTACGATTATCGGCTTGACCTTATTGGTCTCTTCTCTATCAGCCTATCAGCCGAATACTATGTACCGCGAACAGGTCGCTGTCATCATGTATCATCACGTCGATGACACCATACAAAGCTCCGGCACGATCACGGTTGATCTTTTTCAGAGGCAATTGACCTATTTACAGCAACAGGGCTACCAATTTATTACACTCGATCAATTCAAACAGTACTTAGCCGGCGGCCCCGTCCCCGACAACGCCGTGCTGGTCACCTTTGACGACGGATATGAGAGCTTCTACAGCAATGCTTATCCTGTATTATCCCAATTGAATATTCCTGCGGTTAATTTCGCCATTACGAAGGACACGTTAAATCCGCAAGCGAGCTATATTCCGGCAATGTCCCAACAGCAAATTGCGGAAATGATCACCGCAGCCCCCGGCAGGATTGAGGTGCAATGTCATACTCATGCCTTGCATGACAAAGTGGATGGCCAGGCGCTGTTAACAGCAAGACTGGATCTGGATAGCGGCAAGCGGGAGAGCGAAGAGGATTACCGGCAGCGGATAATGGCCGACACCAGAACCTGCCGATCGGTACTGGAGCAGGTTAACCCGTCGCCTATCGATTCCTTGGCTTATCCTTTCGGAATCTATGATCGGGATGCGGCAGAGGCGCTGCAATCAGCGGGAATTGAGTATGCATTCACGATCGCACCCGGAATGGCTACACGGCAGACCGACAGGCTCGCGATTCCAAGAATTAATGCGGGGGGCCCGTACATTTCGCCGGCTAAGCTGCACAAATCGATTCAGAACCAGATTCAGGCAGTTCATCATAACTATGACCGTATTCCGCTCAGGGAAATGGTTGAGAACTGGGGCGGTGAAGTAGCTGAGGATAGCGAGGGGCTGATCGTTATTCGTTATGAAGGCAGAGAATGGAAGCTTCGTCCCGGGAGTCGTACCGTTCTTCACCAGAATAACAGCTTAACGATCGGACAACCCGTTCAGGTTATCGAGGGCAAAGCCTATGCCAGGTGGAGCGATATCGAGAAGCTATTGTTTGAGTCATGATGTGCGGGAACGTCTGGCGGATAATCAAGTTGGAAGGGTTGGGGAAAGGAGGGGCTTATGGACTCCCATTTTTTCGCGTATATGTACCGGCTAAGATATATTAAACGATGGAGTCTGATGCGCAATGTCGTAAGCGAGAACGTGGCGGAGCATTCCTTTCATGTGGCGATGCTGACCCATGTGCTCTGTACGATTGCCAACGAGGTTTACGGGCGAAGCTTGCCGGTGGACAAGGCCGTATCCATGGCACTGTTCCATGACGCGGCTGAGGTGTTTACCGGCGATATCCCGACACCAGTCAAGCATCAGAACGAGGACATCTTGTCCAGCTTCCGCGAGATCGAGCGGCACGCTTCCAAGAAGCTGCTGTCCATGATGCCCCCTCAGTTGAAGGATGCTTACCGTCCTTTGCTGGAAGGCGGACAGGATGAAGAACTGCGGGTCATGGTCAAGGCGGCTGACCTGTTGGATGCATATATCAAATGTGTGACGGAGCTGTCTACGGGAAACCGGGAGTTCGCCGTTGCCAAGAAACAGATTGAGCAGTCTATGATAGAGCTTGATCTGCCGGAGGTCCGGTATTTCCTTGAGCATTTGGCACCCAGCTTCGAAAAAACGCTGGACGAGCTGTCCGAATAGGACTGGCTCTCCAGCGTTTTTCTTTCCTTAGAATGGGTAACTCATCAGGATGATCATGACAAGGAAGCTCAGGGCAATCAGCCAGGAAAATGTTTGCACCTCTCCCATTCCCGCTTCGGCCGCAGCCTTGCCGGAGCTGAGAGCCTCCCGAGCCGACTTCAACTTCTTGCCCAACATGCCGGTTAGACCGCCGATAACGACGACGAGCAGAATAACGACGATCATCCAGGCCGTAGAATAACTGGCTTGGGAAATCATGTATCCTCCGGTCAAAAACTGGACGAGCAGCAATATCTGCCCTACCCGGTTTGCCGTATTATAATTGCCAACCGTCTGAGCCAAACCTTCCTCCCCTTTTTTCATCAGAAGAAAAGGAAAGAGCAGATAAAATCCCATCCCAATGGAGCCTAACAGGTGCAGAAATAAAATAAAACTGACCATGAAAGCCCTCCTATTGAATGTTTGAGTTATGTACTCTATCAGTATACTAAATGCCTGTCAGGCTTACAACTTGTCCCAAGGGCGGACTGCACATTTTTTACTTGCCGGACACAATATAGCCAAAGGTTCGTGCTATACGAGGGCATAGGAAATTGTGGCCGGATGAAGCTTAATGGAAAAAAGCTGCCCCGGAGCAGTGAGCCATACCGGAACAGCTTGAATCATCAGTTGCCTTCCACGACTTTAATTACATTGCGTACCGAATCAGCGGATTTGTCAAGCGCCGTTTTCTCTTCGGCAGTTAATTCAAGCTCGAACACTTTCTCGATTCCGTCTCCACCCAGAATCGTCGGAACGCCCATGAACAGATTGTCATAGCCGTATTCCCCCTCAAGGAGGGCAATCGCCGGCAGGATGCGTTTCTTGTCCTTAACGATGGCTTCTGTCATCTGAACAAGGGATGCAGCCGGTGCGTAGTAGGCGCTGCCGTTGCCGAGCAGGTTAACGATTTCTCCGCCGCCGGTACGGGTCCGTTGGACGATCGCTTCGATCCGGTCCGCGGGAATCAGCTTCTCAATCGGAATTCCGCCAACATTGGAATAACGGACCAGCGGAACCATATCGTCACCGTGTCCTCCCAATACGAATCCGCGAACGTCCTCAACCGATACATTAAGCTCCTGTGCAATGAACGTGCAGTAGCGGGCGGTATCCAGAACTCCGGATTGACCGATCACGCGGTTCTTCGGAAAGCCCAATGTCTGATAGGCCACATAAGTCATAGCATCCACCGGGTTGCTTAGAATGATGACGATCGATTCCGGACTGTATTTTTTAACATTCTCACAAACCGATTTCATAATTCCGGCATTGGTATTGACCAAATCATCACGGCTCATGCCGGGCTTGCGGGCAATACCTGCTGTAATGATGACAATGTCGGAATTAGCGGTGTCTTCATAATTGGAAGTACCGATAATGTTGCTGTCGAATCCTTGTACCGGGCTTGCTTCCAACATGTCCAGTGCCTTTCCTTTGGTCGGATTCTCCAGTTGGGGAATATCGAGAAGTACGACGTCGCCCAATTCTTTCTGGGCAAGCATTAATGCAGTAGTAGCTCCAGTGAAACCGGCACCGATAACAGACAGCTTTTTGCGACGGATAGCCATGGATAACAGATCCTTTCACTCAGAGATTTATGTGGAGATTTCATAAATTGGGGAACCCGTTTCTTAAGAAACGGGCTCTAAAAGATTAACTGCGTCTAACTTATCCAAGATGCTTGATAATTTCATCCGCGAACTCGGAGCATTTCACTTCAGTCGCGCCTTCCATCAGGCGGGCAAAGTCATAGGTAACCGTTTTGTTATTAATAGCGGTCTCCATACCTTTGTAAATCAGGTTAGCCGCTTCTTGCCAGCCAAGATGCTCCAGCATCATAACTCCGGACAGAATAACCGATCCCGGATTAACTACGTCTTTATCCGCATACTTAGGCGCCGTACCATGGGTGGCTTCGAAAATAGCATGTCCGGTTACATAGTTAATATTCGCTCCCGGTGCAATTCCGATTCCTCCAACTTGTGCAGCCAAAGCGTCAGACAGATAGTCCCCGTTCAAATTAAGAGTAGCGATGACATCGAAATCGGTCGGACGGGTCAGCACCTGCTGCAGAGCAATATCGGCAATAGCGTCCTTCACGATGATCTTGCCGGCAGCTTCTGCCGCTTTCTGAGCTTCGTTAGCAGCGTCGGTGCCTTTCTCTTCCTTGATGCGATCATACTCGGCCCAAGTGAACACCTTATCACCGAACTCTTGCTCCGCCAGCTCGTAGCCCCAGTTCTTGAAGGCTCCTTCTGTAAACTTCATGATGTTGCCTTTGTGCACCAAAGTAACGCTCTTGCGTCCATGCTGCAGAGCATACTCAATCGCCGCACGGATCAGGCGGGAAGATCCTTCCTTGGAAACAGGCTTGATTCCGATACCGGACGTTTCCGGGAAACGGATTTTGTTAACTCCCATTTCTTTCTGCAGAAACTCGATCACTTTCTTAACTTCCGGTGTGCCTTCCTTATACTCGATTCCGGCATAAATATCTTCCGTATTCTCCCGGAAAATAACCATATCAACAAGATCAGGGCGTTTAACCGGAGAAGGAACTCCATTGAAATAACGTACCGGACGAAGGCAAACATACAAATCCAGCTCCTGACGAAGCGCCACGTTCAAAGAACGAATACCGCCGCCGATCGGAGTAGTCAGAGGACCTTTGATAGCAACGATATATTCACGGATAGCCGTCAAAGTATCGTTAGGGAGCCAGGAATTGAACTTGTTGAATGCTTTCTCCCCTGCATATACTTCATACCATGCGATCTTCTTCTCGCCTTTGTAAGCTTTCTCTACAGCGGCGTCCAGAACACGCTTGGAAGCCCGCCAAATATCGCGTCCCGTGCCATCTCCTTCGATAAAAGGAATGATCGGGTTGTTAGGTACCTGAAGTACGCTGTCTTTAATAGTAATCTTCTCGCCTTCGGTCGGCAGGGAAAATTGTTCGAATTGAGCCATGATTTTATTTCCTCCTCTTTAATGTATTAGCAGAGTAAACCGGTCGAGAACGTACGGATAAACGGGAAGGCGTTTCGGTACGATTCGCACGGCCCGTAAGGTCTGGAGCGCAGATTGCACTCTGTAAATTATTAACGCTGCTCGATCGGTACGTACGGCGTGCCCACCGGGCCTGTATATTCCGCACGAGGACGAATCAGACGATTGTTATCGTATTGTTCCAGAATATGAGCTGTCCAGCCCGATGTCCGGCTAATGGCAAAAATCGGCGTAAACAGATCTCTCGGAATGCCGAGTGAAGTATAAACAGAAGCGGAATAGAAATCGACATTCGGCTTGAGTCCCTTCAAACGGGTAACCATTTCTTCCATCTTGACCGACATATCGTACCACTTCATATTGTTCGTAATTTTGCCCAGTTCCTTGGACATTTTCATCAGATGCTTGGCACGGGGATCTCCATTCTTGTAGACCCTGTGACCAAATCCCATCAGCTTCTCTTTATTCTCCAGCTTGCGGTTAACATAGCTCTCGACATTGTCGATCGAGCCCACTTCTTCAAGCATAGCCATAACCGCCTCGTTGGCCCCCCCGTGAAGAGGTCCCTTCAATGCGCCGATTGCCGAGGTCACCCCGGAATAAATATCGGACAGAGTGGCTACCGTTACGCGGGCAGCGAATGTCGATGCGTTCAACTCGTGATCTGCATGGAGAACAAGGGCTTTATCCAGGGCATTTACCGCTATTGGATCAGGCTGTTCGCCAGTCAGCATATACAAGAAATTCTCTGCAATGGAGGCACCGGATTTCGGGGCGATCGGCTCCTGGCCTTCCCGGATTCTTGCGAAAGCGGCAATCAGAGTAGGCAGCTGTGCCTGCAAGCGAATCGCTTTGCGTACATTCGCTTCTTTACTCATGTCGTTAGCCTCGTTGTCATAGAGCGCAAGGCTCGACACGGCGGACCTTAGAGCAGCCATGGAGTTCGTGTTTTTCGGGTACAGCTTGATTTGCTCAATCACTTCGCTCGGGACGCTGCTGTTAGCACTCAAATCCCTATGTAGCTGATCCAGCTCCGCTTGGTTCGGAAGCTTCCCGTACCAAAGCAAATAGACAACTTCTTCAAAGGTTGCCTTCTCCGCCAAATCGTCGATATTGATCCCGCGGTAGGTCAGCACACCATCAATAATTGAGCTTATTGAGGAAGTAGTTGCGACGATTCCTTCCAGGCCTTTTGTCGCCGTCATCCCTATCTCTCTCCTTTGTTTGCAATAAATATTTTATTTCACAAGTGTTGTACTTCTCTAACTCCTTTTATCATAAAGGATTTTGTCGAAGAAGTGAACAGTGGGGCTATAAAAGTTCATTATCGGTACCATAAACAAATTTTAATACAAGTCAGATACCAATTAAAGTCTTTTTTGATTTCGAGTATAAAAAGCTTGAAATCTTATTATCATCTTACCGGCTCTAATTCTTCCATTTACCTGCGGATGATAAAGGTGAATTTTCCATTCCGGATTTGCTTCTCCAGCCAATAATAGAGCCAGCGCTTGACAACCGGGCGAGTAAATGGAAGCAGAAGGATCAAGCCAATGATATCCGTTATAAAACCGGGGGCAAGAAGAAAAACTCCTCCGACAAAAATGATAATGCCATCGAGTATCGAAGCTGTCGGACTGTAGCCGAGAGACATTTGGTGCTGTGCGTATTCCCACACCTTACGCCCTTCTCTCTTGGCCAGATAAGCTCCGATCAGTCCGGTCAGGACGATCAAAAGAAACGTTTGCCAGCCGCCAATCCATCTTCCGACCGAAAGAATTCCCCAAATTTCCAAAGCGGGAACGACTATCAGCAGAACGATTATCCATCTGAGCATCCGCATCTTCCTTTCTACCGATTTACAGGCAGCCGTTCATATAGCTCGGGAAATTGCCGGTCAAGCCGGACCGGCTTCCATTCCGGATTGACCCAAATATGCTTGGTCATGCCGCTGACCAACAGCTCTCCTTCAGGCTGGTCATCGACATCCGCCTGCCTCCCACTCTCCGCTTCACCCCCCTCTGCTCTGCGGACTTGCGACTCGAATACAATAGAGATGGGGGTCACATCCGCCATACGTGTATAAATCGCTACTTCATCGTCATATCTTGCGGGCTGCTTGAACTTCATGGAAGCTTCAACGAGCGGAAGCAGAAGACGGTTGGCTTCCAACTCACGGTATGTAAAACCCGTCTCTCTTATCATTTCCGTTCGGCCGATTTCAAACCATGTCAAATAGTTTGCATGATAGACAACCCCCATTTGATCCGTTTCCTCATACCGGACACGGATGGAATGAACGTGCCATCGATTCATTGGACCACCTCCTGTAGGAATTGTAACGCTCAAGCAGGTTTATACGCAGCATACGACAGCCGGTTTGAGTCACGGGTAACTTTCATGTTAAGCCCCATCTCCAGACTCATTTACACTATAAGAAAAGACAATCAAAAGTGCATGTCTTCTTATAACGAAGTCAATCTCACCACGAAGCACGGCAAAAACACGCCCTTTCCCAGGCGTGTTTCCATCGACCTATATGACGTTGGCCTTGCCGGAGTAAATGAAGCCCATCTCGGCATAAACGGTTGCTTCCAATCCGTCATGCAGCACTTCAAACGCATTCTCGACTCCTACAATAACCGGGATGCCCAAGCTCAGGCAGACAACAGCGGCATGTGAAGTAATTCCCCCGGTCTCCGTAATCACCGCGGACGCCTTCTCAATCGCAGGCATGTATTCCTTATCGGTCGATACGGCAACCAGAATAGAGCCTTCCGTCATCTTGGCATTCGCTTCTTCAGGAGTGCGGGCGGTTACGATTTGGCCGGTGGAGCATTGCGTTCCCAAACCCTGGCCTTTGGCAATCAGCTGTCCGACATGATGAACCTTAATAAGATTGGTCGTTCCGGACTGTCCAACCGGCAAGCCTGCAGTAATAATCACCAGATCACCAAGCCGGAAAAGACCTTCCTTCATACCGCCTTCAATTCCGAATTCGATCATTTCGTCGGTCGTTTTAGCCTTATGCCCCAGAACCGGAATAACCCCCCATACCAGAGACAGCTTACGCATAGTTTGCTCTGAAGGAGTATAGGCTACGATCGGCGACTTCGGACGGTACTTGGCAACCATTCTGGCTGTATAACCGCTTTCCGTCGGTGTAATAATCGCTTTGGCTTGCAGATCCAGCGCAGAATTGGCCACCGCTTGACTGATAGATTCCGTAACCGTGACTTGTTGGGCTTTACGCTGTCTCTCGAGAATTTCTTTGTGATTTAAGGCCGTTTCCGCTTTTTCGGCTATCCGTGCCATGGTCTCTACCGATTCCACCGGATATTTGCCCGCGGCCGTCTCTCCGGACAGCATAACCGCATCCGATCCATCCAGAATGGCATTGGCGACATCGTTCGCCTCTGCACGTGTAGGGCGCGGATTCCGCTGCATCGAATCCAGCATTTGCGTAGCGGTAATAACCGGCTTGCCTGCCTCGTTACATTTTCGGATCATCATCTTCTGGACCAGCGGCACTTCTTCGGCCGGGATTTCCACCCCAAGGTCCCCACGGGCGACCATCAGACCGTCCGATACCTCCAGAATTTCATCCAGATTCTCTACGCCTTCCCTATTCTCAATCTTGGATATGATTTGAATATGGCTGGCATTATGCTTCTCCAGCAGCTCGCGAATTTCCATCACGTCACTTGCTTTACGAACGAAAGAAGCTGCGATGAAATCTACCCCCTGCTCGATCCCGAACACAATATCGTTGGCGTCCTTCTCGGTAATTCCCGGTAGGGACGTACTCACTCCCGGTACATTGACGCCCTTCTTGCTCTTGATTTGTCCGCCGTTAACAATGACGCACTCGATCTCGGTGCCGCGGATCCCCACTACTTCCAGCCCGACCAACCCATCGTCAATCAGAATGGTGGAGCCGATGGAAACATCGGAAGGCAGATCCTTGTACGTTACGGAGATGCGATGCTTATCCCCCAGAATTTCCTCGGTAGTAAGCACTATACGCTCATTCTGCACGAGTTCAATCGGTTCTTCCGCAAGCTTGCCGATCCGAATCTCCGGCCCTTTCGTATCAAGAAGCAGCGCAACGTTCTTGTTCAACCGCTTTGACACTTCGCGGATATTGCGAATTCTCGCCCCATGCTCCTCGAAATCCCCATGAGAGAAATTAAGACGGGCCACATTCATTCCCGCCTGCATCAATTTGCCAAGCATTTCCGGTGCTTCGCTGGCCGGTCCGATCGTACATACAATTTTAGCTTTACGCATAGTTCTGTTCCTCCTGTAAGTTCAACAATCCTCCGCAGTTAAATACTGCCGCCAAGGATGACTATAAAAGATAGAAATATGGTGTTTATAGGCGCTTCCCATGATTTCCGGTCAGCCATTCTGATACAAGGCTACTTCTCCTATCGAGCGGAATTTGCGATAGCGGTCCTCCCGTAGCTCGTCCGCGGATAATGCGACAAGCTCCTCGAGATGTTTCCAAAGCATTTCTTTGATGTTCCTGGATTGCTCCTCCAGATTGCGATGCGCTCCCCCCTTGGGCTCGGGGATGATTTCATCGATTACTCCAAGTTTCAAAATATCCTGGGCCGTAATTTTCATCGTTTCCGCTGCCTGCAGCGCCTTGGTGCTGTCTTTAAACAGAATGGAAGCGGCACCTTCCGGCGAAATGACCGAATAGATGGCATGCTCAAGCATCAGCACACGGTTACCGACGCCCAGTGCCAATGCTCCCCCGCTGCCGCCTTCTCCGATGACCACACAAATAATAGGCACCTTGAAAGATGCCATTTCTCTCAGATTCCGCGCAATGGCTTCAGCTTGTCCCCGTTCTTCCGCCGCTCCTCCGGGATAAGCACCGCTCGTATCAATGAAGGTTATAATCGGCCGCTTGAACTTGTCGGCCTGCTGCATCAGGCGAAGCGCCTTGCGAAAGCCTTCGGGATGGGGCATGCCGAAATTACGGGCGATGTTATCCTTGGTGTCCTTGCCTTTCTGATGGCCGACCACTGTAACCGGCACACCGTTAAGCTTCGCCAGTCCTCCGACGATGGCCAAATCATCCCGGTACAAACGGTCCCCATGAAGCTCCAGAAAATCGGTAAATACGTTCTGTATGTAATCCAGGGTGGTTGGCCGCATGGGAAAACGGGCAATTTGCAGCTTCTGCTGCACGGAAATTTCGGTGTAGATTTCTTCCTCCAGCCGCGCATATCTTTCTTCCAACCGCATAATTTCTTCGGTGAAATCGATATTCTTGTCGCTGCCAAACCTGCGCAGCTCTTCAATTTTCGCACGCAATTCCGCCAGAGGCTGCTCAAACGGCAAATCACCTGCCATCGGAAGACACCTCCTTCACCGTGTGCATGTCCAAAATTTGCGTCAAAACCGTCCTCAATTCTTTCCGATGAACTACTTTATCCAACTGACCGTGCTGCAGATTGAACTCAGCCGTCTGGAAATTGTCTGGAAGCTTCTGCCGAATCGTCTGTTCAATGACCCTTCTTCCGGCAAAACCGATAATGGCTCCCGGTTCGGCCAACACATAATCGCCGAGCATGGCAAAGCTGGCGCTTACCCCGCCCAAGGTCGGTTCTGTAAGTACGGAGATATAAAGACCGCCTTGCTCGTGAAACTTGCTTAGAGCGGCACTGGTTTTGGCCATTTGCATAAGAGCCAATATGCTCTCCTGCATGCGGGCCCCTCCGGAAGTGGAAAAAATAATCAACGGGTACTTCTTCTGCATGGCCACTTCGATCGCCCGGGTGATCTTCTCTCCAACCACACTGCCAAGCGTTCCGCTGAAAAAATCAAAGCTCATCACACAAATAACGACGGGATAACCCCCGATCGTTCCTTCTCCGGTAATGACCGCATCCTTGCTGCCCGTCTTCTCGATCATCTTTCCGACCTTCTCGGGATACCCCGGGAATTCAAGTGGATCGGCCGAAATCATATCACTGTCAAATTCAAACAGACGTCCGTCATCCAGGGTCATCTGTATCCGTTCCATACCGTTTAAGATAAAATGATAACCGCAGGAAGCGCAGACCTTCAGGTTCTTTTCCAGCTCCGTGCTGAATTGAATCGCACCGCACTTAGGGCATTTATTAGCGATTCCTTCGGGAATTTCCTTTTTTGCCCTTTCAGAAGGAATTGTGGCGTACTTTTTTTTCTTGTAAAAAAAATCCTTTAGCACGTTTACACCTCACCAGGCGTTAATTTCAGCAGGATGATTACCGATGCAGAATGGAATTAAGAACTTCCTGAACTTCCTCCAGTTCTCCTTCCGGAACCAAAATTTCATACTGATTCTTGGTTAAGCTGATGGCCCGAACTTGAACGAGGAACCCTTCTTCCGTCAGCTTCTCCTTTATGCGATCCGCTATTTTGGCCGTCGGAGCGATATAAATAACTGTCCACATGGCCGATAACCTCCCTAACTCCTGCTTCATATAGCCTATACAATGGATTAATGATACCATAACCCGTCTTTTTATAGCAACAAAGACAAGTCGCCCTGGAGCCGATGGAACCGTTATAAATACGCGGGAAAGCGTGAGAAAACATGAAAATGGACAATTATTGGACACAGGTGTGAACGAAATCTTAACTTTCATCCTATGCTCATTCCAAGGTTGCGGCCGGTTTGCCAATCCCCGGAATACTATCGGGCAACTCAATCCCATTCTCCCTTTGGCCAACACCGCCGAAGCAAAGAAATAAAAAGGAATTTTTCAGGTTGTTGAGAAATCGTCTACTTTACTCTAAAGAGATACAAATGCACGACGGATGAATGCGAACGAGTACGTTTTGTACGAAATCATTCATGGTCTTCGAACAGACATGCGAATGCCGCGAATAATCGTACAACTAACAGACATGCTCCGCGAGCTATTTTTCTCAACAGCCTGTATTATTACTTTAAAACGGAGAGAGCTTTCGCGCAGCTTAGTTCTTTTTTACTATACCACGAAAGTCATCCGGCCTACAAAGAAACGTTCGGCCTTCGAAGCGTATTCCGTCCGCACACCAGCAGAGTCGGCGTCTAACCTTCCTCTATTTGATATCTAGGGTTTAAAAGCCTGCAATTCTGCATGCTTTTAGCCGTTGGGTCCCGTGTCCGCAGCAAAGCCTGCTAAAATACATCTTTTTTTCTCGTTCCAAGGGTGATCGGGTGAATTGATGTCGAAATTAATGTATTTTCGCAGGCTTTTCTCCATAAGTGTCTGAATCGCTTATAAATTGATGTATTATCGCAGGAATTTCGTGACCGAAATCATACGAGAAAGAGTCTTTGCCACGGCGAACGACAAAGACCCTTGGAGTGCTTTAATATTAGTATGGATGACTAACCATGTGAAGCCGTCAGCAAAGCTTATTCCTCTAAGGCACTATGGTTCCAATGCGTACCCGGTCAAGCCTTACTTTTTCACTTTACTTTAACCGTTCCTTCGCCTAGGAGCTTTTCAATTTGCTGAAAAAGAAGCGGGGAAGGCTTGACCCGATATCGTTCGCTCAGCATGACCGTTCGCTGTTCGCGCTCGTAGAACAGCACGACCGGCAGCAGCCCCGGCTGCGCCTGCAGCAGGCTCTGCAGCGATTCGAGCGTGTGCGGCGCTTCATGCAGCGGGTCTATCTTGATATAGACCCGCTGCTGCGCCCGCCCGCGCGAATCGGCAGCGCCGCCCGGCGCAGCCGAAGCGGCGCCGACGCCGCGC